>JAJPHY010000053.1 GCA_021325015.1 Actinomycetota bacterium | reverse complement strand
GACCTGATGATGGTGGCCCCCCGCGACGTCGAGGACAGCGTGGTGCGAATCGCGCAGATGGCGCGCGCGGTGGGCATCCACCTCGTCGTGGCGACGCAGCGTCCCTCGGTCGAAGTCGTCACCGGTCTCATCAAGGCGAACATCCCGAGTCGAATCGCGCTCATGACGTCGTCCCAGGCCGACTCGCGGGTCATCTTGGACGCGAACGGAGCGGAGAAGCTCGTGGGTCACGGCGACATGCTCTTCGCCCCATCGTCGGCGTCCAAGCCGGTCCGTCTCCAGGCGGCGTGGGTGACCGAGAAGGAGATCCAGGCGGTGGTCGAGTGGGTTCGGGCGCAGCGCGAGGCGACGTACTCGGCCGGCGTCGAGGGACTCGGTCGGCCTCCCGTCGAGGGGGAGGAGGATCTCGGGGCCGACGAGGAGCTCCTCGAGCAGGCGGCGGAGCTCGTCATCCGCTCTCAGCTCGGTTCCACGTCGATGCTCCAGCGCAAGCTGAAGGTCGGCTTCGCGAGGGCGGGTCGGCTGATGGATCTCCTCGAGGAGCGGGGGATCGTCGGACCGTCCCAGGGCTCGAAGGCCCGAGACGTGCTCGTCACCTGGGAGGAGTGGCAGGAGTCGCGCTCCGCGCGCTCCAGCTCCGCGTAGTCGACGGCCCGCAGCCGGGGGCGGCGGGCCACGCCGGCCCCGCCGGAGAGCCCGCGCCGATACAATCCCGACTCCGGGGACCGCGGCCGGGAGGTGTCGTGCAGCGTTCGACGATGGGAGTCGGCCCAAGACTTCGGAGCGCGCGGCTGGCGCGTGGGGTGAGCATCGAGGAGGCCAGCCGCGATACCCGGATCCGGGCCGACGTCCTCCAGGCGCTGGAGGACGAGGACTTCGAACGGCTCCTCGGCGACGTGTACGTGCGCGGGTGCCTCCGGTCCTACTCCAACTACCTGGGTTTGCCTCCGGACGCGCTGGTCTCCCGTTACGCGAGGCACAGCGCGGATCCGGAGCCCGTGCCGCGAGCCGTCCTCCCGCCGACCGCGCCGGCGGTCGGGGCGCGGCGACGGCGGGACAACCACCGCCTGTGGGTGATGATCGCCGCCACCGTGCTGGCGCTCGCGGCGGCGTTCGGGGTCCTGTCGACGCGCGAGGCGGCGCCCCCGCCGGCGAGCCTGCCGACGTCGGCCCCGCTGCTCGGGCCCCCGACCGACGGCATCCTCGTCGCGGTCCTGGCCGAGCGCGATGTGGAGGTCACCGTACGGATCGACGCCGCCCCGCCCGAGACCTTCTCGCTGCGGCCCGGAGAGAGCCGTTCGTTCGAGGCGCGCTCGACGATCACGATCCGACTCGACCGGGGAGCGAGCGCGAGGATCACGGTCGACGGCCGAGACTACGGGTCGCCCGGGCGGCCCCGCCGGCCGTGGAGGAAGACCTTCAGCTACCAGACCGGCGCCCAGACGCCGCCCCCTGCCAGGTGAGCCGTTGCGCGCCGAGATCGTAGGCATCGGCACCGAGCTGCTTCTTGGCGAGATCGAGAACTCGAACGCCCGGTGGATCTCCGAGCGCCTCGCCGAGATCGGGGTGGACGTGCTCCACCATCAGGTCGTGGGCGACAACGTCGAGCGCATCGTCGACGCCCTCCGCCTGGCTCTCTCGCGCTCCGACGTCGTGATCGCGACCGGCGGCCTGGGCCCGACGCAGGACGATGTCACCCGCGAGGCGCTCGCCTCGATGCTCGGGGTTCGGCTGCTTCGCGACCCCAAGGTCGAGGAGGCGATCCGGGAGCGGTTCGCGCGGGTCGGTCGGGAGATGCCCGAGTCCAACCTCCGGCAGGCCGACGTGCCCCAGGGGGCTCGCGTGATCGCCGCTCGCCGGGGGACGGCGCCGGGGCTCCGGTGCGAGGTCGGGTCCGCGCGGATCTACGTGCTGCCCGGCGTGCCGGCGGAGATGCAGGAGATGATGGTGGACCACGTCCTCCCGGAGCTCGCGCGGCGTGCGGGACCCTCGGCGATCGCCTCGCGGGCGATCCGCTGCGTCGGCATCGCGGAGTCGAGGGTCGCCGAGCTCGTCGACGACCTCTTCCACGGCAGCGCGAACCCGACGGTCGCGTTCCTCGCCGGCGGGGGGGAGGTTCGGGTCCGGCTGACGGCCAAGGCGGGGACGCGCGAGGAGGCGGAGGCGCTGATCGCGCCGATCGCCGCGGAGGTGGAGCGGCGGCTCGGCGACGTCGTGTACGCGAGCGACGCGGAGAGCCTGGAGGAGGTCGTGGGGCGCCTGCTCGCGTCCGCGCGGCGGACGCTCGCGTGCGCCGAGTCCCTGACGGGCGGGGAGCTCGCAGCCCGGATCACGTCCGTTCCGGGCGCGTCGGCGTACTTCCTCGGCTCGGCGGTCTGCTACTCGGCCGCGTCCAAGCGCGAGGTCCTCGGCGTGCCGGCCGAGGTGCTCGAGGCTGCGGGCCCCGTGAGCCGCGAGTGCGCGCAGGCGATGGCCCGCGGGGCGCGGGCGCTGTTCCGGGCCGACGTGGCGGTCGCGCTCACGGGCGCGGCCGGGCCCGAGCCGCACGGGGCGGCCGAACCGGGGCTGGTCTGGGTGGCGCTCGAGGCGGACCCTCGGGTCTCGCACCAGCGCGCGATCCGCGCTCCGGGCGACCGATCCATGGTTCGTCGGTGGGCCGAGCAGGCGGCGCTCGACCTCGTCCGGCGACACCTGCGGGGCCTGCCGCTGCCGCAGGGCGACCGGGTCGTGTGATGGGGCGCGACCGCGCCGGCCGATCAGAGGCCAGGCCCCTGCGACTGTTCGTGGCGTTCGAGATCCCCGAGCCCGTCCGCGAGCTGGTGGGGGACGCCGTGGCTCCGATCCGCGAGCTCCACCCCCGGGCGCGGTGGGTTCCGGCGGAGAACCAGCACGTCACGCTCAAGTTCCTCGGGGCGACCTGGCCGAGGCTCCTCCGATGGGTCACGGAAGCCGTCGAGGGCGTGGCGCGGGCGAGCGAGCCGTTTTCCTCGCGGGTCGAGGGCCTGGGCGCCTTCCCGTCGTGGCGTCGGGCCCGGGTGCTCTGGGCCGCCCTCGACGACTCGCAGGGCCGCATGAGCGCCATCGCGGCGGAGCTCGAGCGGGCGCTGGCGGCAGAGTTCCCGCCGGAGCGACGCGCGTTCACCCCCCACCTCACGGTCGCGCGGTTCGACCCGCCGGTCGAGCTGGGCGCGGTCTCCGTGCGGGCTCGGACGCCGGCGAGCGAACCCTTCCGGGTGGACCGCATCGTGCTGTTCCGGAGCCACCTGCGGCGGCCGGCCCCGATCTACGAGGCCGTGGACCGCTTTCCGCTGGGTGGTTGAACTCGAACACACGTTCGGCTAGGCTCGCGAGTTGCAGGTTTCGAATCACAGGGGTGTAATCCGTGTCAGACCCTCGCGATACCGTGCGCACCGGTGTCGGGGAGAAGCCCGTCGCAGCGTTCGCCGGGGCGTTCGCCGGATGGGCATGGGACGGGTGGTCTCGGGAGGACCCGGGTCACCACAAGGAGGCATCGCGGATGGATCGGGACAAGATGCTCGAGGTCGCGCTCACGCAGATCGAGAAGCAGTACGGCAAGGGCGCGGTGATGCGGCTCGGGGAGCACCCCACGAGCCTCGGGATCTCGGTGATCCCCACGGGCTCGCTGGCGCTCGACATCGCGCTCGGTGTGGGCGGCATCCCCCGCGGCCGGATCGTCGAGGTGTTCGGTCCCGAGGGCTCGGGCAAGACGACGGTCTGTCTGCACATGATCGCCGAGGCCCAGCGTCGCGGGGGTATTGCGGCGTTCGTCGACGCCGAGCACGCGCTCGATCCGACCTACGCCCGCAACCTCGGGGTGAACATCGATGAGCTGCTCGTGTCGCAGCCCGACTCGGGCGAGCAGGCGCTCGAGATCTGCGACCTGCTGGTGCGCTCGGGCGCGCTCGACATCGTGGTGGTCGACTCGGTGGCCGCGCTCGTGCCCCGGGCCGAGATCGAGGGCGAGATGGGCGATTCCCACGTCGGCCTGCAGGCCCGGCTCATGTCCCAGGCGATGCGCAAGCTGAACGGTTCCCTCTCGCGGTTCGAGACGACGGCCGTGTTCATCAACCAGCTTCGGGAGAAGATCGGGGTAATGTTCGGCAATCCGGAGACCACGCCGGGAGGCCGGGCGCTCAAGTTCTATTCATCGGTCCGCTTGGACGTGCGCAAGATCGAGAACCTGAAGGACGGGACCGACGTGGTCGGCTCGCGGACACGCGTCAAGGTCGTGAAGAACAAGGTCGCGCCGCCGTTTCGCCAGTGCGAGTTCGACATCATGTACGGCAAGGGCATCTCCAAGGAGGGCAGCCTCCTCGACGTCGGGGTGGACATGGAGATCGTCAGGAAGAGCGGGGCGTGGTTTACCTACGAGGGCGACCAGATCGGGCAGGGCAGGGAGAACGCACGCCAGTTCCTGGTCGAGCACCCCGAGGTCGCCCAGGAGATCGACCGCAGGGTTCGCGAGGCCGTCGGCCTCGCCTCCTTCGAGGGCGGCGACGAACCGGTGGACGTCACCGTGACCGACGACCCCCCGCCGGCGAGATCCACCAAGGCGACGAAGGATCGCGAGGCGACCGGAGCCGTGTCGTCCTAGGGCAGTGGCCGCGACAGGCGCCGGCCGGCGGTCCCGGGGTCCCCTATCCCTCCACGAGCGTGCGCTCGGTCTGCTCGCCGTTCGCCCCCGGTCCCGGCACGAACTCGCATCGCGACTTCGGCGCGCGGGGTTCGAACCGGCCGAGGTGGCGGAGGAGCTGGATCGTCTCGAGGCCGTGGGCCTGCTGGACGACGGACGCTTTGCGCAGGAGTTCGCGGAGCACGAGCTCGACCGACGTCTCTCGGGTCGAAGGGCGGTTGCCGAGGGCCTGGCGTCGAAGGGCATCGACCGCGCGACGATCGCCCGGGTGCTGGCCGAGATCCCCGGGGACGAGGAAGAACGGGCGGCCAGGCTCGCGGCAACGCGGGCAACCTCGCTGCGGGGCCTTTCGCGGGAGGTCGCGTTCCGGCGCCTCATGTCCTTCCTGGTGCGGCGCGGCCACGACCCCGAGCTTGCCCGGCGCGTCTGCCGGACGGTCCTGGGAGCGGACGAGGACGGCTGAAGCCCGGCAGGGCAGCCGCACGGACCTCAGGCCGGGCCCGGCTGGTGGTCCGCCGGGGGCCCGGCCGGTGGACGCGGTGGGGTTGCGTCTCGGGGGCCTCCCGGGATGCGGCCTTGTCTCATGGCCATCGAGGCCGTAGATTGTGCATTTGAGAGGTTCCATTCGGGAAACGACTGTTCGACGAGTGCCTGACAACGTGACCGAAACGACGTTGGGAACGAAGACGACGCGGAGACGCTCGGGGGTCGAGGTCCGCTCGACGCCCTGAGGCTCCGCACCCGGGCGCTTCCTGCCGAACAGGGGCCTGAGCGGGCCTCCGTTCGGCATTTTCTTTTGGAGGAACCACCGACATGGACGTAGCGATCGCAGCCATCGTGGCGGCGGCGGCGGGAGTCGTCGTCGGCTTCCTGGTGCGGGCGGCCGTCGCCCAATCCAAGGCCCAGAGCGCCGAGGCGCGGGCTCAGCGGGTCGTCCTCGACGCCCAGAAGGAGGCGGAGAAGATCGTCCGCGAGGCCCTCGTCGAGGTCAAGCAGGAGATCGGCGGCATGCGCCGCGACGCGGACGAGGAGATCCGTGCCCGGCGCGAGGAGATCAAGCGGCAGGAGGAGCGGCTCGGCCAGCGAGAGGAGAGCCTGGAGCGCAAGCTGGTCGAGGTCGAGCGACGCGCCGAGGAGCTCGACGACCGCGACCGCAAGCTCAAGCGCATTCGTGAGCAGCTCGAGCAGGCTGCCGAGCAGCATCGGGCGCAGCTCGAGGCCGTCGCGCGGATGACCGCGCAGGAGGCCAAGGAGGCGCTCATGAGCCAGGTCATCGAGGACGCGAAGCGCGAGGCGATGGCCACCGTGCGCGAGATCGAGCAGCGGGCCCGGGAGGAGGGCGAGGAGCGGGCGCGGAAGATCGTGACGATCGCGATCCAGCGGGTCGCCTCCGAGCAGACCGCCGAATCGACCGTCTCGGTCTTCTCGCTCCCGTCGGAGGACATGAAGGGGCGCATCATCGGCCGGGAGGGCCGGAACATCCGCGCCTTCGAGGCGACCACGGGCGTCAACCTGATCATCGACGACACCCCGGAAGCGGTGGTGCTCTCCTGCTTCGACCCCGTGCGGCGAGAGACCGCGCGCATGACGCTCGAGAAGCTGGTCTCCGACGGCCGGATCCACCCGGCCCGGATCGAGGAGATGCACGAGCGCTCGAAGAAGGAGATCGAGGAGCAGATCCGCAGGGCCGGTGAAGAGGCCGTGATGGCCGTCGGGATCACCGACATGCACCCGGAGATGATCCGCCTCCTCGGGCGACTCCAGTACCGCACCTCCTACGGCCAGAACGTGCTGAAGCACCTGGTCGAGTCGGCCCACATCGCCGGGGCGCTGGCGGCCGAGCTCGGCATCGACCCGAGGATCCCGCAGCGGGGGGCGCTCCTGCACGACATCGGCAAGGCCGTCACGCACGAGGTGGAGGGCTCGCACGCGATCATCGGCGCGGAGATCGCCAGGCGGCTGAAGGAGTCGCCGGAGGTCGTGCACTGCATCGAGTCGCATCATGGCGAGGTCGAGCAGCGCACGGTCGAGGCCGTGCTCGCGCAGATCGCCGACGGCATCTCCGGAGGACGCCCCGGCGCCCGCCGGGAGAGCCTGGAAACCTACGTGAAGCGGCTCGAGCGGCTCGAGGAGATCTGCACGAGCTACCCCGGCGTCGAGAAGACCTACGCTATGCAGGCCGGGCGCGAGGTCCGCGTCATGGTCAAGCCCGGCGAGATCGACGACCTCCAGGCGCAGGTCATGGCCCGGGACATCGCCAAGCAAGTGGAGGAGGAGCTGCAGTATCCCGGCCAGATCAAGATCACGGTGGTCCGGGAGACGCGGGCGGTGGAATACGCGAAGTAGGCCCCGCGGAGGGCTCGAGCGAGGCTCAGGAGGACGATGGAACGCCGGTACCTGCTCCGCACCTTCGGCTGTCAGATGAACGAGCACGACTCGGAGCGGATCGCGGGTCTGCTGGAGTCCGACGGATACCGGGCGGCCGACGATCCGGCCGAGGCCGAGGTGGTGATCTTCAACACCTGCGCGATCCGCGAGAACGCGGACAACCGCCTCTACGGCAACCTCGGTCACCTGCGGCCGCTGAAGGAGCGGAACCCGCGTCTGCGCATCGTGGTGGCCGGCTGCCTCGCCCAGAAGGACCGCGGGGAGATCCAGGCCCGCGCGCCGTGGGTCGACGTGGTGGTCGGCACCCATGCCCTTCCGGCGCTGCTCGACCTGCTCCGGCGGGCCGAGCGGGAGGGTCCGCAGATGGACGTGCGCGAGTACACGGAGGTGTTCCCGAGCGCGCTTCCCGCTCGACGAGAGGTCGCGCACCACGCGTGGGTCCAGGTGGCGGTCGGCTGCGACAACGCGTGCACGTTCTGCATCGTCCCGCTCGTTCGCGGACCGCAGCGATCCCGGCCGATCGGCGACGTCCTCGCCGAGGTCCAGGGCCTCGCCCGGCAGGGCGTGGCCGAGGTGACCCTCCTGGGTCAAAACGTCAACACGTACGGTCGGGATCTCTCCGTGCCGGGGTCTCCGGCCCGCCCGCTGTTCGCCGACCTCCTGCGGGCGATCGACCGGATCGAGGGCATCCGGCGCGTCCGCTTCACGAGCCCGCATCCGCACGACTTCACGCCCGACGTGGTCGAGGCGATGGCGGAGTGCCCGAGCGTCTGCGAGCACATCCACTTCCCGCTGCAATCCGGCTCCGACCGCATCCTGCGGGCGATGCGGCGCTCGTACCGCTCCGGGCGATACCTCGAGTGGCTCGAGCGCATCCGCGAGGCGGTGCCCGGCATCGCCGTGACCACGGACGTGATCGTCGGGTTCCCCGGGGAGACCGAGGACGACTTCGAGGCCACGCTCGAGGTGATGCGCCGCGCAAGGTTCGACCAGGCCTACACGTTCCAGTACTCGCCCCGACCGGGGACGCCGGCCGCGCAGATGGCCGAGCAGGTGCCCCACGACGTGGTACAGGAGCGGTTCGAGCGGCTGGTGGCGCTGCAGGAGGCCATCTCGCTCGGGCGCATGCGGGAGCTCGAGGGCCGCTCCGTCGAGATCCTGGTCGAGGGGGTTGGCCGCAAGGGCGGCGTCCAAGGGCGGACCCGGACCAACAAGGTCGTCCACCTGGACGGGGAGATCCCGCCGGGGACCTTCCTCGAGGCCAGGATCGTCGCCGCGCACCCGCACCACCTCTCGGGCGAGCTCGTGCGGATCACCGATCGACCGCAGGCGCGGAGGGAGCCGGAGCCCGCTGCCGTCGGCTGATGGATGAGGCCCCCCTGCTCGCGCTCGTCGGGCCGACGGCGTCGGGCAAGAGCGAGGCCGGTCTGCTGCTCGCGCAGCGGATCGGCGCCGAGATCGTGTCGGTCGACTCCATGCTCGTGTACCGGGGCATGGACGTCGGGACCGCGAAACCCGGCCCCGCCGAGCGCGCGCTGGTTCGGCACCACTTGATCGACGTGGCCGAGCCGGAGGAGCCCTTCTCCGTCGCCCGATACCAGCGGATGGCCCTCGCGGCGGTCGAGGAGGTGCGCGCCAGGGGGCGACCCGTTCTCCTGGTGGGCGGCTCGGGCCTCTACTTCCGAGCGGTCGTGGACCGGCTGGAGTTCCCCGGCACCGATCGCGCTCTTCGCCGACGGCTCGAGCGGGACGCCGAGTCGCTCGGGCCGGACGCCCTGCACGATCGCCTGGCCGAGCTGGATCCCGCGGCCGCGGAGCGGATCGAACCCGCCAACGTTCGCCGGACGGTTCGCGCGCTCGAGGTCGCCGCGCTCACGGGGCGGCCGTTCTCGAGCTTCGCCGCCGCGTGGGATCGCTATCCCGCCGAGCGCGTGGTGGCGGCGGGCATCGAGGTGCCCCCCGACGTCCTCGGGCGCCGGATCCGCGCTCGCGTGCAGACGATGCTGGAGCGCGGGCTGCTGGAGGAGGTGCGGCGGCTCCTTGATGGCGGCCTCTTCGAGTGGCTCACCTCGAGCCGGGCCATCGGGTACGCTGAGTTCGCACGGCACCTCGAGGGGCGAATCTCGCTCGAGGAGGCCGTTGAGAGCACGGTGAGGCGGACGAGACAGCTCGCGCGCCGACAGATGGTGTGGTTCCGGCGGGACCCACGGATCCGATGGTTCCCCACAGACGAGCGCGGCGCCGCGGCGATCGTCGACGAGCTGGCGAGGTACCTGCGGGGATGAGCGATCTTCGGGTCTGGAAGTACCACGGGACCGGGAACGACTTCGTCCTGCTCGAGGACCTTGCCGGGACCCGCCCGCTCAGCCCCGCCGCCGTCTCGGCCCTCTGCGATCGGCGGTTCGGGGTCGGGGCCGACGGGGTGATCCGCGTGACGCGCTCGGACGACGGGAACTTCTTCATGGACTACTGGAACGCGGACGGCACCGTCGCCGAGATGTGCGGCAACGGCATCCGGTGTCTCGGGAAGCTCGTGTACGAGGAGGGCCTCACCGACCTGACGGAGCTCGACGTGGGCACCCGAGCCGGCGTGAAGCACCTCAGGCTGCACCTGGATGGACCAACGGTCCGGGCCGTCACGGTCGGGATGGGCCCCCCGGCATTCGCCCGCGCGCGGATCCCCATGACCGGACCTCCGGAAGGCCGCTTCGTCCTCGAGCCGTTCGAGGCCGGCGGCCGGACGTTCCAGGCCACGGCGGTCTCGATGGGCAACCCACACCTCGTCCTGCTGGTGCAGGAGGACCCGGCCGGGATCGACGTGCCCGCGATCGGGCCGTCGATCGAACGCCATGAGCTGTTCCCGGAACGAACCAACGTCGAGTTCGTCGCGGTGGAGGACGGCGGACTCACGGTGCGCGTGTGGGAGCGGGGGGTCGGGGAGACGATGGCGTGCGGGACCGGCGCGTGCGCCGCCCTCGTCGCGGCGAACGAGGCCGGGCTGGTCCCCCGCCGGGCCAACGTGCGGTTCCCCGGCGGGGTGCTCGACGTGGAGCGCGGGCCGGACGAGGTGCTGCTGACGGGCCCGGCCGAGCGCGTCTTCGAGGCGTCGCTTGCCGAGGGGTGGCTTCGATCGAGAGGAGTCAGATGAGGGTCGCCAAGCGGATCGAGACGTTGCCTCCGTATCTGTTCGCCGAGCTGGACAAAAAGCTCGCTGCCAGGCGCGCCGACGGCGTGGACGTCATCTCGCTTGGCGTGGGGGACCCGGACCGTCCAACGCCGGCCCACATCGTGGAGGTCATGCGCGAGGCCGTTCGTGACCCGGCGACCCACCGCTATCCGTCGTACTACGGGACCCGGGAGTTCCGGGCGGCGGTCGCGGACTGGTACCGGCGGCGGTTCGGCGTGGAGCTCGACCCCGACACCGAGGTGATCACGCTCATCGGTTCGAAGGAGGGCCTGGCGCACCTCGCGCTGGCGTTCGTCGATCCGGGGGATGAGGCACTGGTCTCCGACCCCGGATACCCCGTCTACGCGACGGGCACGCGTCTGGCCGGCGGAACGCCGGTCTCGCTGCCGCTCGTGGCCGGGCGTGAGTTCCTTCCTGACTTCGACCGCGCCCCGGTGAGTGAGCGCACGCGCCTTGCCTGGATCAACTTCCCGGGAAACCCGACCGGAGCGGTGGCGAGCCTCGAGCTGTTCGAGCGAGCGGTGGCGTTCGCGCGGTCGAACGACGTGTTGCTCGCCCATGACGCGGCGTACTCGGAGATCACCTTCGACGGGTACGTCGCCCCGTCGATCCTGCAGGTTTCGGGCGCGAAGGACGTCGCGGTGGAGTTCAACTCGCTGTCGAAGTTCAACAACATGACCGGGTGGCGGATCGGGTTCTGCGTCGGCAACGCCGAGGCGATCCGCGGGCTCGGTGTGGTGAAGACCAACGTCGACTCCGGCCTGTTCGAGGCGATCCAGCGGGCCGGTGTCTCCGCGCTCACGGGCCCGCAGGACCACGTGGAGGAGCTCCGGACCGCGTACCAGCGCCGGCGCGACGTGGTGGTCGAGGCGCTGAACTCGATGGGATGGTCGCTCAAGCCTCCGCTCGGCTCGATCTACGTGTGGGTTCCGACGCCCGAGGGCGAGAGCTCCGTCGAGTTCGCCGACCGGCTGCTCGACCGGGCTGGGGTGTTCGTCGCCCCGGGCACGGGATACGGTCCGCACGGTGAGGGGTACGTCCGCATCTCCCTGACGGTGCCGGACGACCGGCTGGCCGAGGCGATGGAGCGGATCGCCCGGGCGCTCGCTTGATGGCGGAGCGGTCGCGTCGCGGGCGGGGAGCCGGACGGCCGGGGACGCTCGAGTCCCCCCTGTCGGCGACCTGGGTGCCGCGCGAGCGTGAACGGGCGGTGCTCGTGGGGGTCGGCCACGGAATCGACGAGTCGAGCCTGGACGAGCTCGCGGCCCTCGCCGACTCCGCCGGGGCGGAGGCCGTGGACCGGGTCGTCCAGGCGAGGTCGGATCCCGATCCGGCGACGTTCGTGGGTCGCGGCAAGCTCGAGGAGATCCACCGGCGGGTGCACGCGAGCTCCGCCTCGCTCGTCATCCTGGACGACGAGCTCTCGCCGGGTCAGCTCCGCACGCTCGAGGAGCGCCTGGGCGTGAAGGTGATCGACCGGACGGCGTTGATCCTCGACATCTTCGCCCTGCACGCCCGGTCGCGCGAGGGCAAGGCGCAGGTCGAGCTCGCGCAGCTCAACTACCTGCTGCCGAGGCTACGCGGCTGGGGCGAGGCGATGTCGCGGCTGGGCGGTGGCATCGGGACGCGCTTCGGCGGCGGCGAGACCAAGCTCGAGGTCGACCGCCAGCACATCAAGCGGCGCATCGCCAAGCTCCGCCGGGACCTCAAGGACCTGTCCCGCACTCGCGAGGTCAAGCGCTCGCGCCGCGAGCGATCCGGCGTACCCCAGATCGCGATCGCCGGTTACACGAACGCGGGCAAGTCCACGCTGATGAACGCGCTCACGCGCGCCCGGGTCCTGGTGGCCGACCAGCTCTTCGCCACGCTGGACCCGACCGTGCGGCGGATCACGCTGCCCGACGGGCGCGCGGCCACCGTCTCGGACACCGTCGGGTTCGTGAGCAAGCTGCCGCACGACCTGGTGGAGGCGTTCCGCTCCACGCTTGAGGAGGTCACGCGCGCCTCCCTGATCGTCCACGTCGCCGACGCCTCGTCCAGGGAGATGCGGGGGCAGATCGAGGCCGCCCGGTCGGTGCTCGCGGAGATCGGCGCCGGGACGGTCCGCGAGGTTCTGGCGCTCAACAAGATCGACCTCGTCTCCGAAGACGACCGGGATCGGCTCGCCCGTCGCTTCCCGGAGGGCGTGCAGGTCTCGGCGCTCACGGGGGAGGGGCTGGAGGAGCTCGTCACCCGGGTCGCCCGAGCTCTCCCGCACCCTCCGGTGGAGGTCACCGTGCTCGTCCCGTACGGGCGCGACGAGATCGTTGCCCGTCTGCACCGCGAGGCAGAGGTGCTGTGGTCGGAGTCGACCGAGGAGGGCACCCTCCTCCGGGCCCGGGTGGGCGACCGGGAGCTCGCTGCGGTCGACGGGTACGTCGTCGGGTCCCGGCACCGCGTGGGCTGACCGGGCGAATCGACCCCGCACGCTCGCGCGCACGAACTGGTCGGGGAGTCACCCGCCCGGAGCGCCGATCGCCCACAGGGCCTCGTCCGCCCACGGGCCCTCGATCGCGATGTCGGGGTTGCGGGACCGCTCCGTCGCAAGGCGGAGGGCGAGCAGCTGGAGCCTCACCGTCAGCGGGATCTGCGCGAGAGGCGGCGGAAGGTCGGCGCCCTCGCGGAGCCACCCGACCGGGATTCCCGATCTCTCGGCGGCGGAGGCGAGCCCCTCGACCAGGCCGTCCGGGTCGGGCGGGAGGAGCGCGACCATGGCGTCGTCCGGCGTGAGCGGCACGGCCGAGCCGTGGAGCAGGTACTCGGCGTCGTAGCCCTCCGCGGGAAGGCGCGCGGCCTCTCGGAGCTTGAGCGCACCCTCACGCGCCGTGACCGACGCCGGTCCGGAACCGAACACGACCAGCAGACGATCGGGCTGCTCGATCGCCTCGACGCCCGGGTTCTCCAGGGCGCGCCGGACGGCCTCGGGAACGGCGCGGATGGTCTCGGGGTCGAGGGTCCGGGCCCCAAGCGCGCCGGCGATCCGCGCGAGGAGCAGCAGCACGGCCGTGTAGCTGACGGTGTAGGTGTGCGAGCGCTCCTGCGCGACGGTCTCGAGGGCGTTCGGCAGGCCGCCGCCGACTCGGGTTATGGGGAGGACCGCGAGACCGGCCCGGGTGGCGCGGGCGTGGGCCGCGGCGGCGTAGGCGGTCTCCGCTCCGGCGTTGTGGCTGATCAGGACGACCGCGTCGTGCCGGTCGAGCGGCCTCGGCCACGTGACGAAATGCATCGAGGGGACGGCGACGGCGTCGCGCCCGGCCTCGTGGAGCATGGCTGCCCCGAGCTCGGCGGCGTGCTGGCTGGTCCCCGTCCCGACGAGCCATACGCGGCGTGCGGCCTCGAGCAGCTCGATGGGCCGGCCGAGGTCGACCTCGGTGAGCCGCTCGAGCTCGTCGGGCTGTGAGCGGATGGCGCGCTCCAGCGCCGTGGTCGGTTCGGGCATCGCACCTCCTGGGGGCGGTCGAACGGTCGGCCGGTCACCCGGTCGGCTCGAGCCTAGAGCCTGCGGAGGACGGCCACCACCTTGCCGAGGATCCGGCCCTCGGCCATCTCGAGCGGCTCGTAGGCCGGATTCTCCGGAACCAGGACGACCCTCCCCCGCTCCCTGCGGAGCCGCTTCACGGTCGCCTCGTCCTCGGCCGGACCCGGGACGAGCGCGGCCACGACGTCCCCGTCGTCCCCGTCGTCCTGGCGCCGGACCACGACGATGTCGCCGTCGAGGATGCCGGCCCCGACCATCGAGTCGCCGGAGACCCGCAGGGCGAAGTGCTCGCCCCCGCTCGCAAAGCCGAGCGGCACCGTGAGGTACTCCTCCACGCTCTCCGCCGCCATCGCGGGCGAGCCCGCGGCGATCCGGCCGAGCAGCGGGACGACCGCTGCCTCGGGCTTGGGCCGGTCCGGCTCCGCCACGATCGCTCGGGGCTTGGTCGGGTCCCGACGAAGCAGGCCTTTGCGTTCGAGGTTCGCGAGCTGGCTGTGGACGCTCGAGGAGGACGTGAGCCCCACCGCCTCTCCGATCTCGCGGACCGTGGGAGGGTAGCCGCGCTCGCGGGTGGTCTTGGCGATGAAGTCCAGGATCCTGCGCTGCCGTGCCGTGACGTCGGACATGTCGGTCCCTCCTCCTAGCCTGGCACACGCTAGCACGCGGACCGAGGGGGTTCAAACATATGTTCGGGCAAGAGCTTGACACCGAACGTGCGTTCGATACGATGGCGATCGTGAAGCGAACGCGCGTTCGGCCCAACCGGTTGGCTGCGGCGCTGGCGTGTGCGGCGGTGGTGGGGGGTCTCGCGGGCCCCCTTGCGCGGTTCGCACGGCCGGAGCCCGCCGCCGCGACCGCGGCCGCCCGGCGCTACGTGGTCCGTCCCGGCGACACGCTCTGGTCGATCGCCAAGCGCGTAGTCCCCGGTCGCGATCCGAGGCAGGTGGCGGACGCCATCGCCGCCGTGAACCACGTCGACCCGGGCCACCTGGTCCCAGGCTCCACGCTGCTTCTCACGACGGCAGGCTAGGCGGTCGGCGGAGAGCCGGCGTCGGGGCGGCGACCGATGTCGCGCCGCCGCCGGATCGACGATCGCGGAGGTTGACTCCCCCAGATGTGGGCAGTAGCGTCGGAGGTGACCCTACATGTTGTGGTGATGCCGGTGCGATGCCCATGGTGCGGTCGGGTGGAGGACAGGGTGGTCGACTCGCGCCCTGCCGACCACGGTGCCGCGATCCGGCGGCGGCGCGAGTGCCTGTCGTGCTCGAGAAGGTTCACGACGTTCGAGCGGGTCGAGGAGGTCGGTCTGCTGATCGTCAAGCGCGACGGGACCAAGGAGCCGTACCTTCGCGACAAGGTGGTCGCGGGCATCCGCAAGGCCATCGTGAACCGGCCAGTCAGCGAGCGTCAGGTGAGCGAGATCGTCGACCGGATCGAGGAGCGCCTGCGCCGAAAGGGACCCGAGGTGCCGTCCCGGCAGGTGGGTCTGGAGGTCCTGTCGGCCCTCCAGAAGCTCGATGCGGTCGCGTACATGCGCTTCGCGAGCGTCTACAAGGACTTCCAGGAGGTGACCGACTTCGAACGGGAGCTCGGGCTGCTCCTGGAGAAGAAAGAGCCCAGCAAACACCGATCCCGCTAGGGCGATAGACTACTATATTTAGTGGTCGAAGATTCAGTGAGACACAAGATCTTCCGCATGAACCCCTTGACGGGCGCTGGGCGTGGAGTCAGAATCACGGAGCTGTAATTCCGAGACGACTTCCCGGAGACGAGGAAAGGGGGCCTTCACGTGGCGACCAAGGAGGGAGACGTCGAGGTCATCCGGCGCGGCCTGACGTTCCGGCGCTGGTTCACCAAGGAGGGTGTGCACCCGTTCGACGAGGTCGAATGGGAGATCCGGGACGCCGTGATCCCCAACTACAAGGAGGGGGGCAACGCCTTCGAGCAGCGCGGGGTCGAGTTCCCCAAGAGCTGGTCCCAGAACGCGACGAACATCGTGGCGCAGAAGTACTTCCGCGGCCCCCTCGGCACGCCGCAGCGGGAGTCGAGCGTTCGCCAGCTCGTCGGCCGGGTGGTCGACACGATCCGCCGGTGGGGCCTGAAGGACGGGTACTTCCAGACCGAGCACGACGCCGACGTCTTCGCCGACGAGCTCGCGCACCTCGTCGTCACGCAGAAGGCCGCCTTCAACTCGCCCGTGTGGTTCAACGTCGGCGTGCCCGACACCCCCCAGCAGTGCTCGGCCTGCTTCATCCTCTCGGTCGAGGACACGATGACCTCGATCCTCAACTGGTACGTGGAGGAGGGGATCATCTTCAAGGGCGGGTCCGGCTCGGGGATCAACTTGTCCAAGCTCCGATCGTCCAAGGAGCCGCTCGGCGGCGGCGGGACGGCCAGCGGCCCGGTGAGCTTCATGCGCGGGGCGGACGCCAGCGCGGGCACGATCAAGTCCGGCGGCAAGACCCGGCGCGCGGCCAAGATGGTCGTGCTGAACGTGGACCACCCCGACATCCGCGACTTCATCTGGTGCAAGGCGGTCGAGGAGCGGAAGGCTCGGGTCCTGCGCGACGCGGGCTTCGACATGGACGTGGACGGCAAGGACAGCTACTCGATCCAGTACCAGAACGCGAACAACTCGGTGCGCGTGACCGACGAGTTCATGCATGCCTACGAGAACGACCAGGACTGGAAGCTCAAGGCGGTCACCACCGGGGAGACCCTGGAGACGGTCCGCGCCCGCGAGCTCATGCGCGAGATCGCTCAGGCGGCCTGGGAGTGTGCCGACCCCGGCATGCAGTACGACACGACGATCAACGAGTGGCACACGTGCCCGGCGTCCGGGCGGATCAACGCGTCGAACCCGTGCAGCGAGTACATGCACCTGGACAACTCGGCCTGCAACCTCGCGTCGCTGAACCTGATGAAGTTCCTCGACGCCGACGGCAACTTCGACGTCGCATCGTTCAAGCACGCCGTGGAAGTCGTCTTCACCGCCCAGGAGATCATCGTCGGGAACTCCGACTACCCGACCGAGGCGATCGCGCGCAACGCCAAGGCGTTCCGGCAGATCGGGCTCGGGTACGCGAACCTCGGCGCGCTGCTCATGGCCCGCGGACTGCCCTACGACTCCGACGGCGGGCGCGCGTGGGCGGGGGCGATCACGGCGCTCATGACGGGTCAGGCGTACGCGACCAGCGCGCGGATCGCGGAGGTCACCGGTCCCTTTGCGGGCTTCGCGCCCAACCGCGACGCGATGCTGCGGGTCATGCGCAAGCACCGGACCGCGGCCGACGAGATCGACGCCGACCTCGTGCCCGAGGGTCTGCTGTCGGCCGCGAAGAACGCGTGGGACGAGGCGATCGCGCTCGGCGAGCAGCACGGGTACCGCAACTCGCAGGCCAGCGTGCTCGCGCCGACCGGGACGATCGGCCTGATGATGGACTGCGATACAACCGGCATCGAGCCGGATCTCGCGCTCGTCAAGAACAAGAAGCTCGTCGGCGGCGGCACGATGCAGATCGTCAACCAGACCGTGCCGCGAGCGCTCGAGCGGCTCGGGTACACGGCGGACCAGGTCGAGGACATCGTCGGCTACATCGGCGAGCACAACACCGTCGTCGGCGCTCCCCACCTGCGCGAGGAGCACTACCCCGTGTTCGATACCTCGATGGGCGATCGCGCCATCCACTACATGGGGCACGTGCGGATGATGGCCGCGGTCCAGCCGTTCATCTCGGGCGCGATCTCGAAGACCGTGAACATGCCGGAGCAGGTCACGGTCGAGGAGGTCGAGCAGCTGTTCGTGGAGAGCTGGAAGCTCGGGCTGAAAGCCGTCGCGATCTACCGCGACAACTGCAAGGTTGCCCAGCCGCTGTCCGCGGAGAAGAAGGCCAAGGCGGAGGCTCCGGCCGGCTGGCGGCCCGAGCGCCGGAGACTGCCCCGCAGCCGTCCCTCGATCACCACGAAGTTCGAGGTCGGCGACGCCGAGGGCTACATCACCGCGAGCTCGTACCCCGACGACGGGATCGGCGAGATCTTCCTGAAGACCTCCAAGCAGGGCTCGACGCTCGCCGGCGTGATGGACGCGTTCTCGATCGCGATCTCGATCGGACTGCAGTACGGAGTGCCCCTCGAGGCGTACGTGGCGAAGTTCATCAACATGAAGTTCGAGCCGAGCGGGATGACGAACGACCCCGACATCCGGTTCGCGAGCTCGCTGGTGGACTACGTCTTCCGGCGGCTGGCGCTCGACTACCTGCCGAAGGAGAAGCGAGAGGAGCTCGGGATCCGCTCGATCGAGGAGCGCAAGGCGCTCGCCACGGGCGGCAACGGGTACGGGCTGGAGCCACCGACGGAGCCGAAGGTCGAGGTGGAGGCGCCTCGGCCCGCGGCCGAGCGGCCGGGGGCGCAGGCGATCGACGCCCCGCTCTGCTACTCGTGCGGGTCGAAGATGCAGCCGGCCGGCTCGTGCTACGTGTGCCCGAGCTGCGGCTCCACGAGCGGCTGTTCCTGAGGCAGCCCGGAGGGGGTCGGCCGGTCCCGGCCCCCCTCTCGGTCTGTCAGACTTCGCGCCGATGGAGCTTGCGTTCAAGCGGCTGGACCCGGACGCGAGGCTTCCCGAGCGGGCTCATCCCGGGGACGCCGGTCTCGACCTGCGGTCGCTGATCGACGTCGAGGTCAAGCCCGGGGAGCGGGCACTGGTCCCCACCGGCCTGGCGGTGGCGATCCCCGAGGGGCACGCGGGGCTGGTCCTGCCCAGGTCGGGTCTCGCCTCGAGGCACGGCCTCACGATGGCGAACGCCCCCGGTCTGATCGACGCGGGCTACCGGGGCGAGGTCATCTGCGCGGTCGTCAACCTCGACCGCGAGCAGGCGGTTCGGATCGCCCGGGGCGACCGGATCGCGCAGCTCGTGGTCGTGGCGATTCCGGAGGTGACGCCGGTGTTCGTCGACGAGCTGCCGCCGTCCAGTCGAGGCGAGGGAGGGTTCGGCTCCACCGGATCCTGAGCGTCGGTTGAAGGGCCGGCGGGCAGCGCCTAGACTCGGAGAGCACGCACGCGGACGTGGCTCAGTTGGTAGAGCACCACCTTGCCAAGGTGGGGGTCGCGGGTTCGAATCCCGTCGTCCGCTCCAGGTCAGAGGCCCTTTCCGATCTCCCGAGCTCCTTGAGGGGGCCCCGCGTGCCGCAAACGTGCCGCACGCCGTTCAAGAGCTTGGCCGCAGACGCTGCGACTCGCTCGCGCGCCGGCGGTGCATCTCCTCGAGGTTCCGCGCGATCTCCCGATCGAGCCCCTCGAAGAGCGAGGCGTAGTGACGCTCGACCATCCGGGTGTTCGTGTGACCGAGGCGTGCCGCGACGAGGAGGGGGTTGGCCCCGGCGGCGATCGCGAGACTCGCGCCCGTGTGGCGGAGCTGGCCGACCTTGAAGCCTTCGAGCTTGGCCAGGGCCGTGGCCGGCTTCCAGACCCGCCTGTAGAAGGCCTGGCGCCGCACCGGCCCGCCGCCGGGCATCGTGAAGACCAGACCGCTCGGGCCGGCCGGGTACTTCCGCAGGTGCTCGGCGAGCTCGAACGCGACGAACTCGGGGATCGCGACCGAGCGGCGCGACTGGCGCGTCTTGGGCTCGCCCTCGATGAGGCGGCCGCCGGCCTCGGTGATCTTGGCCTCGACGCGGATCCGCCGGCGCGGCAGGTCCAGGCGGTCGACGCGGAGGGCGACGAGCTCGCTGAAGCGGAGTGACGAGTAGCCGGCGAGGAGGACGAAGGCGCGCCAGCGCTCGGGCATCGCGTCCACGAGCCGCGAGAGCTCCTCGGGAGTCAGCACTCGAGGTTCGGAGATCTCGATCCTGGGCGGGGTCACTCGTGCCGCCGGGTTCGTCGCGATGAGCTCAGCGGCGACGGCGCGGCCAAGGATCATCCGCGTGACCTTCAGGACGTCGGCCGCGCGCCAGGCGCTCTTCGCGCCGACGCTCGCGACCAGCTGCTCGACGTCTGCGCGGGTGATCGCGTTCAAGCGCTTGGACCCGAGTGCCGGCTCGATGTACAGGCGCCAGAGCTCGTCGTAGGAGATCAGCGTTCGCTCGCTCGGGTGTCCAGAAGCACCCGCCCTGGCCCTCCAGGCCCTCCAGAACGACGCGAGCGAGGCTCGGCCCGCCCTCGGGTCTCGATACCGGCCGGCGAGCTTGGAGGCCTCCACCTCGGCTGCCCGGGATCGCGCGTCGCCCTTCAGGCGGAAGGTCTCGACCTTCTCCGCGCCCTCGGGGTCACGGTAGCGGACCTGCCAGTGACCGCTCGGTGCTCTTCGGATCCAGGCCATCAGACGAAGACCTTCCGACCTTCGCGTTTGCTGATCAGCCGGCGGAGGCGACGCTCCGCGATGTCGGGGATCCAGGTTCTGCACCGCGGGCACCAGAGCTTGAACACGGTCCGCCAGTTCGGTCCGACGGCCTCGCGCGGCTGCGTGCCCCGCTTCGCGGCCGTGGCGAACGTCTCGGGATCGTCGCCGAGGACGGCCCACAGCCACTCGGTCAGGGCGACCGCCGAGCCACGCGGAGCGCGACGAGCTCGCTGAAGTGGTGGGGAGGAGTACGACTCCAAGCCCCAGACCCAGGCAACCCGGTGACCGCAGACCTCATGGCAGATCCAGACGCGCTCGAGCTCGAGCTCGCTCTCCGGCAGCTCGTCCATCATCGGACCGTCCAACGTTGACATGCCCATGGTCGGACCGTCCAACGTTGACATGCCCATGGCGGGAGAATATCATGCGTGTGATTTTCGGCATAGGGGCCGGGATCCCCTTGAACCCCGGTGCTCGGTAGTCGGTCACACGGCTGCCGTTCATGAAAGGCGGTTCAAGGGCGGTGGCTCCTGAATCTCTCCTCACGGTTCGCGAGGCTGCAAAGCTGCTCCACGTCTCGGTGAACCAGCTCTACATCTGGGTCCGGGCCGGTCACGTGCCGCACCTGCGGCTCGGTGATGGCGCCCACGCACCGATCCGGTTCCGCATGACGGATCTGGAATCGTGGCTCGAGGCGAACCGGCACGGTCCCGACGTCGCGGCCTGATGCTCCCACCGCCGTCGTTCCTCGACGCGCTCGGGGAGGTCGAGCAGCTTGGCGCCGCGGCCGCGGAGATCCTCGCCGACCGCAGGCTGACGGCGAACGAGATCGGGCTCGCGCTCGTCCAGCTTGCCGGCATCGCGACACAGGCGACCTTCCCTGAGGCGGCACGGCACGCGGTCTGGATCTCCGCCTCGCCCTGGCTGTACGGGCTCGAGGAGCGGTGCCCCGCGTGCGGCCAGCTGCTCGCCCTAAGCGTCGATCGTGAGGCGATCCTGCGATGGGCTGCTATCGATGACGCGAGACGGCGCGATGGCGAACGAGCTCGCTGACTCCATCGTCACGTCGATCCTGTCGAAGCGCAAGAACCGCACGCGCTCCGGCCTCGAGCTCCTCGGCGACCCGCCCCCGCCACCGAGCGCGATGCTCGAGCCCTCGCTGATCGTTCAGGGTGGGGAGACTGTGCTCGCGGCGCCGACAAAGGTCGGCAAGACCAATCTCTGGCTGCACTTCGCGTTCGCCCTGACCGAGGGAACGACGCTTTGGCGGACATTCGCGGCTCCGAGCCCGGTGCGCGTGCTCCTGCTCGAGCTCGAGCTCTCGGAGGCGATCATGTACCGCCGGCTCTCGGCGCTCCGCGATCTGCTCGGGTGGTCGGACGGCGGGCTTGAGCGCCTCACCATCCGGTGTGCTCGAGCGCTCACGCTGAACCGGCAGGCCGGCCAGAAGGCGATCCTCGACATCATCGCCGAGACGCCCGGTGGCCCTCCGGATCTCGTGATCCTCGACTCGTTCAACGCGGCGGTCCGCGGGGACGCCGACAAGACCTCCGATGCCCGCGAGGCGCTCCACTCGCTGCATGAGATCCAGGACAAGACGGGCATCACCTGGGGGCTCACGGGCGAGATCCGCAAGGCGCCAGCGGGTGCGGGCATCCGCTACTCGATTGACGACCTGAAGGGCTCGAACGAGCTCGCCTATGATGCGGACGCCGTCCTGATCCTCCGTCCCGATCGGGGGAACCGCCGCCGCCTCGCAGTCGACTTCGCTGCCATGCGGCACGACGACTCCTCCTGCCCCGAGGGGCTCGTTCTCGTTCGCGACGGCCTGTCCTTCGAGCTCGTCGAGAACGGGGAGGCGCGCGAGCGCGAGCTCCGGGAGGAGGCGATCCGCGGGGCGGTCCGGGAAGTACTCCAGGAGCATCTCCAGCGCGGCGGCGGGCGGACGTGGAAAGAGTGTGTCGCGGCGGTCCGCGCCGCCGGCGTCTCGGCCCGAAACGACCTCATCACGGAGATCCGGCGAGAGCTCCTCATGGCACAGCCTCAGCAGCCCCTGATGCCGGAGGATCCATCGTGAAACGCTCCCCGAGGCCTCGGGGAGCGAACGCGCTCCCGAAGGGCCGAAGCACCAAGTCCGCTCCGCTCCCCAGCAGGCGCTCCCCTATAGGGAGCGGGGAGCGGGGAGCGCCCGCCAATGCCACGCTCCCGGGAGAGGCGGGGAGCGCTCCCGGAGCGAGGGTCGGCGTGCGCCAAGCCATGGCTGCGGCCTGCCTCGCGATCCTCGTCGGCGACTGGCCGGCCGCGCGAAGGTGGGCCGAGCGCGTGCGGTTCCTGGTTGCCCGGGATGGCCGCTTGTGATCGCCGGCTGCGTGCACGGGGCCCTGTACCCTCGTCGGCGGTGTTCATCTCGGCGGGGGAGTGGGTCGAGCGCTGCGAGCGGGCCGCCGTGCGCAGCTCCGCAGCGTGCCGCGCCTTCTTCGACCTCCCGGAGGCCTCCAGGCCCCCGACCCCCGAGGAGGAGCTCGAGGCCCGTCGAGAGCTCCGCGCCGAGACCGTACAGCGCTGGCGCCGGCGCGTGCGGCAGGGCCTCGTCGGCTCCCGCGCTGAGGCCTGATTCCGCCCGCATGGCGTCGCGTGATGGTGAGCACCCCTGCGGCGGCTGCCCGGCGATGCGCGCTTACCTCGAGGGTCGCTCGCGCCAGCGCGCCTACCCACCCAACACGATCGAGCGCCTCATCGAGGGCGAGATCTGGATCGCGGACGAGCGCTGGATCCTCGCCTCCCCCACCTGGGCCGAGGCTCGCTCGCTCATCGAGCATCGCGGCAACGTCGAGTCGGAGGCCTGCGTAGAGATGCTGGACCTCGAGCGGGCGATCTCTCGTCTGGCGAGCCGCCACAGAGCTGCGGCGGCGCTCGTGATTCTCACGCTGTTCGGCTGGAGCCGAGATGAGATCTCGAGGGTGCTCGACCTGCACATGCCCTATGACCGGCTGCTGGCCAAGGCGAAGAACTACCTCCAGGCGGACCTGAACGGTGAGGATCCCGAGCAGGCCTTCAAGTCGACAATGCGGCCCGGTGAGGAGCCCTGGCACGGCAGGATCCGCACCTGGCACGCGCCGACTCCGGACTGATGCGACGCTGCAAGATGCCCGGAATCCCGCGAGGTTGCGCGTACTGGACGCTCCTCGATGATGAAGTCTGCGCCTACCATCGCAAGGTGCTCGACGGACTGATCGACGCCGACTCCTCGCTTTTCCGCAAGCCGGGGGTTGGACCGGCAAACGTCCTGTCGGATGAGCAGCTGGAGATCGCCGTCGTGCTCGAGCGACTCGGTGCCGCGCCTCAGCTCATCAAGCTTGCGCTCGCTCGTTCTCTCCCGCCCGGCGCCGGCGCGTGCGGCAGGGCATGAACGCGCGGGCGATCGCTCAGCGCCTCCTGGCGAAGGCTGAGGATCTCGAGCGGCGCGGCGACCTGGAGACCGGGATCCTGCGCCAGGCGGCAGCAGCGCTCATGGCGACATCCGCCTCGGCGCAGCTCAGCACGTGCCGCGGGTGTGGCCGGCCGATCGAGCGGCGCCCGGGTCCGGGCCGCCCGCGCTCCTGGTGCGAATACTGCCGAGCTCCCGCCCGAAAATCCCCGGAAATGCTGTCCTGAGAGTGCCCTTGGTTGCGAACGAGGAGAAGTGAGATGGCACGGACCACGATCGAGAGCCCGACGCTCGCCGGCGACGTCGCGCACTTCCTCGAGCACGCCGACGGGCCCGAGCTCGTCACGGCCGCGCAGATCATCATCGGCGAGACCGGCGCCCTGCCCGAGGCCCCGCGCAGGAGCATCCGCGCGCTCTTGGAGTTCGGCGCCGACGTCGCGCCGGAGCTTGCCCGTTCCTGGATCGAGCAGGCGCTCACCCAGCTCGAGCAGTGGCCGACGCTACATCGGCGCGCGAGCGAGGCGATCGCGGACCGACTCCCGTACCAGGATGCCCGGCTGCACGATGGGGCCTACCCGGAGGAGGGCTTCCTGATCGGTCGACCGTCCTCGGGGATGGGCAGGTGGGGGACATCGCACGGCTCGCATGCGGTCACCGCCGGGCGCCTCGCCTGCCGGGCGTGCTTCGAGATCTCCGGCGCGGTGTTCGGCTACCGCCCGACGTTCGATCTCGCCGCCCTGCGCCTGACGCTCGAGCGATCGGTCGCCGCCGGCGGCGACCGGCGCGAGGCGGCACGCCAGCTCGTGGCCGGGATGCCGGAGGAGCTCCGCGAGGCCTTCCTCGCCGAGCTCGGCGGGTGAAGGGGGATTCTCTGGTGGCCTTCACCTATCCCGACGACGACGCTGGGGCCCAGACGAAGAGCACGCAGGCGGAGAAGCGCCGCATCTACGAAGCTCGCCTAGCGGAGGCGCGCCGGCCCCAGCGGTCGGCACTTCACCGCTCGCGGCCCGCCGACATCTCGAAAATCCTCACACCCGACGTCGTGAAGATCGTCGTCGCCGACGCCGTCAAGGCGGCCTTCGCCCCGATCCATGACTTCATCGCCAAGGCCCGCGAGCTCGTCGAGCGACTCGAGCGACTCGAGGCAGACGAGCCGCCGGCGCCGGTCTTCCTGCGGGCCCAGGATCGAGGTTCCACCGTCGCCCCGTTCGTCGACCTGGATCCGCTCGCGCTCATGCTCCGAATGCGCCGGGAGGCGGCAGACGCCATCGACGGCACGAACGACCCCGTCCTGCGCGCCGCCTACAGCTCGAAGATCGCTCAGCTCGACGCGGCGATCGCTTCGCTTCGGAACTGAGGAGGCGGGGTGGCCGAGCTGCAGGATGCGATCGCGCGGAACCTCGTCCATCTGGTCGAGGACCGCCTCGGTGTCGCGGATCTGGCGAAGGTGCCGGTCGCGGAGCTCGCGAAAGTCCGCGACCTCCTGGCCCATGCGCTGACGGCGGCGCTCGCCCGAGAGCAGGAGGAGGTCCGTGCCGCCGTCGCGGATCTGGCGAAGGCGGTCGGGCTCGACCCGTCAGCCGGCGCCGGCGCGATCGGCGAGCAGCTGGTCCGACGGATTCGCGCGCTCGAGGATGCGCGCCCCGCCGTCAGGATCATCGAGATCGCCGACGGTCCGCGCACGAACGGCAAGGGGCCGGCCCATGGCTGATGTCGCCTCGCCCGAGGTCGCGAACGTCGACGAGGTCGGGGATCCTCGACGTCGAGGATCGACCGACTGGGTGAACAAAGCGGCGACCGCTCGAGCTGCTCGAGGCGGAGCACCGGTGCGCACCGGTGGGTCCTGGATCGGCTCGGCGCGGCCGCCATCGCCGCGCGTGCACCGCGGCAAGGCCCTTCGCCCGGGCCTCGCGGTCCGACCCTCCCGTGAGGCCTGGGCGTTGGACCCGGGGCGACCGGTCGGAGCCGCCCGGGCCCCACGAAACTCCCAACCACGCGCACACAGGACCGACGCTCCAGCCATCTTGCAGCGGCCGCAGGTTGACCCGAGTTCCTCACACGACATCCTCCGTCCGCACCGTATGGGGAGGCGTAGATGAGCGGCACCGAGCGCACACTCTCGCCCGTCGAGATCGTCCTGGACGCCTGGACCACGCTCCGCGCCGGCAAGCCGGTCGACTTCACGAGCGCTCGCGCGCAGCTGATCCATGGATTGGACCAGGCGGGAGCGATGGCCCGTGACGTCACCATCGAGATCATGGGCGAGAAGGACTACACGGCAGCCGCGGCGTACATCTCCAACGCGGCGTACATCTCCAACGTCGGCAGGCGGCTTCTGGACGTGCTCGCCGCGCTCGAGCGCGGCGACGAGGCCAGCGCCGAGGCCGCGTTCAAGGCCGCGCTCGAGGGAGGGCGCTGAGATGGACTCGGCTGTCGTGCGGTCGTTGATCGTCAAGCTCCGCGCGGATCTGGCCGGCTTCGAGGCCTCGATGGCCGGAGCCACCGGCACGGTCCAGAAGTCGACGTCGAAGATGTCGGGCGCGCTCCGCCTGCTCTCGGCCGGCGTGGCGGTGGGCCTCGCTGGCCTGGGGTACAAGCTTGCGCAGTTCGCGGTCGATTCGGTCCGCGCCTTCGAGGACAGTCAGAGGGTGATGGAGCAGACCCGCGCGGTCATCCGGTCCACGGGCGAGGCCGCCGGCTACAGCGCGACGCAGTTTCACGATCTCGCCAAGTCGCTCGAGAACCAAACGACCTACTCGGACGAGGCCGTTCAGTCCGCGGAGAACCTGCTCGCGACCTTCAGGAAGATCCAGGGTCCGATCTTCAAGCAGGCGCTGACAGCGGTGTTGGATATGTCGACCGCCCTGGGCCAGGACCTCAAGACGAGCGCGATCCAGGTCGGCAAGGCCCTGAACGATCCGACGGTCGGCCTGACCGCACTCCGGCGCGTGGGCGTGTCCTTCGACGCGACGCAGGTCGAGCTCATCAAGCACATGTACCAGATGGGCGACGTCGCCGGAGCCCAGCGCAAGATCCTCCACGAGCTGGCGGTGGAGTTCGGCGGATCGGCGACGAGGGCCGCGCATACGTTGAGCGGTCAAACCCAGCAGCTCACCAATCGCTGGGACGACTTCAAGGAGAAGGTCGGCGAGCTGCTCGTTCGATACGCGCCCCCACTCCTGGACTTCCTGGGCCAGGTGATCGATAAGGTCACGGAGGCCTCGATGAGGACCCGGGGGTTCGTCCTAGCCTTCGGTCCGCTCGGGCCGGCCGTCGAGACCGCCGCGGACAGATTCGGGATCCTGCGCAAGGCCCTCGACTCGATCCCTCTCGTGGGCCTCATGACCCACCTGCCGCGGACGACGGACCTCCTGTCCTCGCTTGGAGGCGCGGTGGGTCTGGTCGGGCGGAAGGTCGACCAGACCAGGGGGGCGCTCCATCACTTCGCCGGGATGACCGCCACGGACTTCGATACGTGGCGCAAGGGTACGATCGAGAGTCTCAACTCCGTGATGGGCTCGCTCGATGATCTGTCCGGCAAGGCGAAGCTCACGGCCAGCGACATCCTGAAGGCCTTCGACAACCAGCTCGAGGCGATGTCGAACTACCGGAAGAACTGGGAGACGCTGCTCGCTCGAGGCCTCCCTGACTCGTTCGTGAAGCAACTCCAGGACATGGGGATGAAGGGCGCCAACATCGTCGCCGCGCTCGCCAACGCGAACGAGAAGAAGTTCGACCAGATCGTCCGCGACTGGCTCAAGGCTCAGCGAGAGGCCACCCGGACCTCGAACGCGATCGCTGGCATCGCTGCCGCGATCGGCAAGATCCCGAGCACGAAGGTGATCGACATCATCCTTCGGACCCATCAGATCGAAGGTTCAACGCAGATCGGCGGCTGGATCCACTCGGGCCTGGGCCCGAGCGTCCGCCCGAGCGTCCGCGGCGGATCCGCCGATGGCGGCCGTGGTGGGAGCGCGATCTGGGCGCCGCCAACTGTTGCCTCCTCGAGAAGCGGGGTGACGAATGTGAACGTCACCGTGCACCTGCACGGCGACGTCTACGATGGCGACATGTTCGCGGACAAGGTCCAGGCGGTCTTGACGCGGGCAATTGGCCGCGTGCGGCCGGGGTGATTCCGCCGACAGAGGCCATACTGTAAGGCCGGTGAGTGCGAAACCCTGGCCCTATCAGCCGAACCTTGCAGGGGGAGCCGCGGGACT
>JAJPHY010000056.1 GCA_021325015.1 Actinomycetota bacterium | reverse complement strand
GCGACGTTCATCCAGCTCATGACGATGAGCGCGGCCGACTTCCTCGAGCAGTGGTTCGAGACCGAGCCGCTCAAGGCGACGATGTCGGCCTCCGGCATCATCGGGACGTTCCAGGGCGTGCGGTCGCCGGGGACGGCCTACGTGCTCCTGCACCACTACATGGGCGAGATCGACGGCGCCTTCCGCGCGTGGGGCATCCCGCGCGGGGGGACCGGCGGCATCGCGGCCGCGATCGCCTCGGCGGCCCGGGAGGCCGGCGCCGAGATCCGTACCCAGGCCCCGGTGGCCCGCATCGACGTCCGGAACGGGCGCGCGACCGGCGTGACCCTCGAGTCCGGCGAGGAGATCCGGGCCTCGGTCGTGCTCTCCTCGGTCGACGCCAACCGGACGTTCCTCGGGTTGGTCGAGCGCGGCCACCTCGACGAGGAGTTCCTCGCGGAGGTCCGGAGGTACAAGTTCCGCGGGTCCTCCGGCAAGGTGAACCTCGCGCTCGACGGCCTGCCCGAGCTCGCGTGCAAGCCCGGGAAGGGGGAGTGGCTGCGGGGCGCGATCAGCTTCTCGCCCTCGATCGACTACATGGAGCGCGCGTACGACGACGCGAAGTACGGGAGCTTCTCCCGCCGCCCGTACATCGACTGCATCATCCCGACGCTCGTCGACCCGTCGATGGCGCCGCCCGGCAAGCACATCATGAGCTGCTTCGTGCAGTGGGCCCCATACCACCTGGCCGACGGCAAGGTCTGGGACGACGAGATGCGGACCGCGTTCGGCGAGACCGTGATCGACACGCTCGAGGAGCGGTTCCCGAAGATCCGCGACCTCATCATCCACAAGCAGTTCGTCACCCCGCTCGACATCGAGGAGATGACCGGCCTCACCGAGGGCAACATCTTCCAGGGGGAACTCTCGCTCGAGCAGCTCTTCTTCAACCGGCCGGTGCCGGGGTGGGCGAGGTACCGCACGCCGGTGAAGGACCTGTGGCTCTGCGGCTCGGCCGCGCACCCCGGCGGCGGCATCATGGGCGCGCCCGGGCGGATCGCCGCCCTCGAGGTGCTGAAGTCCGAGCGGATGCGGAAGCCCGGCCGAAGGGCGGTGGCGTGATGGCCGATTACGACGCGATCGTCATCGGGGCGGGGCACAACGGCCTCGTCACGGCCGCGTACCTGGCGAAGGCCGGCCGCCGCGTCCTCGTGCTCGAGCGGCGCGAGCGAACCGGCGGGATCCTCGACACCGTCGAGATCGCGCCGGGCGTGAGGGCGCCCGGCATCGTCCACACGGTGGGACGGCTGCGGACGTCCGTGATCGACGACCTCGGGCTGGTGCGGCACGGGCTCGTGTTGATCGATCCGCCGGTCCGGGTGTTCGCGCCGCAGCCCGACGGCCCGGCGCTCACGCTCTGGGGCGACGCCTCGCGCACGGCGGACGAGCTCCGCTCGCGCTCCGCGCACGACGCGGAGGCCTACCCCACCTTCGACAAGAAGGTGCGGAGCCTCGCGAGCTTCCTCGCCTACCTGAACGCCGCCACCCCGCCCGACGTGAAGAACCTCACGTTCGCCGACCTGCTCACCGGCCTTCGCGCCGGCCGCGCGTTTCGCGAGCTCGGCGCTCGGGCGGCCCGCGAGGTCACGCGCATGATGCCGATGGCGATCGCCGACGTCGTGGGCGAGGTGTTCGAGGACTACGCGATCCGCGGTGCGATCGCCTCCCGGGCCGTCCTCTACAGCGCGACCGGTCCGTGGTCGGCCGGGACGGCGACGACGTTCCTGTCCGACGCCGCGGGCAACGACGGCGGGGCGCCGGGGCAGTCGGTCTCGGTTCGCGGCGGCCCCGGGACGCTCGCGGAGGTCCTCACCTCGGCGGCCCGGAGCTTCGGGGCCGAGGTCCGAACCGGCGCCGAGGTCGTGCGGGTGCTCACTCGCGACGAGCGGGCGGTCGGCGTGGCCCTCGCGAGCGGAGAGGAGCTCTTCGCGCGAGCCGTTGCGTCGAGCGCCGATCCCAAGCGCACGCTGACCACGCTTGTCGACCCGGTCGTGATCGGCCCGCACCTGCTGTGGCGGGCGGGCAACATCCGCACGCCCGGCGTCGTCTCCAAGGTCAACCTGTCGCTGTCGGCGCTGCCGCGGTTCCCCGGCGCCGACGAGGAGCGGCTCAGGGGCCGGATCGTGATCGCCCCCTCGATCGACCACCTGGAGCGGGCGTTCGACGCCTCGAAGTACGGGCGGATCAGCGAGGAGCCGTTCCTCGAGGCGACGATCCCCACGCTCTCGGACCCGACGCTCGCGCCCGAGGGCCAGCACGTGATGAGCGTGATCGCGCAGTGGACGCCGCACGCGCTCCGCGAGGGCGACTGGGAGGCCGAGCGCGAGTCCCTCGCCGACCTCGTCGTGAAGACGATGGAGCGGTACGCGCCGGGCCTGGGCGAGCTCGTCACCGGCCGGCAGGTGCTGACGCCGGTCGACCTCGAGCGCGAGTACGGGCTCTCGGGCGGCCACCCGCTCCACGCCGAGCCCGGGCTCGACTGCTGGTTCGCGTGGCGGCCGCTGCTCGGTCATGCGAGCTACCGGTTCGGCGTCGAGGGCCTGTACCTGTGCGGCTCGGGGGCGCACCCCGGCGGAGGCATCACGGGAGCGCCCGGCGCGAACGCGGCGCGCGAGATCCTGGCCGACCTGAAGAAGAAGAAGCGGTAAGGCCCGACCGGGCGGGCGCCCTGCATACCGATTTGACAGGTCGGGGTCGCTCGCCTAATCAATGGTCCAGCGACACCGCCCCTCGGGTACGGCACACGGTGTCGGGAGATGGCCGGGGGAACGCAACCCGGCCCGGACTGGCTTGGGGGGACCGTGAGACACCTTCTGCGAGGCACCTTTGGAGCTTTGGTCGTGGTCCTCGTTGCGGCTCTGTGCACGCCGGCGTTCGGAGCGCCCCGGGAGGTCGCGCTTCGCGGGAGCTGGGCGCCCTACGCCGTCCGGCGCAACTTCGTCCGACCCGCACGACCGAACGAGCGAGTCGATTTCCAGCTCTACCTCGGATTGCGCGATCGTTCCGCGGCCGAGCGTCTGCTGGCGACGGTGTCGGATCCGGCGAACTCGAACTACGGGCACTACCTCACGCCGGGACAGTTCCGGGCCCGGTTCTCTCCAGCGCAGGCCGACGTCGACCTCGCCCGTTCGTGGTTGCTGAGCGACGGCTTCCACGTGGGCCGAGTGCCCGCGAACCGCCTGGTGGTCCCCGCCTGGGGGACGGTTCGCCAGGCCGAGGCGGCCTTCCGTGTTCGGCTCGGCTACTACCGGGTCCACGGGCGGCTGTTGCTCGCACCGGCGTCGGCGCCGAAGATCCCGGCCTCCCTTGCGAGCGCGGTTCACGGCGTGCTGAATCTTGCCCAGAGCTTCGTGCGACCGATGCTTCAAACGGGTGACACCGGGCCGGCCCCGCCGCCGCCGGTGTTCCGCAACGCCCGGCCCTGCTCTGCCTACTGGGGTGAGAAGATCGCCACCAACGTGCCGCGCGCCTACGACGCGACCCAGCCCTACG
>JAJPHY010000154.1 GCA_021325015.1 Actinomycetota bacterium | reverse complement strand
CTCGTTCGGGAACTCCCGGAGACCGTGCTCGACCATCTCCTTGTAGAAGACGGAGTCCAGCTCGATCATTGCACGTGCAATAACTCTATCAGCGCGGTGATATTCCCAGAGGATCGTTCGAGTCGCCGCCTCCGAGCCCCGCGCTACTCGGCCACCCGTCCCGCGAGCGCGATCCGGCCCGCCGGACCGGGCTCGGTCAGCCCGATCCGCATCGCCGGTACGCCCCGTCGCGCGAGCGCATCCTCGAGGGCCCCCGGATCCGTCGCCGCGATGAGGAGCCCGCCGGAGGTCTGCGCGTCGGCGAGAACCACCCGCTCGGGCTCGCTGAGCTCGCCCCAATCGACGTGGGGGCGCACGTAGGCGAGGTTCCGCTTGGTGCCGCCGGGCACCACGTCGGCGCGCGCCAGGTCCATCGTGCCCGGCAGCAGCCGGACCGCCGACGCGTCCACTCGCGCGGCCAGGCCCGAAGCCGCGAGCATCCGGTGCAGATGGCCGAGGAGCCCGAACCCGGTCACGTCGGTCGCCGCCTCGACGCCCGCCTCGAGCATCGCCTCGGCCGCCGCGGCGTTCGGCGTCGTCATGAGCTCGACGGCCGCGGCGACCTGCTCGGGGGTCGCCCTCCCCCGTTTGATGGCCGTCGAGGCGATCCCCAGACCGAGCGGCTTGGTGAGGAACAGGGCGGCCCCCGGCGTCGCGGTCGAGTTCCGCACGACGCGGTCCGCGCTCGCGAACCCGAGCGCCACCATCCCGTACTTCGGCTCGGGATCGGTGATCGTGTGCCCCCCGAGGACGGCGGCGCCGGCGGCGGCCGCCACGTCCGCACCGCCCTGCAGGACGCGCCCCAGCATCTCGAGCGGAAGGTCGTCGACCGGCCAGCTCACGATGTTCAGCGCCAGGAACGGCGTGCCCCCCATCGCGTAGACGTCGGAGAGCGCGTTCGTCGCGGCGATCCGGCCCCAGTCGTACGGGTCGTCCACGATCGGCGTGAAGAAATCGAGCGTCGCGATCAGCGCCCGCCCGTCGCCGAGCCGGACGACGGCGGCGTCGTCGCCGGTCTCGGCGCCGACGAGCACGTCGGGCGACAGGTCCGCGAGCGCGAGCGTGCCCATCACGCGCTCGAGCTCGGCCGGCCCGAGCTTGCAGCCGCACCCCGCGCCGTGGCTGAAGCTCGTGAGCGGCCTCGTCTGCTCGGTCCCGGAGGTCGCGTCCACTCCAGCAGGATGCCACACTGCCGCCCGTGCGCACGGCCGTCGTGGGGCACGTGGAGTGGGTCGAGTTCGCGCGCGTGGAGCGCGTCCCGAAGGCGGGCGAGATCGTGCGCGCGCTCGAGTGGTGGGAGGAGCCGGCCGGGGGCGGCTCGGTCGCGGCCGTCCAGCTCTTCAAGCTCGCCGGCGACTGCACGTTCTTCACCGCGCTCGGGCGAGACGCGACCGGAAAACGGGCCCACCTGGAGCTCGAGGCGCTCGGGCCGCGGGTCGAGGCCGCCCGCCGGCCGGCCACGACACGGCGAGGGGTCGCGTTCATCGATGCGAGCGGCGAGCGGACGATCACCGTGCTGGGCGAGCGCCTGGAGCCCCGCGGGGACGATTCGCTCCCCTGGGACGAGCTCGAGGGCGTCGACGCCGTCTACTTCGCGGCGGGCGACGCCGGAGCGCTTCGGAGCGCACGTCGCGCCCGCGTGCTCGTCGCGACGAGCCGCGTGATGGATCGCCTGGCCGAGGCGGACGTCCGCCTCGACGCCGTGGTGGCAAGCGCCTTCGACCCGAGCGAGCGCTACGACCCCAAGGCCCTGTCGACCCCTCCCGGCCTTGTCGTTCGGACCGAGGGAGCCCGCGGAGGGACGTACACGACCGCCGACGGCCGCACCGGCCGCTACGAGCCGGTGGCTCCGCCGGGACCGTTCGTCGACGCCTACGGCGGAGGGGACTCGTTCGCGGCGGGGCTCGCGTTCGCAATGGCGGCCGGGGCGGGCGTGGCGCGGGCCCTCGCGTTCGCCGCGACGTGCGGTGCCTGGTGTGTGGCCGGGCGGGGGCCGTACGGCAACCAGCTCACCCGCTCGAACCTCGAGACCCTGGCCTCCCGGCTCCTCGGGGCCGACTAGTCTGTAGCAGACTAGTGCGCTCCGGCACGGACCCGGCGGACGGGACGGCCGCCGGGAGAGCGCCGGAGGGGGTGCCGGCCGCCGGTGGAGAGAGGGGTGGCCCGGCGGCCGGCGGACTCGCGCTAGGAGGGGATCACCACCTGCCCGGTCTGCCGGTCAACGGTCACCTTGATGGGGGTGAGGGGGGCCGGCGCCGGACCGCCGATGACCTCCGCGCCGTGCGCGGGGTCGAACTCGGCCCCGTGACAGGGGCAGACCAGGATGCGCGAGGAAGCGTCGTAGCCCACGAGGCAGCCCGCGTGGGTGCAGACCCGGCTGTAGGCCACCACGGTGTCCGGCCCGAGTCGGACCAGGGCGGCGGGCCCGACGCCGGGCGCGGTGAACCCGATGGCCTGACCCACCGGGATGCTGCTCAGACTGGCGATCGGCGTGCCCTGGGTGGCCTGCGGCGCGCCCCCGCTGGAGCCGCCGCCGCTCGCCTGCCTCCCGGCACCCGCCGAGCCGCCGCCCGGATGCCGCTGCAGAGCGTTCGTCGCCGCGGCCGGCGAGCCGGCGACCGCGGCCGCGACGCTCGCGCTCACCAGGGTCGCTCCCGCGAGCGCGCTCCCGCGGAGCATCTCGCGACGACCGATCGCCCCCGGCGGCGCGTACGAAGCGGCGTGTCCCTTGCGGGAGACGATCGACTGGCGGGCTCGCCGGCGCGTCTCGGCCACGCCGACGAAGTAGGCGAGCCACGCCGCCGCGTAGATCGAGTCCGAGCCGAGGAAGTACGGGTGCACGTGCCAGGTCGCCGAGAGCGTGAGCAGCAGGTTCACGACGAACCCGCCCGCGGCGAACAGGAGCGGTCCGATGCCGGCGATCGTGCCGAGGCCGATCGCGATCTCGGCAAGCGCGATGGCGAGCCCGGTCAGGACCGGCACGTGGCCGGCGAAGCGCAGGAGTCCGCCGATCGGGCTGCCCTGTGAGAACTCCCGCAGCTGGGTGCCGATGTACGAGAGCGACCCGGGGTGGAAGAAACCGCCGTCGGCGAGCTTCTGGACGCCCGCGTAGAAGAAGGTGACCCCCAGGAAGGCGCGCAGCACCCTCAAGGCGGCGGGCTGGACGCTCCAGCTCTCGACGATCGGTCGAAGGAACGAGTCGGCGGACCGGTGCCGGCCGCGGGGCGGTGGCGGGAGGGTGTGTCTGGGGGCGCGGGCGCGGGTCGCGGTCATGGGTCCCGAGTATCGGGGAGCGGGATTGGAGCGGAGTTGGCCGAAGATTTGGGAACGGTAAGAATCGCGGGTCATCCGAGGCTCCGGCGCGAGACGATTGGGCCGTGCACGTTCTGCTCATCGAGGACGACCGGCGGCTGGCCGACCTGCTCGCCACCCGGCTCCGTCGCGAGGGGTATCGGGCCACCGCCTCCTACGACGGAACCGACGGTCTCGAGAAGGCGGCTTCGGGCCAGTTCGACCTCGCCGTCGTCGACGTGATGCTGCCCGGGATGGACGGCCTGGCCCTCACGGCCGAGCTGCGTGCTCGAGGGAGCCGGCTACCGATCCTCATGCTCACGGCCCGCGACACCGTGGACGACCGCGTCACCGGGCTCCGATCCGGGGCCGACGACTACCTCGTCAAGCCGTTCGCGTTCGCGGAGCTGCTCGCGCGGATCGAGGCGCTCGCGAGACGGGCCGGCGCGGAGGAGCGGTTGTCGTTCGGCGGGGTGTCGCTCGACCCGCAGGCCCGCCGCGTGAAGGTCAACGGGCGCGAGGTGGAGCTGACCGCCAAGGAGTTCGACCTCCTGGAATGCCTGCTGCGCAACGTCGGCCGCGTGATGACGCGAACCGAGCTCAAGGAGCACGTCTGGGACTTCGGGTTCGACGCCCAGACGAAGGTCGTCGACCTGTACGTGCACTACCTGCGCAAGAAGCTCGGCGAGGCCGGCGCTATCATCCAGACGGTCCGCGGCGTCGGCTACGCCGTGGGTCGCTGATGTTCCGCTCGCTCCGGTTCCGGATGGCCGCCTCGCACGCGGCGGTGCTCGCGATCATCATGCTGGCGCTCGGCGGCGGCGGGTACACGCTCCTCGCGCGCGGCCTGGACCGGGCGGCCACCGACGACCTCCGGACCGCGGCTCGCGCGCAGGTGAGCCGGATCGTCGAGGAGGGCCACCCGATCCCGCCTCCCGACTCGGACGTGCCCTCCACCAGCGCCGTCCAGGTCGCGGTGTTCTTCCCCGACGGCGTCCGCCTCGGAGAGCAGGCGGAGGCCCAGACCTGGCTGCGACCCGGCGCCCGGCCGGTCGAGGACCTGACGGTGGCCGGCGAGCGGGTGCGCCTCGTGACGCTTCCCGCCCGGCGGGGCAACACGCTCCTCGCGACCGTGGTCGCGGCGCGTTCGCTCGAGCCCGAGGAGCGGCTGCTCCAGCGGGTCCGGCTGCTGCTCCTCGCCGGCGGCGCGGTGGCGATCGGGCTGAGCCTGGTCGCCGGGTGGTGGCTCGCGGGGCGAGCCGTCCGCCCGGTCCAGCGCGCGTACGACGCCCAGGCCGGCTTCGCGGCCGACGCCTCGCACGAGCTCCGGACCCCGCTCACCTTCGTCCGCTCGGGCGTGGAGGTCCTCGCCGAGCGCGACCCCGAGCTCGGGGGGCAGGTCCTGTCCGAGATCGACTACCTGACCGGGCTCACGCAGCGACTGCTGGCGCTCGCCCGCGCGGAGAGCGGCGAGCTCGCGCTCGACCTGCACCCCATCGACCTGGACGAGATCTGCCGCTCCGCCGCCAGGCGGAGCGAGGCCGCCTCCGGCACGGAGCTCGCGCTGCGCGGAGGGGCCGCCGTGGCGGTCGGCGACCGGGTGGCCACCGAGGCCGCGCTCGACGCCGTGCTCGAGAACGTCGGCATGCACGGTGGGGGCCGGGCCGAGGTGACGTGGGAGGTGGACGGCGACCGCGCCGTCGTCTCGGTGGCCGACCACGGCCCCGGGCTCCCGCCCGAGCTCGCCTCGCGCGCCTTCGACCGGTTCGCCCGCGCGGACCCGAGCCGGACCCGATCGACCGGCGGGGCCGGCCTCGGCCTGTCTCTCGCCCGCGCGCTCGTCGAGGCCCAGGGCGGGGCGATGTGGCTCGAGGACACGCCGGGCGGCGGGCTCACCGCACGGATCGCGCTCCCGCGTCCCTGAAGGCCCCCGCCGGTCCTGGGCTAGGCTGCAACTAGCGATGGACGTCGCGACCTTCCTCGGCCGCTACCCGCCCTTCGACCGGCTTGGCCCGGGCAAGCTCGCCACGATCGCGAGGTCGGCCGAGATCGAGCACTTCGCACCCGGAGCCGTGATCCTCCAGCAGTCGGGCGACCCGGCCCGGTACCTCTACGTGATTCGCAGGGGCGCGGTCGAGATCCTGGACGACGGACGCCTGGTCGACCTCATGGGCGAGGGCGAGATCTTCGGCGCCTGGTCGATGCTCGCCGGTCTCAGCCCCACGGCCTCCGTCCGGGCGCATGAGGACACCCTCTGCTACCTCATCCCGCACGAGGTCGCCGCCGAGGTCCTCGGCACGACGGAGGGGATCGAGGTGGTCGCCGGCTACTTCCGCCGTCGCATCGAGCGCGTCGGGCAGAGCTGGGGCGCCGAGCGCTCGGCCGAGCAGTACCGCCCGGTGGGCGAGATCGTGCGACGCCCGCCCGTGACGTGCGAGGCGGACGCCAGCGTCTCCGACGCCGCCGAGCTCATGGCCCGCGAGCGGGTGTCCTGCCTGCTCGTCCGCACGCGGGAGGGGTGGGGGATCCTCACCGACCGCGACCTTCGCTCGCGCGTGGTCGCCGCGCGGCGGGACCCCGCCGCGACGCCCGTGTCCGCGGTCATGACCTTCCCCGCCGCGACGGTGCCGCCCGACACGATGGTGGGCGAGGTGCTGCTACGAATGCTGGAGGGCGGGTTCCACCACTTCCCGGTGCAGGACGAGGAGGGTGAGCTCGTCGGCGTCGTCACCGACACCGACCTGATGGGGCTCGGCCGGCACACGCCGTTCGCCATCAAGAGCGCCATCGAGCGCGCGGCCGACCGAGACGACGCGATCGCGGCGGCCCGAGACCTTCCGAACGTCGTCTCGACGCTCGTGGACTCCAACGCCGACCCGGTCGAGATCGGGCACATCGTGGCGTTCACGATCGACACGCTTACGCGGCGCCTGCTCGAGCTCGGGATGCGGCGGCTGGGCGACCCGCCCGGACCGTGGGCGTGGATCGCCCTCGGCAGCGCGGCCCGCCAGGAGCAGGCGATCCACACCGACCAGGACCACGCGTTCGCCTACGACCCCACGGAGCGGCCGGAGGACGAGGTCGACCCGTACTTCGCCGAGCTCGCCGAGTTCGTGACGGCCGGTCTCGAGACCGCCGGCTTCCCGCGCTGCCGGGGCGACGCGATGGCCGCCAACCGCGCGCTCCGCAAGACCCCCGAGGGGTGGGTCCGGCAGTTCCGCGACTGGATGGACGAGCCCGGGGCCATGGGGAGCATCTTCCTGTCGATCGCCTTCGACTACCGGCGCGTCGCCGGCCCGCTCGACATCGAGTCCTGGCTCGACCCGATGGTCCGCATCGCCGGACGGTACCCGCAGTTCGTTCGCCACCTGAGCCGCCGGGCACTCGACGAGCGCCCGCCCACCGGCTTCTTCCGGGACCTGGTGGTGGAGGCGCGCGGCGAGCACGCGGGCACCCTCGACGTCAAGCGCCGGGGCATCACGATCATCGGGAACCTCGCCCGCGCGTACGCGATCGGGGCCGGGCTGACCGAGAAGCGGACGATCGGCAGGCTGCGGGCGGCGACGGCCAAGGGCGCGCTCGACGCGGAGACGGCCGGGGCGCTCGAGGAGGCCTTCCGGTTCCTGTGGGGGGTCCGGATCGACCACCACGTGGCCCGCCTGCGCGCGGGACGCGAGCTCGACGACTTTCTCGACCCCGCCGAGCTCGGCCCCGTCGCCCGCCGCGGCCTGAAGGAGGCCTTCAAGGTCATCGCGCGGGCCCAGCGCGCGCTCGCGACCGAGCTCGGCGTGCCGATCCGCTGAGCCGGCTCACTCGGCGGTCCGCGGCGACGGAGCCCCCACGGCGTGGTATCCGCCGTCGACGTGCACGATCTCGCCGGTGATCCCCCTGGCCCAGTCCGACAGGAGGAAGGCCGCGACGCGACCGACCGGGGTCGGGTCGGTCACGTCCCACCCGAGCGGGGCGCGCTCGGCCCATCCGTCCGAGACGGCCTCGAAGCCCGGGATGCCCTTGGCCGCGACCGTGCGCAGCGGGCCGGCCGAGACGCAGTTCACGCGGATGCCGAACCGCCCCAGGTCGCGCGCGAGGTAGCGGGTGACGGCCTCCAGGCCCGCCTTGGCGACGCCCATCCAGTCGTAGACCGGCCAGGCGACGCTCGCGTCGAAGTCGAGGCTCACGATTCCGCCGCCCCGATCCCGCATGAGGGGCAGCAGGCCGGCCGAGATGGCCTTGAGCGAGTACGCGCTGGTCCGGAAGGACGCCTGCACGCTCTCCCAGGGCGTGTGGAGGAAGTTGCCGCCGAGGGCGTCGGCCGGCGCGAACGCGATCGCGTGCAGGAACCCGTCGAGCCGGCCCCACCGCCGCCCGAGCTCCTCCGCGACGGCCTCGAGGTGCGCCGGCTCGTTCGCGTCGAGCTCGAGCACGTCGGCCGGGGCCGGCAGGCGCCTCGCGATCTTCTCGGTGATGCTCATCGCGCGCCCGAACGACGTGAGGACGATCTCCGCCCCCTGCTCCTGCGCGGCCTGCGCCGTCGCGTAGGCGATCGACTCCCTGGTCAGCACCCCGGTGATCAACAGCTTCTTGCCGTCGAGCAGCATCCGTCCCCCTTGGTCGAGCCACCATGCTATCCCGGCGGCCGGCGCGCTCCGATAGGCTCGGACCACCGTGGACGGTTCCCGCGAGCCCGACGGCGACCCGATCGACCTTCGCGCCCTCGCGAAGGTCGACCTGCACCGGCACCTGGAGGGCGCGCTCCGCCTGCAGACGATCATCGACCTGTACCGGGAGGCCGGCGAGCCGCTCGAGGCCGAGACGCCCGAGGAGCTCGCCCCCACCGCGCAGGTCCTGCGGCCGATGCGGAGCCTCGAGGAGGTCCTCGCGTACTTCCGAGTGGCTCGGGGCGCGTTCCGCGACTACGAGGCCGTCGAGAGGATCGCGTTCGAGGCCGTGGAGGACCTCGCCCGCGACCACGTGCGACTGGCCGAGCTCCGCTTCTCTCCCGACTTCCTCTGCCGGCCGTTCGGACTCGACTGGGACCGGGCGATGGCGTCGATCGTCGCCGGCACCGAGCGTGCGACCCGCGAGCACGATGTGGCCGTCGGCCTGATCGCGATCGTCAGTCGGAGCTACGGCCTGGAGTCGGCCGAGCGGACGGTCGCCTTCGCGCTTCGCCACCGCGACCGCCTCGTGGGGTTCGACCTCGCCGACGAGGAGCGCGCGTACCCGCCGGCGATGTTCGCGGACGTGCTGGCGCCGCTCGCCGACGCGGGAATCCCGTTGACCGCGCACTACGGCGAGTCCGCCGGCCCCGAGTTTCCGCGCGACGCGGTCGAGGTCCTCGGCGCGCGACGGCTCGGACACGGCGTCAGCGTTGCGGACGACCCTGCGGTGACGGCGCTCGTGCGAGAGCGGGGCGTCGCGCTCGAGATGTGTCCGACGTCGAACGTTCGGACCAACGCGGTCGCGAGCATCGCGGAGCACCCCGCGCTCCGGCTTCTGCGAGCGGGCGTCCGCGTCACGATCAACACCGACGATCCGGGTCTGTTCGGCATCGACCTGACGCACGAGCTCGAGGTTGCGCGGGACGACCTCGGGTTCGGCCTGACGGAGCTCCGCGCCGTGACCGGCCACGCGCTCGCCGCGAGCTTCCTCGATGAGGACACGAAGCGGCGAGTGCGCCGGAGCCACTTCGACTGGCTGGCGCGCGGGTGAGCCGATCGGGCCGGGCGCCAACGGCACGCGCGGTTCAGGTCGTTCGACCCTAATTGCGCCGTCGCCCCCCGGCTAGCGTGCCTCGCGAGAGGGGTGGCTCGCGTGCCGAAGCTCGACCTCAAGCGATCGATGCGGCGGCTCTACTTCCCGCCCGTGGGGCAGCCGGTCTTGGTGGACGTCCCGGAGCTGTCGTTCCTCGCGATCGACGGCCGGGGCGATCCGGCGACCTCGCGCCCCTACCGCGAGGCCGTCGAGGCGCTGTTCGCGGTCTCCTTTGCGCTGAAGTTCATGATCAAACGCGTGGATCCCGAGGACGACTACACGGTGATGCCGCTCGAGAGCCTGTGGTGGACGGGCCGGGGGGGCGAGTTCGACCTCGAGGACCGGGCCCGGTGGCGCTGGACCGCGATGATCGCGCAGCCCCCGGCCGTGACCGAGGAGCTCGTGCGCAGGGCCTCGGCCCAGGCCGCGCTGAAGCGACCGCTCCCCGCGCTCGCGAAGATGCGCCTCGAACGCTTCCGCGAGGGGTTGTCCGCGCAGATCATGCACATCGGTCCCTACGCCGAGGAGGGGCCGACGATCGAGAAGCTCCACGCGTTCATCGCGGAGCACGACTACCCGATGCGGGGCAAGCACCACGAGATCTACCTGTCCGACCCGAGGCGCTGCGCGCCCGCGCGGCTGAAGACGGTCCTCCGTCAGCCGGTCGGGCTCTGAACCGAGCCGGACGCGGGCTGGGTTCGACGCCGCTGGCCGAAGGTCCCCGGCATCCCGGGCCGTGCGGCGGTAAGCGCGAGGTGGGGCGCCTGCGAGGCTGGCGACATGGATCCCGAACGACTCCTCGTGGGGGTCCCCCGGGAGACGTTTCCGGGCGAGACCCGAGTGGCGCTCGTGCCGACGGTGATCCCGGCCCTGGTCAGAGCCGGTATGGACGTGGTCGTCGAGACCGATGCGGGGATCCGCGCCGGGTTCCCCGATGAGGCGTACGAGCAGCACGGCGCGAGGATCGGGTCGCGGCGCGACGTGTTCGAGGCCGACATCGTGGCCCAGGTGCGCACCTGCGGGGCCAATCCGGACGCGGGACGCGACGACCTGGAGCACCTGCGTCCCGAGCAGGTCGTGATCGGGTTCGCCGACCCGCTCGTCTGTCCGATGGGCGTGCTCCAGGCGGCCGAACGCAAGGTGACGGCATTCGCCATGGAGTTCATGCCCCGCATCTCGCGAGCCCAGAGCATGGACGCCCTCTCGTCGCAAGCGACGGTCGTCGGCTACAAGTCCGTGATCATGGCCGCCGACCGCCTGACCAAGATGTTCCCGATGATGACGACCGCCGCCGGGACGGTCCCGCCGGCGCAGGTGTTCGTCATCGGCGCCGGCGTGGCGGGACTGACCGCGATCGCCACCGCTCGCCGGCTCGGCGCGGTCGTCCAGGGATACGACGTGCGCCCGGCGGCGCAGGAGGAGATCGAGAGCCTCGGCGCGCGCGCCGTGATGCTCCCGCTCCAGCCCGGCGATGCGCAGGATCAGGCGGGCTACGCCCGCGAGCTCGGCCCGGAGTTCTACCGCGGGCAGCAGGAGTTCATGGCCCAGATCGTCGCCGGCGTCGACGTCGTGATCACCACGGCGCTCATCCCGGGCAAGAGGGCGCCCGTGCTCGTCACGGCCGAGGCCGTGGCGGGCATGCAGCCGGGCTCGGTCATCATCGACACGGCGGCCGAGCGCGGCGGCAACTGCGAGCTCACCCGCCCGAACCGACGAGTCGTCACCGAGAACCGGGTGACGATCCTCGGCCCGACCAACCTCGCCGCGACCGTCCCGCACGAGGCGAGCCTCATGTACGCGAAGAACGTGACCGCGTTCCTGCTGCACCTCGTGAGGGACGGCAAGCTGGAGCTCGATCTCGAGGAGGAGATCATCAAGGGCTGCCTCGTCGCCTACGCCGGAGAGATCGTGAACAAGCGAGTGATCGAGTCCCTCGCGGAGACCGGGGTCGCGGGAGGTGCGGCATGACCAAGACGCTCGAGATCAGCCTGTTCATCTTCGTCCTGGCCTCGTTCCTCGGCTACACGGTGATCACGAGGGTGCCCGGACTGCTGCACACGCCGCTGATGTCGCTGACCAACGCGCTGTCGGCGATCTCCATCGTCGGCTCGCTGCTGCTGGCCGGAGGCGGCGAGAGCACGATGGCGACCGTGCTCGGCTCGATCGCCGTCTTCGCGTCCTTCACGAACATCGTCTCCGGCTTCCTGCTCACGGACCGGATGCTCGGGATGTTCAAGCGGCGGGAAGCGCCGTCCCGTAAGGCGGCGACCCCGGAGGTGGGGCCGTGAGCGAGGTCATGAACGACACCGTCATCCCGCTCGCGTACCTGTTCGCCGCGGCCTGCTTCATCCTGGCGCTCAAGTGGCTCTCGCACCCGACCACCGCCCGGCGCGGTGTGCGCGTCGGCGAGATCGGGATGGCCGTGGCCATCCTGTCCACGCTCTTCAAGTTCGAGATCGTCGAGTACCAGTGGATCGCGGTCGCGCTGGTGCTGGGCGCGATCCTGGGGATCCCCCTCGGCCTCGTGCCGATGACCGCGGTGCCGCAGCGGACCGCGCTGTCGCACGCCTTCAGCGCGCTCGCCGCCGGGGTCGTCGGAACCGCCGAGTACTACCTGCGCAAGCCGGACCTGGACGCGACCACGATGATCGCCCTGGGCCTGGAGGTCGTGCTGGGATTTCTCACGTTCACCGGCTCGCTGATCGCGGCCGGCAAGCTCCAGGGCATCGTCCGCGACCGCCCCTGGATCTACCGGGGCCAGAACATCGTGAACCTCGCGGTCTTCGCCTCCGCGCTCACCATGGTCGGTCTGCTGGTCGCCGACCCCGGCCGTGCGGTCCTGTTCCCCATCATCATCGCGGTGTCGCTCGTGTTCGGCTTCATGCTGGTGATCCGGATCGGCGGCGCCGACATGCCGACGGTCATCTCGCTGCTGAACAGCTACGCGGGCCTGTCGGCCTCGATGATGGGCTTCGTCCTGGACAACAGGCTGCTCATCATCGCCGGGGCGCTCGACGGCTCGAGCGGGTTCGTGCTCTCGATCATCATGTGCCGGGCGATGAACCGCTCCTTCACGAACGTCCTGTTCGGGGGGTTCGGGGCCGAGGAAACGGTGGGCGCCATCGAGCAGCGTCCCGTCCGAACCGTCGACCCGGAGGAGACGGCGTTCCTGCTCGACATGGCCCGGACGGTCGTGATCATCCCCGGATACGGGATGGCCGCCGCCCAGGCCCAGCACAAGGTGCGCGAGCTCACCGACGCGCTCCTGCGCCGCGGCGTCGACGTGAAGTTCGCGATCCATCCGGTCGCCGGCCGGATGCCCGGTCACATGAACGTCCTGCTCGCGGAGGCCAACGTGCCGTACGACCTCCTGTACGACCTCGAGAGCATCAACCCCGAGCTGCCCCAGACGGACGTGGTGCTCGTGGTCGGGGCCAACGACGTCGTGAACCCCGCGGCCCGGACCGACCAGCACAGCCCGATCTACGGCATGCCGATCCTCGACGCCGACCAGGCCGCGTCGGTGATCGTCGTCAAGCGGTCGATGCGGTCCGGATTCGCCGGCGTCGACAACGAGCTGTTCTACCTCGACAAGACCCAGATGCTCTTCGGCGACGCCAAGGCGGTCATCGGGCAGGTCGTCGACGAGCTCTCCAAGCTTCCGGCCAAGGAGGTGGCGGGCCGATGACTCCAACCGACGAACGAGAGCGGGCCCTCGAGCACGCGTGGATCGAGGCGCTCCGTTCGGGCAAGCCGACCGAGATCCCGTACCGCGGCGTGGAGCTCCTCGAGCACCCGCTGCTGAACAAGGACGCGGCGTTCACCGAGGTGGAGCGCGACCTGTTCGAGCTTCGGGGTCTGCTTCCCTGGCGGGTCCGGACGATCGAGGAGCAGGTGCAGGTCGAGCTCGAGAAGATCCGCCGAAAGGGCGAGCCGCTCGAGCAGTACATCGGGCTCGCCGCCCTTCAGGACCGAAACGAGACCCTGTTCTACCGCCTGTTGATCGAGAACCTCGAGGAGTTCATGCCGATCGTCTACACGCCGGTCGTCGGCCAGGCGTGTCAGGCGTACAGCCACATCCTGCGGCGGCCGCGGGGCCTGTGGCTCACCCCCGACGACATCGACCGGATCCCCGAGCTGCTGAGGAACGCCCGCCACGAGGACGTGCGGCTGATCGTCGCGACCGACAACGAACGGATCCTCGGGCTCGGCGACCAGGGCGCCGGCGGCATGGGCATCCCGGTCGGCAAGCTCGCGCTGTACACGGCGGGCGCGGGAATCTACCCGGCGCTCACGCTGCCGGTCTCGCTCGATGTCGGGACCGACAACGAGCAGCTCCTGGAGGATCCCTACTACCTCGGGTACCGCCAGCCGCGCCTGCGGGGCGAGCGGTACGACGAGTTCATCGAGGCCTTCGTCGAGGGGGTCATCGAGGTGTTCCCCCACGCGGTGCTCCAGTGGGAGGACTTCAAGCAGCACAACGCGATCCGGCTGCTCGACCGCTACCGCCACCGGATCACCAGCTTCAACGACGACATCCAGGGCACGGCCTCGGTCGTGCTCGCGGGCATCCTGTCGGCGCTCAGGGTGCTCGGGGAGCCCATCGGCGCCCAGCGGTTCGTGTTCCTCGGTGCCGGGGCGGCGGGTATCGGCATCGCCCGCCTGGTCCGGGCGGCGATGAAGCGCGAGGGCATCCCCGACGAGGACGTCCGCCGGGCGATCGTGCAGCTCGACTCCAACGGGCTCACGTTCGAGGGCCGAACGCCCCTGGACGACGACAAGCGCGAGTTCGCGCTCGGGCCCGCAGAGATGGCGCACTTCGGCTTCGCCGGCAGCGACCGCTACCCGCTCGAGACCGTCGTCCGGCACGTCAAGCCCACGATGCTCATCGGCACGAGCGGAACCCCCGGCAGCTTCACCGAGGAGGCCATCCGGGAGATGGCCCGACACGTGAAGACGCCGGTGCTCTTCCCGCTCTCGAACCCCACCTCGAAGACCGAGGCGCAGCCGGCCGACCTCATCGCGTGGACGGACGGACGGGCGCTGGTCGCCACCGGTAGTCCCTTCGAGCCAGTCGAGTTCGAGGGCCGGCGACACGTGATCGGCCAGGCGAACAACGCGTTCGTCTTCCCCGGGATCGGCCTGGGCGCGATCGTCGCCGAGGCCCGCGAGGTGACCGACGAGATGTTCCTGGTGGCCGCCGAAGCGTGCGCCGACATGGTCTCGGCCGAGCGCCTCGAGGAGGGCGCCCTCTACCCGAACCAGTCCGAGCTGCGGTCGGTCTCCCGCGAGATCGCCAAGCGCATCGTCTGCCAGGCCCGGGACTGCGGCGTCGGTCGCGCGTACCGGGAGGACGAGGTCGAGGCGGCGGTCGACGCCATGATGTGGTACCCGGCGTACGTGCCCTACCGGCCCGTCGCGCCCTGACCCGATCGCGCCGCCGCGGCCGGGGCCCGCCGGCCGCGGCGGCGCCTCCTCAGCGCGGTTGACGCGGGCGCGGGCGATCCGCGAGGCTCACGCGGAGCCGTTCCGTTCCGTCCCGAGGAGGAGCACGTGACCGTTACCGCCACCACCGTCGATCGCGACCGTCTGCGCTCGCTCATGAAGCGAGAGGAGGAACGCTTCGTGGCGGAGCACCCACGCTCCGGGGAGCTGTTCGCCCGCGGACGCCGATCGTTGCTCGCGGGCGTCCCCATGCCGTGGATGTCGGAGTGGGCCGGGCCCTATCCCGTGTTCGTCGCGGAGGCCGAGGGAGCGCGCTTCACCGACGTCGACGGCCACGAGTACGTGGACCTGTGTCTGGGGGACACCGGGGCGATGACCGGGCACTCGCCCAAGCCGGCCGTCGCGGCCATCGCCGAGCAGGCGTCGAAGGGCATCACGCTGATGCTGCCGACCGAGGACTCGATCTGGGTGGGCGAGGAGATGGCCCGACGGTTTGGCCTGCCGTACTGGCAGTTCTGTCTGACCGCGACCGACGCCAACCGCTTCACGATCCGCCTGGCGAGGGCGATCACCGGCCGGCCGAAGATCCTCGTCTACTCCTGGTGCTACCACGGCTCGGTCGACGAGACCATCGCGGTCGTGCGGGACGGCGTCGCGATGCCGCGGCCGGGGAACATCGGGCCCCCGGTCCACCCCGCCGAGACGACGCGAGTCGTCGAGTGGAACGACCCCGCCGCGCTCGAGCGCGCGCTCGCCCACGAGGACGTCGCCTGCGTACTCGCCGAGCCCGCCCTGACGAACATCGGGATCGTGCTGCCGGACCCCGGCTACCACGAGGCGCTCCGCGAGCTCACTCGCCGGCACGGGACGTACCTCGTGATCGACGAGACCCACTGCATCTGCGCGGGCCCGGGCGGCGCCACGCGCGCGTGGGGGCTCGACCCGGACTTTCTCACGATCGGCAAACCGCTCGCGAGCGGCGTCCCCGCCGCCTGTTACGGGATGAGCGCGGAGGTGGGCGAGCGGGTCCAGTCGTTCATGGAGACGCTGCCGACGACGGACGTGGGGGGCGTGGGCGGCACGCTCTCGGGCAACGCGCTCTCGCTCGCGGCGATGCGCGCGACGCTGGAGCACGTGCTGACCGAGGAGGCCTTCGAGCGGATGATCGCCCTCGGCGAGCGGTGGGCGAACGGCGTGAAGGATGCGATCGAGCGCCACGGATTGCCGTGGACCATCCAGCGGATCGGCGCGCGAGCCGAGTACTGGTTCTGCCCGACGCCGCCCCGAACCGGGGGCGAGGCCGCCGCCGCCGACGACCACGAGCTCGCCAGGTTCACGCACCTGTATGCGCTCAACCGCGGGATCCTGCTCACGCCGTTCCACAACATGGCGCTGATGTCGCCGGCGACGACCGAGGAGGACGTCGACCGTCACTCGGCGGTGTTCGAGGAGATGGCCACGGAGCTCACCGCCTGATCGGACCTCAGTCGATCGTGAGCACGGCCTTGCCGGCAACGCGGCGATCCATCAGCGCGCGGATTACCGAGCCCGCCTCGCGCCAGCTCGCCCTCCGGTCGATCTCGACGCGGAGCCGACCGTCGGCAACCATCCGACAAAGCGAGTCCAGCTCGCGCGCGCCGATGCGCCCTCCGAGCAGCTCCCACGTGACGAAGAAGCCGCGCATCGTGGGCGCGCCCTTCCGGTAGAACACCCTCGGCTCGAACGTGACGGGCTCTCCCGAGGAGTTGCCGAACGTCGCCACGAGACCGGTCGCCGAAACCCGGGCCAGGGCCGCGGCGAGCGACGCTCCCCCGGCCGACTCCAAGATGAGATCGAAGGGCTCGCCGTCCGGCTCGAGGCCGCCGACGACGACCTCGTCGGCCCCGAGCTCCCGCAGCCCCGCGGCCCGCTCCGGACGGCCGACGATCGCGGTGACGTGCGCTCCGGCCGCGCGCGCGAGCTGGACCGCGAAGCGTCCCACGCCGCCCGCGGCGCCGGTCACCGCGCCCCGCCGGCCCCGGAGGTCGCCGCCGAGCGCGAGCAGGCCGAGCGCCGTCAGGCCGGCGACCGGGAGCGTCGAGGCGGCCTCGAGATCGACCGCGGGGGGCACCTCGGCCAGGTGATCGGCGCGCACCGCCGCGAGCTCGGCCCAGGCTCCGCCCGGAACCCAGCCCACCACGCGGGCCCCTTCCCGGGGGCCGGCGCCGTCGGCGGACCCGGCTCGGACGACCCCCGCCAAGTCCCAGCCGGGCCGCCACCCCGGCTCCGCGGTTCGAAGCGCGGTGCACTCCCCCCGATTGAGGGACACGGCCCGGACCTCCACCAGCGCCTGGTTCGACTGCGGCCGGGGCTCCTCGACCTGTTGGAGGGCCACCCCGTCCTCGAGCCCCGGAGCCGCCACCAGCGCGAGCATCAGCCGATCCTCACCAGACCCGCAGCCTCGTGGGTCGAACGCGGATCGGCACCGAGTAGTCGGCCGCGAAGTCCTGCGGAGTCCACCCGTTCTGCTCGATCCGCGAGCGGTACTTGTCCAGGTATCCGGGCATCTCGTTCGCCGGCGGCACGTCGGTCGCGACGGCCGCCTCGCCCTCGAAGATGACGTTGTCGCCGCCGAGCCCGTCCCCATCCAGGTGGAGGGAGACCCGGGGGTTCGCGGCGATGTTGCGGAGCTTCTGCTTGCCGGGTCGGGAGTACACGAGGAACGTCGAGCCGTCCCACCAAAACCACACCGGGGTCGACTGCGGCCGTCCCCTGGGGCTCACCGTGGTGAGCCAGGCGACGAGCTCCCGGCCGAGTCGCTCCTCGGCGCGCCGGTGCGTCGGGTCCCGGTAGTCGAGCAGGCCCACGCCCCTAGCCTACGAGCGGCGAGCGATGCTTTCAGCCGATCTCGCCCGCGGCGGACGCCTCCACGCCCGGCGCGAACCCTCCGGCCTTACGCCGCGTCGGCGTGGTCGTCGACGGCACCGGCCGGGGCGAACGCGACCGCGAGCACCTCGTCGATCGTCTCGGCGAGGCGGAAGGTCATCTCCTCGCGGACCTTCCCGGGCACGTCGTCGAGGTCTCCTTCGTTCCGCCTGGGCAGGACGACCTCCTTCAGCCCCGCGCGGTGCGCGGCGAGCACCTTCTGCTTCACGCCGCCGATCGGCAGCACGCGACCCTGGAGCGTGACCTCGCCGGTCATCCCGACGACGCTTCGGACCGGACGTCCCGTGAGCAGGCTCACCAGGGCGGTGATCATCGTCACGCCCGCCGAGGGCCCGTCCTTGGGCACCGCGCCGGCCGGCACATGGACGTGGAACCGACCCTTCAACGACTCGGGCGCGATCCCGAGCTCCCCAGCGTGCGAACGCACGTACGAGAGCGCGATCTCGGCCGACTCCTTCATCACGTCCCCGAGCTGGCCGGTCAGCGTGAGCCCGGGCTCGCCGTCCATCCTCGTGGCCTCGATGAACAAGACGTCTCCCCCGGTCCCCGTCACGGCGAGGCCGGTGGCGACGCCGGGCACGCTGGTCCGCTCGGCGGCCTCGAAGAAGAAGCGCGGACGTCCGAGGTAGGCACGCACGTCGTCCGCGTCCACGCGGACCGGAGCGCTCCCCTGGCCGGACGCGAGTTTCGTGGCGACCTTCCGCAGGATCCTGCCGAGCTCCCGCTCGAGGTTCCGCACGCCCGCCTCGCGGGTGTAGTCGGCCACTACTCTTCGGATCGCGGCGTCGGTGATGTCCACCTCCTCCGGCCGAAGGCCGCTTCGCTCGATCTGCCGGCCGAGCAGGTGCTCCCGCGCGATCGCGAGCTTTTCGTCCTCGGTGTACCCGTCGATCCGGATGACCTCCATCCGGTCGAGCAGCGGCGCGGGGATCGTCTCCGACACGTTGGCGGTCGAGATGAACAGCACCTCGGACAGGTCGAGGTCGACCTCCAGGTAGTGGTCGCGGAAGGTGTGGTTCTGCGCCGGGTCGAGCACCTCGAGCAGCGCGCTCGAGGGGTCGCCCCGCCAGTCGGCGCCGACCTTGTCGACCTCGTCCAGCATCATCACCGGGTTCTTGGTGCCGGCCTCCTTCAGCGCCCGCACGATCCGGCCGGGCAGCGCGCCGACGTACGTGCGCCGGTGACCGCGGATCTCGGCCTCGTCGTGGATCCCGCCGAGCGAGATGCGCACGAACCTGCGCCCGAGCGCGCGGGCCACCGACTCGCCGAGAGAGGTCTTGCCGACGCCGGGCGGGCCGACGAGCGTCAGGATGGCGCCCGAGCCGCGACCGGCGGCGTGCCCCATCCCGCGCTCCTGCCGGAGCTTGCGCACGGCCAGGTACTCGATGATCCGGTCCTTGACGTCGTCGAGTCCCGTGTGATCCTCGTCGAGGATGCGTCGGGCCTGCGCGATGTCGAGGTTGTCCTCGGTCCGGACGTTCCAGGGAATCTCGGTCATCCAGTCGAGGTACGTGCGGATCCAACCGTACTCGGGCGACTGCTCGGACGTGCGCTCCAGACGGGCAAGCTCGCGCTCGGCCTCCTTCCGCGCGCCCTCCGGCATGCCCGACTCGGCGATCTTGCGACGGTACTCCTCGACCACGTTCTCGCCGGCGTCCTCCCCGAGCTCCTTGCGGATGGCCTCGAGCTGCTGGCGAAGCAGGTACTCGCGCTGGTTGCGCTCCATGCCCTCCCGCACCTCGCTGCGGATCTTGTCCTTCAGCGTCAGCTCGGCGAGCACCTCCTTGGCCCAGGCCAGCACCTTCTCGAGCCGCTCCTCCACGTCGAGCGTCTCGAGCACCTCCACCTTCTGCTCGAAGGTCAGGTCGGGCGAGTACCCGCTGGTGTCGGCCATCGCGCCCGGGTCGTGGATCGAACGCAGGAACTCCGCCACCTGCGGGATGCCGCGCGCCTCCACGATGTTCTCGATGGTCGCGCGGTACTCGCGAGCGAGCTCGCGCGCGCGATCGCTGGCCTGCGGCGGGTCGGGGCGCGGCTCGACCCGTACCCAGGTGGCGTCGCCGGTCCCGGGGACCCCGATCCCGACCTCCGCCCGGTGCAGACCGCGAATCACCAGCGCTTCGAGCCCGGAGGGAAGCCGGCCGACGTCCTCGACCGCGGCGACCGTCCCGATCCGGGCGTACCGAGACCCCATCCGCGGCACGAGCAGCAGCTCACCGCCCGAGGACTCGGCGGCCGCCACGGCACGGCGCGCCTCGTCGGACTCGATCGTGATCGTCACCACCATCCCCGGCAGGACCACTCCCGTGGTGAGCGGCAGCAGCGGAAGGATCTGGGTGTCGAGCGTTGTCATGGCCACCTCGTCCCTATCTCGCATCGCGGGCGAGCCCGGTCCGCCGGCCCGCACCACCAGCAACGACGCCCGACCGGGTGCCTATTCCAGAGTGTAAGCAGGATTACAGATACTGACCTGGCGGCCGGGTCCGTGTTCGTCGCTCCCGCCCGCCCCCGGTACGATTCCCCGATGTCCGAACGACCGATCATCCTGGCGGAGGGGCTCCGCAAGAGCTTCGGCGACGTCCACGCCCTGAGGGGGGTGGACCTCGCCGTCGCGCCGGGCACGGTGTTCGGGCTCCTCGGCCCGAACGGCGCGGGCAAGACCACGGCGGTGCGCATCCTGACCACGCTCCTGCATCCCGACGGCGGGCGCGCCGAGGTCGACGGCCACGACGTGGTTCGCGACGCGGAGGCGCTCCGCCGCGTGATCGGCCTCGCCGGGCAGGCCGCCGCGGTCGACCCCAACCTGACCGGCTTCGAGAACCTCGAGATGGTGGGCCGGCTCTACCACCTTCCGGTCGCGGAGGCCAGACGCCGGTCGCGGGAGGTGCTCGAGCGGTTCGGACTGGCCGATGCCGCCGACCGCCCGGCGCGAACCTACTCGGGTGGCATGCGTCGGCGCCTGGATCTCGGTGCCAGCCTGGTCGGCAGGCCCAAGGTCCTCTTTCTCGACGAGCCGACGACCGGCCTCGACCCACGCAGCCGAATCGAGCTCTGGGACGTGATCCGCGAGCTCGTGAAGGACGGCACCACCCTCCTGCTCACGACCCAGTACCTGGAGGAGGCCGACGTGCTCGCCGACCGGATCGCGGTGGTGGACCTCGGCGCGGTGATCGCGGAGGGCACGGCGGACGAGCTCAAGGCGCAGATCGGGGGCGAGGTGCTCGAGATCCGCGTCTCGGAGCGGTCGCGGGTGGCGGAGGCCGCGGGCGCCGTGCTCGGCCTCGTCCCCGGCGGAGGCAAGGTCGACAACAACACCGGCGAGGTGACGCTGCCGGTCGGCGGGAACGGCCCGGCGATCCTCACCGAGGCGGTCCGCAGGCTGGACGCCGCCGGGATCACGCTTTCCGACATCGCCCTCCGGCGCCCGACGCTCGACGACGTGTTCCTGCAGCTCACCGGCCGTGAGGTCCGGGAGGTCGAGCGGGCCGCCCCGGGCCGCGCTCGACGTCGCCGTCGGGAGGTGGAGCCGTGAGCGTCGAGACGGCGGGCACGGCCCTCGCGCGCCCGATCGCCGATCGCATCGCGTGGGCGCTCCGCGACGGGCTCGTGCTCACCAAGCGCAACCTGCTCCGGTACGTGCGGATCCCGACGCTCCTGGTGTTCTCCACGGTCCAGCCGGTGATGTTCGTGCTGCTGTTCCGGTACGTGTTCGGCGGAAGCATCACCGGGCTGCCGCCGGGCGCCCGGAGCTACGTGAACTACCTGCTCCCGGGGATCTTCGTGCAGACCGCGATCTTCGGCGCCACCCAGACCGGCGTCGGGCTGGCCGAGGACCTGGCAAGCGGTATCGTCGATCGATTCAAGTCGCTGCCGACCTCCCGCTCGGCGGTCCTGGCAGGCCGGACCACGGCCGACCTGTTCCGCAACCTGTTCGTGGTCCTTTTGATGACGCTCGTCGGCTACCTCGTGGGGTTCCGCTTCCAGGACGGCGTGGTCAAGGCGATCCTGGGAATCTCGCTCGCGGTCCTCGTCGGGTTCGCCTTCTCGTGGATCTCGGCCGCGATCGGCCTGGCCATCAAGAGCCTCGAGGCGGTCCAGGCCGCGAGCTTCGTCTGGATCTTCCCCATCACCTTCGCGAGCTCCGCGTTCGTTCCCCTGGCCGGCATGCCCGGCTGGCTCCAGGCGTGGGCGCGGAACAACCCGGTCACGATCTGGGCGAACACCCTTCGGGCGTTCACGCTCGGGGGCGCGTACGTGGCATCGACCGGCGATTCGCTCCTCGCGCTGATCCTCAAGTCCGGGGCGTGGATCGCGTTGATCCTCGCGGTGTTCGTCCCGGTCTCGATTCGCGTGTACCGCAAGACCTGACGACCGCCGGACCGATCCGGGAAGATCGCCCGCTGTCCGTGGGTTGCAACCACCAAGTCCGTATCCTCTTCCGAATCCGGTCGTGGTCGGTCGAGGCGCACAGGTGGGGGTGACGAGTGCCGCTGCTGGGGTTCGAAGGCGACAACGCGCGCGAGAAGGCCATCGTGCTGCTCACGATGTGCTTCGCACTGGCGATGGCCATGCTCGACAACACGGTCGTGAACGTGGCCCTTCCGACGATCAGCGAGAAGCTCGGGGCCGGTGTCTCGGGGCTGCAGTGGATCGTCGACGGCTACGTCCTCGCGTTCTGCTCGTTGTTGCTCACCGGCGGCATCCTCGGCGACCGCTACGGGCGAAAGCGGATGTTCGTGAGCGGTCTCGCGATCTTCACCACGTTCTCCCTCGCCTGCGGTCTGTCGCAGAGCACCGGCCAGCTGATCGCGTTCCGGGCGCTCCAGGGGCTCGGCGCCTCGTTGCTCATGCCAGGGACGCTCTCGATAATCACGGTCACGTTCCCGCCCCACGAGCGCGCGAGGGCCATCGGGCTGTGGGCCGGGGTCTCCGGGTTCGCGCTCGCGCTCGGCCCGACGATCGGCGGGTTGATGGTCGAGCACCTCGGCTGGCAGTCGGTGTTCTTCCTGAACGTGCCGATCGGCGTCGTGGCGCTCCTGACCGCCACGCGAACCGTGCGGGAGTCGGTTTCCGAGGAGGAACGGCGCCTGGACATCCCCGGTCTGCTCCTCGGCACCGGAGCGCTGTTCTCGATGACGTACGCGCTGATCGAGGCCAACCAGCGCGGCTGGGGCGACCCGCTGATCGTCTCCGCGCTCGCGGGGTTCGTCCTGCTGACCGGCCTCCTGCTTGCCTGGGAGCTCCGGAGCCCCCACGCGATGATGCCGCTGCGGTTCTTCCGGATCCCGGCGTTCTCGGCCGGAAACGCGGTGGCGTTCTCGATGTCGCTCGGGATGTTCGCGACGTTCTTCTTCCTCAGCCTGTACATGCAGCTCGTCCACGGCTACACGGCGTTCCAGGCGGGGGTGCGGTTCCTGCCGATGACCCTGATGATCATCGTCACGGCGCCGAACGCGGGACGGTTCGCGTCCCGGCACGGCTCTCGGTTGCCGATGACCTACGGGGCCCTCCTCGCCGGCGGCGGGCTCCTGTACCTCGGCTCGGCGCTGAAGGTCGACACCTCGTTCTGGGCCATGCTCCCCGTGTTCATGGTCATGGGGCACGGGATGGGCGCCGTTATGACGCCGATGACGGCCGCGGTCATGAACTCGGTGGGCCCGCACCGAGCCGGCCTCGGGTCGGCCATGACCAACACCAGCAGAGAGGTCGGAGGCGTGTTCGGGATCGCGCTCCTGGGGACCGTGCTGACGACGCGACTCGCGAGCAGCCTGGAGCCGGTGATCTCGGGACTGGGACTGGCTCCGCGACAGGCCTCCGTCATCGCGGAGCTCGCGCGGCACGGAACGCTCGATCCCGCGGTGCTCCCGCGCCTCGGACTGTCGTCCGGGCAGACCACACGGGTGCTCCACGCCTTCAGCGACGCCTTCATGAGCGGGTTCACCTGGCCCTCGTGGTCGGAGGCGCGTTCGTCCTCGGTGCGGCGTTCCTCGCCAACCGGTTCATCCCGCACGGAGCGCCGGCGCGCGAGAAGGTTCGGGTCGGCGAGGATGACGGAGAGGCGCTCGTCGTCGAGGTAGGGTGAGGCAGGAGGATCGCCCATGCCCGACGAAGACGTCATCGAGCGGATCAACGCCCTCGCCGAGGAGGAGCACTCGCTCTTCGCCCTGGAGTCCCGAGGCGAGGCCACGAGCAAGGAACGCGCCAGGCTGAAGGAGATCCAGGTGCAGCTCGACCAGTGCTGGGATCTCCTGCATCAGCGACGGGCCCGTCGTGCGGCGGGGCTGGACCCCGAGGCCGCCGCGGTGCGCGACCAGGACACCGTCGAGGGGTACGTCGGATAGTCGGGGCGCTCCCCGCTCTTCGAGCGCGCTCCCCGGCCCTCGGCGGTCAGCCTGTCGGAGACGATCACCGCGCGGACGGCGAGTCGCCGCTCCGGGTGCGAGACGACCGACTTCGCCGGCGGGGCGCGCCCGGCTCAGGCCGCGGTTCCCTCGCCCTGCACGGCCCTTCGGCACGCTGCCGTGCGCTCGCCCCGGTCCTTGATCCCACGGAGCATGCGCTGCGTCATGATGAAGTTCGCGATCTCGGCGAGCTCTACGATCGGGCGCGCCATCCACCGTGTGTACCCGTACCGAGCCCGGACGATCAACCGCGTCCGTCCGTCCTGCTCCTCGGCAACGAAGGCCCAGGTGAACGTCCCCATGGGCGGCTCGTCGGCCTGCACCGGCCGTCCCGTCCGCTCGTCCCCGGCCTGCAGCACGAGCACGCTCGGAGGGCGGACCTCCATGACGTACCAGCCCGCGTGCCCCCAGGCGCTCCCGCGCACGAACTCACCGATCTCCCGGTGCTGCCACTCGTGGATGATCCGGTCGGTGCTGTGGATGCCGAGAGCGAAGAAGTTCTCGAGCCAGTCGTACGTGTAGAAGCCCCCGCGGTCCTGGCCGATCTGGATGATCCACGGCCAGACGTCGTCGGGCCTCGCGTCGATCGTGATGGCCCTGGTGGACTGGAGCCTGGCGTCCTTGATCAGGTCGTCGCCGGGCAGCGGTCGCCGGACCTCCTCGTCCGTCGCGCCGAACCGAAGGTGCCGGGGGCGGAGCTGAGCGACGTAGCCGCCGGCGACGGCTCCCAGGACCGCCGCCCGGAAGAGCAGCTTGCGCATCCGCGTCACCTCCAGCGGTTGCGGTTCGACCTTCCCATCCCCCGAGTCACCCGGCACCGGCAGGAGGTCCGGGGGCCGCAGGGCCGGTCGGCCCCCGGGCCGAGGGACCGGGCCAACGTAGAATCGCCCGGTGCCGGCAGCCCGGTGCCGGCACGGGAGGACGGGTGCGGAGCCTGGAGATTCACGATCCCATCGCCACCGAGCGCCTGATCCTGCGGCCCTTCCGGCGCGAGGACTTCGAGGCCCTGCTCGAGATCCGGTCGAACCCGCAGGTCGCCCGCTACCTCTACTGGGGACCGCAGTCCGAGGAGGAGGTGCGCGGCACGCTTGAGCAGAAGATCGCGAGCCGGGCCATCCGCGCTGAGGGGGACGTCCTCGCCCTGGCCGCCGTGCTCAAGGCGTCGGAGGAGCTCGTCGCCGACCTGATCCTGCGGCTCGTGAGCGTGGAGCACCTCCAGGGCGAGATCGGCTTCATCGTCCACCCGAAGCACCAGGGCCTCGGGTACGCGACCGAGGCCGCGCGCCCTCTGCTGCGGATCGCGTTCGACGAGCTCGGCCTCCATCGCGTCGTCGGCCGCCTCGAGGCCCGCAACCTCGCCTCCGCCCGGGTCCTCGAGAAGCTCGGGATGCGGCGTGAGGCGCACTTCGTCGAGAACGAGCGCGTGAAGGGCGAGTGGCAGAGCGAGGTCGTCTACGCGATGCTCGAGCGCGAGTGGCGCGGCCCGGTCGGCTGAGCCGCCGTTCAGGAGCGGGTCGCATCCGGCCGCGGCGGGGTCGGCGGCCGGAGCGGGATGCGAACGGTGAACGTCGCGCCCTCCCCCGGACGACTCGAGACGCTCGCGCGGCCGCCGTGCGCCTGCGCGATCGCCGCCACGATCGGCAGGCCGAGGCCGGCGCCCGGCCGCTCTGACCCCCCGCCGCTCGCGCCTCGCCCGCGCGAGCGGTCGGCGCGGTAGAAGGGCTCGAACACGTGCGCCGCCTCCTCGGCGGAGAGCCCCGGGCCCCGGTCGCTCACCCGGATCTCCGCCCAGCCGTCGTCCTCCTCCAGGCGAACGGCCACCGGCGTGCCCGCCGGCGTGTGCACGAGGGCGTTCGAGAGCAGGTTCGCGAACACCTCGCGCAGGCGCATCTCGTCGCCAAGCACGACGAGCTCCTCGGGTGCCTCGAGCTCGATCGCCCGCGAGGGGTCCACCGCTCTGGCGTCGGAGACCGCGTCGGCCGCCACCCCGGAGAGGTCGACCGGCTCGTGCGCGATCGGCCGCCCGCGCCCCGCTCGCGTGAGGAACAGCAGCTCGTCGACGAGCGCCCCCATCCGCGCGCTCTCCTGTTCGATCCGGCGCATGGCGAGCGCCGCGTCGTCGGGATCGGCCCCCGCCCCACGGCGGAACAGCTCGGCGTAGCCGCGGATCGAGGTGAGCGGTGTCCGGAGCTCGTGGGAGGCGTCGGCGAGGAAGCGCCGCAGGGCCTCCTCGGAGGCCCGCCGCTCGTTCATCGCCTCCTCGATGCGCCCCAGCATCACGTTGAGCGAGGCGCCCAGGCGGCCGACCTCGGTCCGCGGATCGGTCTCCTCGATGCGGCGGGACAGATCGCCGACGGCGATGGCCTCGGCGGTCTCCTCGATCCGCTCGAGGGGGCGAAGACCTCGACGAACGGTCCACCACGAGAGCAGAGCCATCCCGGCCAGCACGGCGAGCGTGACGACCACTGCGACGACGAGCAGTCGGTGCAGCGTCTGCGCCAGTTCGGTGAGCGGGAAGGCCAGGACGAGCGTGTAGCCGGTGAGCGACCGGATGGCGTAGACGCGGTAACGGATTCCCGCGCCGACGGAGCCGACGGTGAACGGTTCGCCGAGCGGCGCGTCCGCCCCGGCGATCGACGCCGGGAGTCGCGGCGGGGCGAGGCCGCCCACGCCGTAGCTCACGAACCGCGCCCGGACGACGCCCCCCGAGGGATCGAAGAGCTCGACGAACGTCCCGTACGGCAGCCCGCCCTCGCCGGCGGCGGTGCGGATCGGTCCGATCTCCGGCGACCGCAGGAAGCTGAGCCCCAGAGCCGGCGAGGCCTCGAGCTGCTGGTCGAGCCGGTGCATCAGGAACGAGCGGAGGGCCGCGTAGGTGGCCACGTCGGACGCGATCAGCCCGACCCCCACCAGGATCACCAGCGCGAGGGTGAGCCGGGCTCGCAGGGTCACGGTCTCAGCCCCCCGGATCGGCCGCGCGCGGCGCCGCGAGCCGGTAGCCCACGCCGCGCACGGTCTGGATCAGCGGCGGGCCGAGCGTGTCGACCTTGCGTCGCAGGTAGCTCACGTAGGTCTCGACGATGTTGGCGTCGCCGCCGAAGTCGTAGTTCCACACGTGGTCGAGGATCTGCGCCTTGGAGAGCACGCGCGGCGCATTGACCATCAGGTATCGGAGCAGCCGGAACTCGGTGGCGGTGAGCTCGATCGGAACCCCGCCTCTGCGTACCTCGTGGGTGTCCTCGTCGAGCTCCAGGTCCACGAACACCAGCGGACCGCCGCCCTCCCCCGTGCCGGTGCGCCGAAGCAGCGCTCGGATACGGGCCACGAGCTCCTCCAGGCTGAACGGCTTCGTCACGTAGTCGTCCCCGCCCAGGGTCAGGCCGCGGACCTTGTCCTCCACCGCGTCGCGCGCGGTGAGGAACAGGATGGGGACGCGGGCGCGCGCGGCGACGAGCCGCTCCGCCACCTGGAACCCGTCGAGATCGGGCAGCATGACGTCCAGGACGACGAGCGCCGGGCGGAACTCCTCGACGGCCCGCAGGGCCGCCGCGCCGGTCGCGGCGGTCTCGACCTCGAACCCCTCGTAGCGCAGGGCCATCGCGACGAGGTCCGTGATGTGCGGCTCGTCGTCGACCACGAGGATGCGCGTTCCGCTCACGCTGTGACCCTAGCCTCTCAAGCTGGGAGGAGCCTGTGAATCGAGTCCAGCCCGAGTCTCTCAGCGAGCTCTCAGGTTGCTCCGGACGAACCCTCACCCTCCTGCGGCACCATGTACCCGGAAGCACCTCGCCGAGCCAAGCACCGATCGGAGGTGAGGGCGATGTGGTGGTACCGGGGCCCGGACTGGCACGCTCCGTGGTGGGGGCCGCTGTACGGCATCGTGCCGCTGGTGCTGCTCCTGCTGCTGCTCGGGCTGGTCGTGTGGGCGGTCGTTCGCGTGAGCCGGCAAGCGCAGGTGGCAGCGCCGGCGCCGCCGGCGAGTCCCGCCCAACGACCGGATCCGGCGCTCGAGCAGGCCCGCATGCGGTACGCGCGGGGCGAGATCGACCGGGACGAGTACCTGCGGCTTGTCGCGGACCTCGGTGGGGGCCCGACCGCCCCTCCGCCGCCGGCGCCATCCGCATAGCGCGAGACCGGAGGTTCGGATGGCCGGAGTCACGGCCCGAAGCGATCGCGACGCGATCGCGGGAGGCGCCCTCGGCGCAGGCGGATCGCAGGACCGCGGCCACCAGCCACCTGCGGCCCTTCCTCCTGTCGTCGATGAGGGCGGGGTGACCCGAACCGGCACGGCCCCGGCCCGCCCCCACCCCCAACGGGCAGGGGCCGGACCGCCGACCCTCACACGCGGCGACGGCGGGCGCTCGTGTCCATCCACCAGGGGGCGAAGCCCCGGTCGTTCTCGTCGACGAGGGTCCCCGGCGGGACGATCGCGTCGATCGCGTCCAGGGTATCCTCGTCGAGGCGGACCTCCGCCCCGCCCAGTAGGTCCTCGAGCTGGGGTAGCGTCCTCGGGCCGATGATCGAAGACGTCACGGCCGGGTGAGCGAGGGTGAACGCGATCGCCATGTGCGTCAGCGAGACGCCCGCCTCCGCCGCGACCTTGAGCAGGTCCTCGACGAGGTCCAGCTTTCGCTGGATCTCCGGGCGGGACTCGTCGAACTGAGCCGCCACCGGACCCCCGCGAGCGCGCCCGCGAGAGGCCCGCGCGTCCGGGGAGCGGTCGAACGCCTCGCGCCGGTATCGGCCGGTGAGCCAGCCCCGGCACAGCGGGCTCCACACGAGCACCCCCATGCCGTACCGCTGGGCGACGGGCAGGACGTCGCGCTCGACGTGCCGCACGAAGATCGAGTACGGGGGCTGCTCCGTGCGGAAGCGCGAGAGCCCTCGCCGCTCGGCCGTCCACTGCGCCTCGACGATCTGCCAGCCGGGGAACGTCGAGGAGCCGAAGTAGCGGATCTTCCCCTGCCGCTGGAGATCGGTGAGCGCCCCGAGCGTCTCCTCCAGATCCGTCTCGGCCTCCGGACGGTGGATCTGGTACAGGTCGATGTGATCGGTCCCGAGACGCCGCAGGCTGTTCTCGACCTCTCGGGTGATCCACACGCGTGAGTTGCCGCGCTCGTTCTGACCGGGTCCCATCTCCCCGTGCACCTTGGTGGCGAGGATCACCTCGTCGCGCCGCCCCTTGAGCGCGCGACCGACGATCTCCTCCGACTGCCTGCGAGAGTAGACGTCCGCCGTATCGACGAAGTTGATGCCGCCGTCGAGCGCCGCGTGGACGATGCGCACGCACTCGTCGACGTCGGTGTTGCCCCACTCGCCGAACATCATCGCACCCAGGCAGTGCGTGCTCACGCGCACGCCGGTTCCTCCCAGGGTCCGGTACTCCATGAGCTCCTCCTTCGCGGTCGAGCCGTTCCTCCCAGTTTGACCGCAACCCGCGCGAACGACCGGACGCGCGATCGCTTGGGCCCTTCACGGCGGAGCGGCCAGAGGGCTGCCCGCCGGCTCTGGGGGCCCACCGGATCGAGCGGGGCGCCGAGGCGCACCGTCCCACTCGCCTCATCGAGCCGTTCGCGCGGCCGGCCGGCCGTCCCGGGCCGGGCGGCCCCCGCGAGACCCGGCATCCGGCCCGTGATGCCCGCCGGGGTCCTTCGTAGCGTGGGCGGGTCTGCCGGCTCCTGCGGACACCCCGCCGAGCGAGGACCGCGCTCGACAGGAGGGAGGGGCGCGATGAAGCTGAATCCCGAGACCATGGCCGTCGCGAGCAGCCGTCACCCGTGGCGAACGCTGGCTGCCTGGGTGGTGCTGATCGCGGCGATGGCCGCGGTCAGCGCCCGGCTCTTGACCGGCGTGATGACCGACGACGTGGCCTTCACGAACGAGCCCGAGTCGGTGAAGGCCCAGCACGTGCTGGACGAGCGGTTCGCCGCACAGCAGGCCGAGGACACCGAGTACCTCGTGATCGGGTCCGAGACGCAGCGCGTCGGCGACCCAGCCTACCCCGACTTCGTGAGCGCGCTGCAGGCGCGCGTGCAGCGACTCGGTGCCGACGTGCTGGCGGGACCGGCCCCGACCTACGTGCAGGCCCGGCGGCAGGCGTCGATGCTGTTCACGCCCGACCAGCACGGAGTGCTGGTGCTCGTCCAGCTGAACGGTGACGTCGGGCGCGCTCTCGCGCGCATCCAGGGGGTCCTGCACGGCGCCGCGCCGCTCGGGTACGAGGCGAGGTTCCTCACACCCGAGGAGCTATCGGCCATGTTCGGCGACGCGCCCTCGGCCGCGGCCGACCCGCCAGAGGCGGTCGTGCTCGTGAGCTCGGCCGGCGCGACCGCGCGCGAGCCGGTGTTCGGCGACGCCGTGAAGCAGGTGAAGGTGGTCGTCGGCCGGGCCGCGGGCCCGGCGCTCGCGGGACCGCCGATGAGCGGACTCGACGCGATGGCGCAAGCGAACAGCCTGGTCTCGACCGACGAGCGCACGACGCTGATCCCGGTCGCGCTCAAGGACCTGTCCGAGGCCAACGTCGAGCGCCTGCGCGCGATCGCCGACCGGGCCTCGAACGGCACGTTCACCGTTCAGGTGGCGGGCGGCGGAGCCCTCTACGCCGACATGATGACCCTGGTCGAGCAGGACATGCGCTCGTCCGAGTCGATCGGGCTCGGCATCGCGCTCATCGTGCTCATCGTGGTGTTCGCGGCGATCCTGGCCGCCGTGCTCCCGATCGTGATGGGCTTGTTCGCGATCGCGGTGTCGCTCGGGCTCGTGGCGCTCATCGGCCAGGTCTTCCGGTTCAACCTCTTCGTCGAGAACATGGTCACGATGATCGGTCTCGCGGTCGGCATCGACTACTCGCGGTTCATCGTGTCGCGGTACCGCGAGGAGCGGAAGAAGGGATTCGACAAGCTCGAGTCGATCCGCCGCTCGGGAGCGACGGCGAACCGTGCGGTGTTCTTCAGCGGGACCACCGTCGTGCTCGCGCTCTGCGGAATGCTGATCATCCCCGTCTCGATCTTCCGGAGTCTCGCGGCCGGCGCGATCCTCGTGACCGTCGCCGCGATCGGCGCCTCGATGACGCTGCTGCCGGCGATCCTGGCCCTGCTGGGCGACCGCATCAACTGGCCGCGGCTGGCACGCCGCGCCCGGGTCGAGAGCTCGCACGACCCGGCCGGAGGCTTCTGGGACCGCGTCTCGCGCGGCGTGATGGCGCGCCCGGTCGTCTTCTTGGTGGCGAGCGTCACGTTGCTCGGCGGGCTCGGCGCCTTCTACTTCCAGCTCCACCGGGGGACCTCGCAGAGCGTGAGCGCGCTGCCCGACGAGTTCGAGTCGCGGCAGGCCTTCCTCACGCTCGTGAACGAGTTCGACCTCGGGGGCGTGACCGACCCCGTTCGCATCGTCGTGACCGGGGACGTCGGCTCACCGAGCGGTCAGCGCGCGCTCGGTCGGCTGCGCGAGGCCGTGGCGAACGATCCGGCGTTCTCGTCCGAGACGAGCGTCGAGCCGGCGGCAGACGGGAGCGCGTACGAGGTCTCGGCGTACTTTCGCGGCGACCCGTACACGGATGCCGGGTTCCAGGCGATCCGCGACCTGCGGAGCCGGGTCATCCCGCAAGCGGTGGGGGCGTCGGCCCTGGACGTGTTCGTCGGCGGCAACACTGCGTTCTTCACGGACTTCCTCAAGATCGCGGACGACTACCAGTGGATCGTGCTGGTCTTCGTGCTGACCCTGTCCTTCGTCCTGCTGACGATCGTGTTCCGCTCGATCGTGGTTCCCCTGAAGGCCATCCTCATGAACCTGCTGTCGGTGGCCGCCGCCTCCGGGGCGGTGACGCTGGTGTTCCAAAAGGGCGTCGGGATCGGCATCTTCAACGCGATCGGGTTCCAGTTCAAGCGCGTCGAGGCGATCGAGGCGTGGCTGCCGCTGTTCCTGTTCTCGGT
>JAJPHY010000164.1 GCA_021325015.1 Actinomycetota bacterium | reverse complement strand
GGAAGGATGGACAAGGCAGAGATCGACGCTCGGGTCCGCAAGGTCCTGGCCGAGCAGCTGGCCGTCGACGAGAGCCAGGTCGTGCCCGACGCGCGGTTCGCGGAGGACCTGAACGCCGACTCGCTGGACCTCGTGGAGGCCGTACTCGCCCTCGAGGAGGAATGGAACATCGAGATCCCCGAGGAGGAGATGGATGGCGTGAAGACCGTCGGCCAGGCCGTCGAGCTCGTCGCCTCCAAGCTCGGCGTGTCCTGAGCGAGCGGTCGTCGTCACCGGCATCGGACCGGTCACCCCCGTCGGGATCGGCGTCGACGAGTTCTGGGCCGGGCTGACCTCCGGCCGCAACGGCATCCGAAGGATCACCGCGTTCGACACGAACGACCTGCCGGTCAAGGTGGCCGGCGACATCCCGGACTTCGATCCGAGCCCGTGGCTCGATCCCAAGGAGATCCGGCGGACCGACCGGTTCGTCCACTACGCCCTCGCCTCGGCGGCGCTCGCGTGGGAGGACGCCCGAAGCCCCGAGATCCCGTCCGAGCGCGCCGGCGTGGTGTTCGCCACCGGCATCGGCGGGATCCAGACCCTGCTCGCCCAGCACTCGGTGCTGCTCGAAAGGGGGCCGGGGCGCGTCTCGCCGTTCATGGTGCCGGCGCTCATGGCCAACGCGGCGAGCGGTCACATCGCGATGCGGTTTGGGTTCACGGGGCCCAACCTCTGCACGGTCTCGGCGTGCTCGCCCTCGAACCACGCCATCGGCGAGGCCATGCGCTACATCCGCGACGGCTATCTCGACCTGTGCATCGCGGGCGGCTCGGAGGCGGCCACCCTGCCCCTCACGGTGGCCGCGTTCGCCCAGATGACCGCGCTGACGAGGAACCCGGACCCCGAGACCGCCTCTCGTCCGTTCGACGCGGGGCGCGACGGCTTCGTGCTCTCGGAGGGGGCCTGCTCGCTCGTGCTCGAGGCCGAGGAGCACGCCCGCGCCCGCGGCGCGCGGATCTACTGCGAGGTCGCCGGCTACGGGGCCTCCGACGACGCGTTCCACATCACCGCTCCCGACCCCAAGGGCTCGGGAGCCGCCCTCGCGATGACCTGGGCGCTCCGCGACGCGGGCGAGGAACCCGCCGGGGTCTCGTACGTGAACGCCCACGGCACCTCCACCCAGCTCAACGACGCCGCCGAGACCGCGGCCATCAAGGCCGCGCTCGGCGAGGAGGTGGCCCACCGCGTGCCGGTGTCCTCCACGAAGTCGATGACCGGGCACATGCTCGGGGCGGCCGGGGCCGTGGAGGGAGCCGCCTGCGCCCTCGCGATCGCGAACGGCGTCGTGCCTCCGACGATCCATCACGAGCGACCGAGCCCCGACTGCGACCTCGACTACGTTCCCAACGAGGCCCGCGCGGCGGACGTTCGGCTCGCGCTGTCGAACTCGTTCGGCTTCGGCGGCCCCAACGCGGTGCTCGCGTTCCGGCGCCTCTCCTGAGGCCGAGGAGCCCCGCCTCCAATCAGGGCGTGAACGTGCGGTAGAACGGGGCACCATCCCAGATGGCGCGCGCGGCGCGGCCGTCGACCACGGTGTCCAATCGGATCCGTCCGGGGGCCCACGGCTCGGCACCGACGCGGAAGCGTCCATCGCCGATGGGGACGAGCTCGTGCTCGCCATCCTCGACGAGGTCGTAGAGGTGGAGCGCCCCGTCCCGCTCGACGACCCGGATGTCGGATGAGAGCGGGGTGGGCAGGCGGTAGTGCCCGACGAACGGGCTCTGGACGTCCGCACCACGACGCTCGGGCTCCGGACGCCCCGGCGCCGCGTAGCGGTCGCCCCCGTGGACGATGTCGGTCACGAGCCCTCCATCGCGCACGAAGCGGACGGGGAACAGCGCGAGCGCCGGGTCGGCCGAGACGAACCGATCCGGACCCAGCCGCTCGGCCGCGAACGGGCCGGCCCCTGAGTCGACCAGAAGGCGATCGCGCTCGGCGCGAACCTCCAGCGTTCCCGACGGTCCACGGTACACGCCGGCGTACTCCGCAGCCTCCGGAACCAGGTGCGCGAAGGGCACGTCCGGCGGACGGGGGAGATCACCTCCCCCGGCCATCGACCGGGCCGCGGACACGACGAACGCGCAGAGGGCCCGCCGCGCCTCCCACGTCGCCGGCCCGTTGCACAGCACCGCCGCGCCGAACCCCGCCTCGCGGTCCATCATCACCATCGACGTGAACCCGCCGAACGATCCCGAGTGGCCCACGAGCCGTCGGCCGCCGCGGTCGTCGGTCCACAGGCCGTACCCGTAGAGCACGCCGGTCTCCTCGTCCCGCGCAACGCCACGCGTCATGAGCTCGACGCTCTCGCGGGCCAGAACGCCCGCGCCGTCGTTCAGGTACATGCGCAGGTAGGCGGCGAGGTCGCCGGCCGACGCGCAGACCGTGCCGTCCCCCGTCCCGCTCTCGAACCGGTTCTGTGCGACCAGGCCGTAGCTCGAATGCCACGGCCGGTCCTCGAAGGGAGACACGTGTCCGGTCGCGCACCGCGCCCAGACCGCGTCCGTGATGACCGGCTCGGTCGCGCCCATCCCGAGGGGCTCGAGGATCCCCTCCCGAATCGCCTCCCCGTACGATCGGCCCGTCAGCCGCTCCAGGATCAGGCCGAGGGCCTTGTAGCCCGCGTTCGAGTAGTGGAAACGCGCGCCGGGGGCCGACCCCGGCTCCTGGTCGGTGAGCGCGAGCAGCTCGACCACCGCCTCGCCGGTGAAGTCGTGCCCGGTCACGATGCCGGCCGTGTGCGACAGCAGGTGGTGGACGGTGATCGGCCCGAACGGTGAGGGAACCGCGAACCAGGGCAGGTAGGCGGTCACCGGTGCGTCGAGCTCGAGCGCCCCGCGCTCGCGCTCCCGCATCAGCGCGGCGGCGGTGAAGGACTTGCTGACCGAGGCGATCTGGAACAGATCGCCCTCTCCGAGTGGCCGTCCGGTCGCGAGGTCGGCGACCCCGAACGTCAGGACGCCCAGCGTGTCCCGGCGATCGGTGATCGAGATCGCGGCTCCGGGAACGCGCAGGGCCTCCCAGCAGCGTTCGATCCCCGAACGGACGTGCGCGAGGAGTGCTTCGGGCTCCACGCCTACGCGTCGAAGAACAGCTTGAGCTCGCGCTCGGCCGACTCCGGCGAGTCGCTGCCGTGCACGACGTTCTCCGTGATCACGAGCCCGAAATCGCCGCGGATCGTCCCCGGAGGGGCGGCGGCGGGATCGGTCGGCCCCATGAGGGTGCGCCACACGTCGATCGCCCCCTCGCCCTCGAGCCGAGCGACCACGACGGGGCCCGACGTGGTGAACTCGACGAGGTCGCCGAAGAACGGCTTGTCGCGATGCTCCGCATAGTGCTCCTCGGCCAGGGAGCGATCGATCGTCGTCATGCGCATCTCGGCGATCCTCAGGCCCTTGGCCTCGACGCGCCGGAGCACCTCGCCGATGAGCCCGCGGCGGACGCCGTCGGGCTTGACGATGAGCAGCGTGGATTCGACGGTCATGTCTCGGGGTCTCCCGGGCGGGCGTCCGCGACAGTATAGAGGGACCCCGTCACGAGGATGAGATCGTCCTCGCCCGCCGCCGACCGCGCGGCGTCGAGCGCCGACCGGACCGATCCGAACGACTCGGTCGGCACGCCGGCCGAACGCAGCGCGTCCGCCACGACCTCGGCCCGGCTCGAACGCGCGCTCGCGTTCTTCGCCGCGTAGCCGCGGTCGGCGAGCGGCGCGAGCTCGCGGACGATGCCGGCGAGATCCTTGTTCGTCGAGACACCCATCACGAGGTGGAGGCGCTTCCACGTGAACGCCTCCCGGAGGGTCGCGGCCAGGGCGGCCGCCCCAGCCGGGTTGTGCGCGCCGTCGAGGATCACCAGCGGGTGGCGCCCCGCGATCTCCGCGCGGCCGGGAGACGAGGCCCGCGCGAGGGCCTCCCTCGCCGCCTCGACCGAGAGCGACCGCCCGAGCAGCGCCTCGAGGGCGACCACGGCCGCGGCCGCGTTCCGGGCGGCGTGCTCGCCGAACATCGGCAGGGCGATCTCGTCGTACCTGCCGTGGACGCCCTGCACCGCGAGCTGCTGTCCCCCGACCGCCTGCCGCCGTTCGACGAGGGCGAAGTCCCGACCTTCGAGGAGCAGCCGCGCCCCGGTCTCCCGGCAGCGGCCCTCCAGCACCTCGAGGGCCTCCGGCGGCTGCTCGCGCGCCACGACCACCTTGCCCGGCTTGATGATGCCGGCCTTTTCGGTCGCCACCTCTCGAACCGTCGATCCGAGCTCCGGGTGGTCGAGCGAGATCGGGCAGAGCACCGCGACGTCGCCCGCGACGAGGTTGGTCGCGTCCCAGGTCCCTCCCATCCCAACCTCGAACACGCCGAGGTCGACGGGCTTGTCGGCGAACCAGACGTAGGCGAGGGCGGTCAGGGTCTCGAAGTAGGTGACGCGCTCGCCGCGCGCGTCCACGAGCTGCAGGTACGGGAGCAACCGCTCGTACTCCTCGCCGAACTCGAGTTCGGAGATCGGCTCGCCGCAGACGGCGATCCGCTCGGTCACCGAGCGCAGGTGTGGCGACGTGTACAGGCCGGCGGTCAGGCCGTGCGCGCACGCGAGCGCGGCCGCGAGCCGCGAGGTCGTGGTCTTGCCGTTCGTACCGGTGATGTGGATCGTCGGGTAGGTGAGCTGCGGGTCGTCGAGGAGCTCCGCCAGCGCCGTGATCCGCGTCAGGTCCGGAACCATCCGCTCGGGCACGCGGGCCTCGAGCTCGGCGAGCGCCTCGGCGAAGCGCACGGGGCTCAGTCCCCCGTGCGGGCGAGCTCGGTCCGCACCTCGAGCGCCGGGGCCTCGCGCAGATCGAGGTCCTCGATGCGCCCGGCCTCGCGGAGGTCCGTTTCCGCCGCCCGGAGCTTGGCGAGCCGCTCGGAGGTGTCGCCGACGGCCACCCGCCTTGCCGGCGTCCGCAGCGAGACCTTCGCGAGGGCCTTCTCCTTCCGCACGGCCGTGAGCACCGCCGCCGCCACCCGGTAGACGTCGGGATCGTCGAGCGCCGGAAGCTCGTCCGGGGTCGGCCAGGCGGCACGATGGATCGAGCCCTCGCGCCACCACGACCACACCTCCTCGGTCACGTACGGCAGGAACGGCGCGAACAGCCTCAGCATGACGTCCAGGGCCGTGCGCAGCGCGGCCACGGCCGACCCCGCCGCCTCGGGACCGTGGACGCCGTAGGCCCGCTGCTTCACGAGCTCGAGGTAGTCGTCCGTGAAGTCCCAGAAGGCCCGCTCGACCGCGTCGAGCGCGCGCGCGTGCTCGTAGTCCTCCAGAGCCTCGGTGGCCTCTCGGACCGTGTCGCGGAGCGAGGCCAGCATGGCGAGGTCCAGGCGCTCGGTGATGGGCCCCGCCTCGGCCTCGAGCGACAGGACGAACCGGGAGGCGTTCAGGATCTTGATCGCCAGCCGCCTCCCCACGCGCATCTGCTGCTCGTCGAACGCCGCGTCGACCCCGAGCCGCGCGCTCGCGGCCCAGTACCGGACCGCGTCGGCGCTGTGTCGCTCGAACATCTCGATCGGCGTCACGACGTTGCCCCTGGACTTGGACATCTTCTTGCGGTCGGGGTCGAGCACGAAGCCGCTGATCGCCGCGTGCGACCAGGGCAGCGACCCGTGCTCGAGGTGGGCGCGCAGGATCGTGTAGAAGAGCCAGGTCCGGATGATCTCGTGCGCCTGCGGCCGGAGATCCATCGGGAACAGCCGGGCGAACAGGTCGGGGTCCTCCTCCCAGCCCGCGGCGATCTGCGGCGTGAGCGACGAGGTCGCCCACGTGTCGAACACGTCGGGGTCGGCCGCGAAGCCGCCGGGGCGGCCCCGCGCCTCGGGGTCGTGGCCGGGCGGAGCGACCTCCTGCGGATCGACGGGCAACGCGGGCTCCTCCGGCAGGATCGGGTGCTCGTAGTCCGGCCGTCCCCGATCGTCGAGCGGGTACCACACGGGGATCGGCACGCCGAAGTACCGCTGACGGCTCACCGCCCAGTCGGCGTTCAGTCCCTCGACCCAGGAAGCGTAGCGGGCCCCCATGAAGGGCGGATGCCAGGCGAGCTGGCGACCCCGCTCGAGCAGCTCCTCCCGGAAGCGGAGCGTCCGGATGAACCACTGACGGCTCGTGATGACCTCGAGCGGACGGTCGCCCTTCTCGTAGAACTTCACCACGTGGCGGACCGGCGTGGGGTCCCCGACGAGGGCGCCGTCGGCGCGCAGCATCTCGGCGATTCGCCGGCGGGCTCGCTCGACCGGCAGCCCGGCGAGCTCGGCGATCGCCGCGTTGGCGCGCTCGGGATCCTCCGACTCCCACCCCGGGGCCCCGAACGTCCGAGCTCCGATCGTGCCGTCGCGCTCGACGACGACGCGGGCCGGCAGTCCGAGCTCGCGCCACCAGGTCACGTCGGTGACGTCGCCGAACGTGCACACCATGGCGATGCCCGTTCCCCTGTCGGGCTCGGCGAGCTCGTGGGCCACGACCGGGACCGCCACCCGGAACAGCGGCGTGAGCACCCGGCTGCCGACCAGCCCCCGGTACCGGTCGTCGTCGGGATGGGTCACGAGGGCGACGCACGCGGGGATGAGCTCCGGCCGCGAGGTCTCGATCTCCACGGGCTCGCCGTCCTCGCGGAGGAACCTCACGCGGTGATAGAGCCCGTCGCGCTCCCGGTCCTCGATCTCCGCCTGCGCGACGGCCGTCTGGAAGTCGACGTCCCACATCGTCGGGGCCTCGGCCGAGTAGGCGAGGCCGGCCCGCACGAGCCTCAGGAACGATCGCTGGGAGGCCCGTCGCGCCCGTTCGCCGATCGTCGTGTACGTGTGGGTCCAGTCGACCGAGAGACCGAGCCGTCGGAACAGCGCTTCGAAGCCCCGCTCGTCCTCGGACGTGAGGCGGCCGCAGAGCTCGATGAAGTTCTGCCGGCTCACGGGGACCGGCTCGGCGCCCTCCGGTCGCTCGAGAGCGGACGCGTCGAAGCGTTCGACCGGCGGGAGCGTTGGGTCACACCGCACGCCGAAGTAGTTCTGGACGCGGCGCTCGGTCGGCAGCCCGTTGTCATCCCAGCCCATCGGGTAGAAGACCTCGAAGCCCCGCATGCGCTTGTACCGGGCGATGAGGTCGGTATGCGTGTAGGACATCACGTGGCCCACGTGCAGCGAGCCGCTCACGGTGGGCGGAGGCGTGTCGATCGCGTAGATGCGCTCCCGCGGCTTCGACCGGTCGAATCGGTACGTGCCCGCGGCCTCCCACCACTCGTCCCACTTGGCTTCCAGGCCGTCGAGCGTTGGCTTGTCCGGCACGTTCATGCGCGCGAGTCTACGAGATGCCCGTCAGGGCCGAGGACGTACACTCGTGGGCGGTGGGGGCCTGTTCGAGCTGCGGGAATGCGAACCTCGAGGGAGCGCGCTTCTGCGCAACCTGCGGGGCTCCGCTCGTCTCGACCTGCGGCGCATGCGGCGCGGAGCTCCCCGCGGGCGCCCGGTTCTGCTCCGCATGCGGGGCGCCGACTTCTGAACGGGCCCCCGTCCCTGCGGGGCAAGAGCGTCGAGTCGTCACGATCCTGTTCGCCGACGTCACCGGCTCGACCACGCTGGGCGAGCGCCTGGACCCCGAACACCTCCAGGAGATCCTGGGCGCGTACTTCTCGGCCATGCGCGAGGAGATCGAGGCCGAGGGCGGCACCGTGGAGAAGTTCATCGGCGACGCCATCATGGCCGTCTTCGGCGTCCCGGCCGCCCACGAGGACGACCCGGCGAGGGCCCTCCGCGCCGCGCTGCGGATGCGTCGGCGCATGGAGCGCGTGAACGCGGACCTCCAGGCGCGCCACGGCGTCTCGCTACGGATCCGCACGGGGGTCAACACCGGGGAGGTCCTGGCCGCCACGAGCCCACGGCCCGGCGAGCCGATGGTGACCGGGGACGCGGTGAACACCGCGGCGCGGCTGGAGCAGTCGGCCGAGCCCGGCGCCATCGTGGTGGCCGAACGCACCGCGCGGGCGGCCCGAGGGTTCCGCTACCGGGAGCTCCCGGAGCGCGGGCTTCGCGGGAAGCAGGATCCCGTGCCCGCGGTCCTCCTCCTCGACGCCGCGCCGGAGCGCCCGGAGCGGGGGGTGCCCGGGCTTCGCGCCCCGATGGTGGGCCGGGATCAGGAGATCGCGTTGCTCCGGGTCGTCTACGACCGCGCCGTCGCCGAGGCACGTCCGAACCTCGTGACGATCTACGGCGAGCCGGGGGTCGGCAAGAGCCGGCTCGTGCGCGAGTTCCTCGACTGGGCCGGCGGGCTTGAGCCCCGCCCGAAGGTGGTCGTCGGTCGCACGCTGCCGTACGGCGAAGGGGTGACGTACTGGCCGATGGCCGAGATCCTGAAAGCCCTGGCCGGCGTCCGCGACACGGACCCGCCGCAGGCCACGCTCGAGCGGATCGTCGCGTTCGGGGTCGACGTGCTCACCTCCGACGTGGCCGCCGACCCGCGAAGGGTGGCCGCGGCGCTCGCCTACACGGTCGGGGTCGAGGACCCGCGGTTCCCGTTCCGGACGGCCGAGCCCCGGGAGATCCGATCGAAGATCCATGCGGCCTGGCGGTCGCTGTTCTCGGCCATCGCCGCCCGCTCGCCGCTCATCGTCGTGATCGAGGACGTCCACTGGGCCGATCCGGCCCTCCTGGACCTGGTGGAGGACCTCGCGGAGCGCGTCGTGGGGCCGGTGCTGTTCCTCTGTCCGGCCAGGCCCGAGCTCGCAGAGCAACGGCCCGGGTGGGGCGGGAGGAAAAACGTGTCCTCGATCGCCCTCGAGCCTCTTTCCCCGCAGGACGCCGATCGCCTGATCGGCTTCCTGCTCGAGGTCGAGGACCTGCCCGCGTCGGTACACGGCGCGATGCTTGAACGCGCCGAGGGGAACCCGTTCTTCCTGGAGGAGATCGTCCGCCACCTGATCGACGAGGGCCTCATCGTGCGGGACGAGGATCGGTGGCGGGCCTCGCCCGAGCTCGCCGACGTGCAGATCCCGGACACCGTGCAGGCGGTCCTCGCGGCGCGGATCGACCTGCTCGACCCCGCCGAGAAGCGCACGCTGCAGCGAGCGGCCGTCGTCGGCCGCGTGTTCTGGCCGGGGCCGGTCGGCAGGCTGCTGAACGGCGAGCGAGCCCGCGTCCGCGAGATCCTCGACCGGCTCGAGGAGCGCGAGCTCGTCCTGTCGCGACTGTCGTCCTCGGTCGCGGGGGAGCCCGAGTTCGTCTTCAAGCACGTCCTCACCCGAGAGGTCGCCTACGAGAGCCTCCCTCGCCGCGAGCGCGCCGGGGCCCACGCGCAGGTCGCCGCCTGGATCGAGGAGACCGCCGGCCGGCGGGCGAACGAGTTCATCGAGCTCCTCGCCTACCACTACGCCGAGGCGTACACGGGCGTGCGCGAGGGCCTGGTCTCCGATCCCGCGGCGGCCGAGGACCTGCGGCGCAAGGCCTACCGGTCGCTCCTGTCCGCCGCCGAGGAGGCGCGGCTTCGGTTCGCGGTGCGCAAGGCCAGCAGCCTGGTCGACCAGGCACTGCTCCTCGCCTCGGGTCCCCTCGAGCGCGCCGAGGCGCTCGAGGTCAAGGGCTCGATCGCGCTCAACGACTACCAGGGCGACGTCGCCTGGGGGGCGTGGCGCGAGGCCGCCGACCTGCGGATCGAGCACGCCCCCGGGGACCCCCTGGCGATCGCCCGCGCGTGCGCGCGCGCGGTCGAGAGCCCGCTCCGCTGGCCGGGATCGATGAAGGAGATCTTCGTCGAGGAGGAGATCCGCCGGTACGTCGACCTCGGCTTCCGGTACCTGCCGGACGAGGAGACCGAGGAGGGCGTGCGACTGCTCTCGGCGCGAGCCTTCGGACCCTTCTCGTTCTCGTTCCTGCGAACGGTCGCTCCCCGGGAGTACGAGCAGGCGGCCGCAGACGGAGAGCGCGCGGCCGACATCGCCATGCGACTCGGCCGCCCGGACCTCGCGTCGGTCGCGCTGGACGGCGCGAGCTCCGCGGCCGTGACGCGCGGCCTGTACGGACAAAGCCTGGCCACGATCGAACGCCGTCTGGCGATTGCCGAATTGATCGAGGACCCCTGGGAGATCGGGGACATCTTCGCGATGGGGGCGTGGATCAACGCGATGATCGGCAACTACGAGGACGCGATCCGACTGGGGCTGGAAGGGAGCACCCGGGCGCGCGATCAGGCGGAAGGGGTCCAGCTCCACAACACCAACTGGGTCGGATTCGCCGAGTTCGAGCGCGGGTCGTGGGATCGCGTGCTGGAGCTGTTCCGCGAGTGCGAGGTGCTGCTCGGGGACCGCGCCGACAAGCCCCCGTACTTCATGACCCACGTCTACGGAGCCGCCGCCTTCGTCAACGATGCCCGGGACGCGCCCGAGGCGCACCGCCTCCTGTCCATCCTCCGGGAGGAGCGAGGACGGGTGCACCACCACGGACCCGTGGTGGCCAACTACTGGCTCGCCTGGGCCGCCGCACGACGCGGCCAAAGCGACCAGGCCTGGGCGTTCGTCGACGAGGTCGCGCACGTCGACTCGAGGGTCGCCGCGCCCTTCAGATGCGAGGTCGTCGCCGATCTGCTCGCGGTCTCGGCTCGATGGAGCCAGGTGCCGAGCTTCCTCGTGGAGGCTCGTGCCTACGCCGGGGCCGCGGGACTCCGGGCCCTTCCCGCACATCTGGACAGGCTCGATGGCCGTGCCGCGTTGGCGGATGGGCGGCCCGACGAGGCGATCGCGCTCATGGAGCGAGGACGGACGGGGTTCCGGGAGCTCGGCGCCCGATGGGAGCTCGCCCGCACCGAGCTGCTCCTCGCCGAGGCGTTCGCGACGGCCGGACGGCGCGAGGACGCGCGGAGCACACTCGACCCGGCGGCCGGCGTTTTCGACGAGCTGGGATCGCTGCTGGAGATCAGGAGAGCTCGGGAGCTGGCGGACGAGCTCGCCTGAGGCCGACGAGCCCCGTCGGGAAGGGCGTCAGGCGGTTCGCTCCTTGCGGACGCGGGGCGCGGGAACCTCGCGCGGTACGAGGGTCGGGTTCACGCCGGAGAGCACGACGTCGCGGTCGACCTGGCACTTGGTGACGTCCTGCCGGGACGGCAGCTCGTACATCACGTTCAGCAGGACTTCCTCCATGATGGCCCGCAGGCCCCGCGCGCCGGTCCCGCGGAGGATGGCCTGATCGGCGATCGCGTCGAGGGCGTCGTCGGTGAACTCCAGATCCACCCCGTCGAACTCGAAGAACTTCCGGTACTGCTTGACGAGCGCGTTCCTCGGCTTGGTGAGGATGTCGACGAGCGCCTGCTTGTCGAGGTTGTGCACATGCGTGAGGACGGGCAGGCGACCGACGAACTCGGGAATCAGCCCGTACTTCAGCAGGTCCTCGGGCAGCACCTTGCCCAGGATCGCACCGAGGTCCTTCTCCTCCACGCGTCGCACGTCCGCCCCGAACCCGATCCCCCGGCTGCCGATCCGGCTCTCGATGATCTTCTCGAGGCCGGCGAACGCGCCTCCGCAGATGAACAGGATGTTGGTGGTGTCGATCTGGATGAACTCCTGGTGCGGGTGCTTGCGTCCGCCCTGCGGCGGGACCGATGCCGTCGTGCCCTCCAGGATCTTGAGCAGCGCCTGCTGCACGCCCTCGCCGGAGACGTCGCGCGTGATCGAGGGGTTCTCGCTCTTCCGCGCGATCTTGTCCACCTCGTCGATGTAGATGATGCCGGTCTCGGCCTTCTTGACGTCGTAGTCGGCCGCCTGGATGAGCTTCAGCAGGATGTTCTCGACGTCCTCCCCGACGTAGCCGGCCTCGGTGAGCGCGGTCGCGTCGGCGATCGCGAAGGGGACGTTCAGCATCTTGGCGAGGGTCTGGGCGAGCAGCGTCTTGCCGCACCCGGTGGGGCCGAGGATCAGGATGTTGGACTTCTGCAGCTCGACGTCTCCGTCCTTGGCGCCGACCTGGATGCGCTTGTAGTGGTTGTAGACCGCGACCGAAAGGACCTTCTTGGCCTGCTCCTGGCCGATCACGTAGTCGTCGAGGAAAGCGTAGATCTCCTGCGGCTTGGGCAGCTCCTCGAGCTTGAGGTCGGAGGTTTCGGAGAGCTCTTCCTCGATGATCTCGTTGCAGAGGTCGATGCACTCGTCGCAGATGTACACGCCGGGGCCGGCGATGAGCTTCTTCACCTGCTTCTGGCTCTTCCCGCAGAACGAGCACTTCAGCAGGTCCGAGTCTCCCAACCGCCCCATGCCCCCAAGCCCCCTGAACCGAGCGGCCGGGCTCCTGACCCGGCCTCCGGCCTGATTCTACGAGCCTCCGGCGGCGGCCGTCGCAAGTTCACGTTGCATCTTGCGACTGGTGATCACCTCATCGACCACGCCGTACGCCACGGCCTCCTCCGCGGTCAGGATGAAGTCCCGGTCGGTGTCCTTGGACACCTTCTCGAGCGGCTGGCCCGTGTGGAGCGCGATGATCTCGTCCAGCAACCGGCGATAGCGGATGATCTCCTTCGCCTGGATCTCGATGTCGACCGCCTGACCCTGAGCGCCGCCGTGCGGCTGATGCAGGAGCACGCGGGAGTGCGGCAGCGCGTATCGCTTGCCCTTGGTGCCGGCCAGCAGCAGCACCGCCGCGGCGGACGCCGCCTGACCCATGACGATGGTCGACACGTCCGGCTTGATGTACTGCATCGTGTCGTAGATGGCGAACAGCGCCGTGATGTCGCCGCCCGGAGAGTTGATGTACAGGTTGATGTCCTTCTCCGGGTCCTCGGACTCGAGGTGCAGCAGCTGGGCCATGATGAGGTTGCCGACCGCGTCGTCGATCGGCGTTCCCAGGAACACGATCCGCTCCTTGAGGAGCCGGGAGTAGATGTCGAACGAACGCTCGCCGCGGCTGGTCTGCTCGACGACCACGGGAACGAGGTAGTCCTTCAGCTCGCTCATGATTCGGCCTCCGACGGCTCGAGCTCGGAGGCGGAGCCGGCCTCGTCCGAGACCTCGTCTGCCGCGCGGCTCTCGCCCACCGACACGATTTCGGCGTGCTCGACGAGGAAGTCGAGCGCCTTGGATCGGATGATATCACCGGCCAGTGATACGACCTGGCCGCTCCGCTCGAGGGTCCGCGCCACCTCCTTGGGGTCGCGGCCGAGCGCCGCCGCGAACGAGGAGATCTCCGATCCGAGCTCGTCCGCGGTGACCTCGATTCCCTCGGCGCGGGCCACCGCCTCGAGCACCAGGTCGGCCTTGATCGCGCGGATCGCGTGGGCCCTTGCGTCGCTTCGAAACCGGAGCTCGTCGAATCCCTGGGACTCGAGGAGCTGCTCCATCGTGAGCCCCGCCCGCTCGGCGCGTTCGCGGGCGTGCCGAACCCGGTGCTCGGTCTCCTCGTCCACCAGCGTGTCGGGGAGCTCGACGTCGACCCGCTTGACGAGCTCCTGGAGCACGGCGTCGCGCACGTCGGCGTCCGCCTGGCGCTCCTTCGTCTTGCGAAGCTGCTCGCGCAGGCTGTCCCGGAGCTCGGCCAGGGTGTCGAACTCGGAGGCCACCTTCGCGAACTCGTCGTCGGCGGCCGGCAGGCGCTTGCCCTTGACCTCCTTCACGAGCACCTGGAACGAGACCTCCTCGCCGGCGCGCTCGCCGAACCGCTCGTCGAGGTTGGCGTTGAACTTCAGGATCTCCCCGGCCCGCGCGCCCTCGAGCTCCTGGTCGAGCCTGCCGACGAACTCGCCCGAGCCCACCACGTACAGGTAGTCCGGCCGGGTGGCCTCGGGGACCTCCTGACCGTGCACGGACGCGCGCAGGTCGATCACGACGTAGTCGCCGGTCCGAGCCGGGCGAGCGACCGGCTCGAGCTCGGCGAACCGCTCCCGCAGGCGGTCCACCATCTCGTCGACCTCGCGGTCGGTGACCTCGGCCGACGGGCGCTCGACGCGGACGCCAACGTAGTCGCTCCGCTCGAGCTTCAGGCGGGGGCGGACCTCGACCGTGGCCGTGAACACGAGGGGCTTGCCCTCCTCGATCTGCTCGAGCGAGATGTCCGGGTCGGCGATCGGCGCGAGCTCGTGCTCGCGGATCGCCTCGCGGTAGTAGGCGGGCACGGCGTCCTCGAGGAACTCGCCCAGCACGGCCTCCCGGCCGATCTGGGCGTCGATGACCTTGCGGGGGACCTTGCCCTTGCGAAAGCCCGGGATCCTGACCTGCTGGGCGATCTTGCGGTACGCCCGGTCGAGGTCCCGGCCGAAGTCCTCCGGCGGGACCTCGACGGTCAGCTTGACGGTGTGCTTGTCGGTCTCCTCGACGGTGGTCTGCATCGCCAGTGGAGGGTATCGGAAATCCGCTCTCGCGAGGCTCGGTCCGGTCGCCGAGGCCCCCGCTGGGGTAGCGTGAGCGCGTGTTCGAGGAGGAGCTCGCCTTCGCCGCCCGGCTTGCCGAGGAGGCCGGCCGAATCGCCATGCGGTACTTCGGCCATGAGTTCGAGGTCCGGCTCAAGCCCGACCGAACACCTGTGACCGAGGCCGACACGGCCATCGAGGCCATGGTCCGGGAGCGGATCCGCGAGCGGTACCCGGGCGACGCCATCCTCGGCGAGGAGAACGGGCTCGAGGGCGAGGGCGAGCGATGCTGGATCATCGACCCGATCGACGGCACGAAGAACTTCGCCGACGGGGTCCAGGTCTGGGCCACCCTGATCGCGCTCGCGGTGGCGGACGAGCCGGTCGTCGGCGTGGCGAACGCGCCCGCGCTCGGCGAGCGCTACGAGGCGGCCCGCGGCGCCGGGGCCAGGCTGAACGGTTCCCCGATCCACGTCTCGACCGCCGATCGGATCTCGCGCTCCTTCATCGTCCACTCCGACGTCGCTGAGTGGCTCGCGGGCGAGTACGGCCAGGCACTGCGCGAGATCGTGCTCGAGGCCCGGCGAGACCGTGGATACGGCGACTTCTGGGGTCACATGCTCGTGGCCCGCGGGTCCGCCGACGTGATGTTCGAACCCGAGCTCGCGACCTGGGACGTCGCCGCCGTCCAGGTCGTCGTCGAGGAGGCCGGCGGCACCGTCACGACCTTCGAGGGCGAGCCCCCGGGGCACGGCTCGAGCGCCCTCACCACCAACGGCCTGCTCCACGACGAGATCGTCGCGCGGCTGCGCCACGCAGCGGCCGCGCGCGAGGACGGGGGCTCCCGCTAGCCGCGATCGGCCGGCTCGAGCCCGGCGCTCTCGGCGAGCTCGGGGACGCGCTCCCCCACGTACCGGCGGATGTCGAGCGAGAGGTCCTCCATCGGCGCGTAGTAGCCGAACGCGAACACGCGCGAGGACATGCCGCGCTGCACGCTCTCGCAGATCCGCCAGTCCTGCCGGTTGACGAGGTCCCAGAACTCGACGGCGTCGGACGGGTCGAACGAGGGCTTGGCCATCTCGTCCGGGTGGAACAGGAAGTCGCAGTGGATCACGGTCCGGCCGGGCCCGAGCGGCCAGAGGGTGAACGCGGCGACGTGGTCGGCCGACAGGCTGAGCATCAGGTTCGGGTACACGAGCTCGCCCTTGTGGCGGACGCGTTCGTCCTCGTTCAGGCCCGGGAACGGCGCTCGGGT
>JAJPHY010000157.1 GCA_021325015.1 Actinomycetota bacterium | reverse complement strand
GCGCTCGACCCCGAGCTGGTCTGGCTCGCGCACGAGCACGAGCCATGGCGACCCCGCACCGTTTGAGGCATCACGCCGGCGCGTACGACCCGTTCGAAGCGCGGCCGGCCGCAGCTTCATCGAGCCCGGCTCGCCGTGGCAGAACCCGTTCGTGGAGTCTTCGGCTCCCGCGTCCGCGACGAGGTGCTCTCGGTCGATGCATTCGACTCCGTGCTCGAGGCGCGAACGGTCATCATTGACTGGAGAACCATCCACAACCACCGGCGGCCACGCAGCGGTCTCGGCTGGAGACCGCCGACGGCCTATGCGTTGCGTGAGGCCACGCTTCGTGCCGGCCCACGCCCGTCAGCTTCGCGAGATGGGTCTGGAGATCGTTGGAGGCTGAGGTCGGCCGACCGGTACCTGACGGCGTTCGAGTCGGGCAAGCTCCCCGAGGCCGCGTGCGTCGTCGCATCTCGGCGTTCCAGCGAGAGATCACGGCCCTGGAAACCGAGCAGAGCCGCTTCGAGACCGAGTGCGACCTTGCGCCCTCCCTGCCAACAGACGACTTGCCCGGAGAGCTCCGGACGGCTCTACTTCGTGCCCGGGGTTCTTACAGTGTTCCCTTCGCGGAGGCGGACGGGAATCGAACCCGCCTGGGAGCTCTCGCCCCCACACCGGTCTTGAAGTTCGTGGAGGGTCGTCTCGGCGGGTGCGGGCTGATGCTGTTTCGTGCCGCCGAGTCCGCCGTGGGGCGCCATCTCATGCCGTCTGGTGCTGGCCTGTGGTGCCTCGTGGTGTTCCGGACGTTTGCAAGTGGTCTGCGACAAGGCGGGCAGATGCCGGGTGACTTCTTCCTCCAGGGCCTCGGGTCGGCGAAGATCAGGCATGAGGGGCTCCCACTTCGTCAAGAGAGGCCGGGCAAACGGGGTGATCTCAGCGCTCGCCGGGAAGGGCCTTCTCCACGCCGGCGAGAAGTCCCGGGAGCTTCTGCCCGACCACGTCGGCCAGAACGTCGAGGTCGAGGCGCCCGTACTCGTGAGAGAGGATCTCGCGGAAGGCCTTCGCCCCTTTCCAATCGACACCCGGGATCGCCGCGAGGACCTTCGGCTCCACGCGCTTGGCAAGCTCGCCGATCTCCTCGACGCGCTTGGCGATCGCATCGACGGTCTTCTGATCACGAACCCAGTCCGGGCCCTGATCGCGGGCGTAGTCGAGCGCAAGCCGCGCGCATTCTGCGACCGCTTCCAGCAGGTCCCGGTCCCGCTCATCCGTAGAGCACCACCCCCTCGGCCGCCGCCGCCCGCAGGACCCCGGGCCGGGCGAACCGGGCGTTCACCACGTCCACGTCGCGACCGAAGGCTTCCTCCAGTTGCTCGCGAAGCCGAACCACGTCGTCGAGCCCGAGCCGGACGTCTGGCCTCGGCTCGACCAGGACGTCCACGTCGGATCCCGGCCCGAAGTCGGATCGGACCGCAGATCCGAACACGACGACCCTGGCCAGTCCGTGCCGCCTGGCCAGCGCTTCGAGTGCGCGCCGCGACGGCTTGCCAAGCGACAAAGGAAGGTGGCCCAGCGGCTTGCGGGGTCCGGCCCGGCGCGGCGGCCGGGGCAAGAAGCGGTCCACGGCGCCCTTCAGGACCTTCATCCCGGACAGCCGATCCGCGTAGCTCCGCGACCGCCTCACGAGCTCGCGGAACTCGTCGTGCCGGTACAGCTCGATCACCCGAGCGTCGTCGCGGTCCTCGTTGATGCTTCGTAGGGCAGCGCGGAGACGGGTCTCGTCGCCAGGCTCGGCGAACCGCCCGATGACGACCGCGTACCCGCCCGGGTCCCTCGCCACGAATCCGACGGCGCGGTTGGCCCGGGAGGCGGCGTCGATGGCGCGCTCGATCGGTAGGCCTCGCTGGGCCAGGGTTACCAGAGCGGCCGAGGCCGGGTGGTCCCCCCTCAAGCGGTAGCGCGGGCGAGGGCCCGCGTCGCGCTCGACGAACCCGTCGGCGATGAGGATCTGGGTGGCCCGCTGTGCGGCAGATGGACCGGTGTCCGTGGCCTCGGAAAGCTCGACCAGACGGAGCCCGGAAGGGCATTGGTCGAGCGCCACCACCGCCGCCAGGGCCAGAGGGGAGGAGAAGAGCCGTTGCATGGGCAAGAATATTACGCTATCAGCGTACTATCTGGCGCGTCCGTTGGTAGAGGCTCTCGCGGAGGCGAAGGGAACACCGTAAGAACCCGAACGCCGCCGGTCAGAGCGTCTGGGTCGATGCTCGAGATTGGGGTCGGGTCGTGTCAGGGCCGGCCGGAGCCAGCAACCTCACCCTTCAACACTGAGGATCTGGCGCAGGGTGGCGGCGAAAGCGTCGGATGCGCCCCTCTGACCGCATTCACCGCCGCTCACCTCCACGAGCCTTTCTCGAGAGCTCTCGAGTGGGAAGGGAGAGGAGCCGGTGCATCCGGCTCCTCTCCCTGCGATATGACGGGCTCCCCGCTAGGCGAACGCCACGGTCTTCGCGCCGGAGATCACTTCTTCGACGACCTTTGCTGCGCCGACGATCGTGGAGCCCTTCACGAGCTGCTCTTCGGTGATCCCGCGCGGCTTGGTGCACGCGCCGCACAGCCATACGTTTCCGCCGTTGTCGATGAACTCACGGTACAGATCACCGAGCACCGGCAGGCCCGGCTGCGCGATCCCGTCGGTTCCGCTCTCGGTCCCCAGCCACACGGCCTCGATCGTGCACAGCACGATCGCCTCCTGCCCCGCGGCCGCCGCGATGTTCGCGGCGACGAACGGCAGCGTCGCGCGCTCAGGGTCTTCTTTGCCGTGGGTGCAGTTGAAGATCAGCTTGTCGCTCATCTCATCGTCCCCTTTCCACGCTCATCAGGAGGCGTCCGTCGCCGGGCGCCTCGATCGAACGAACGACGTGGCCCATCATGCGTGCCAGCGGAGGCAGATCCTCTTTGGCCGCCGGATCGCGCGTGCTCACCACGAGCACGTGGCCGACCGGGATCTGCTGCATGTGCCGGCGGAACTCCCCGGCAAGACCGTCGGCGCACCCGAGGTTTCCCGCGTCGAAGCGGTGCACGCGGTCGGGCTCACACATGGCGATCGAGCGGAAGCCCGAGCACAGCAGGTCGATCGCTTTCACGCGTCCGTCGGCGTCCACGTCGAGCATCAGGTGCTGCTCGATGACCTGCCATCCGTCGGCATCGTGAAGGCGGAAGCGATAGGTCACCGCCGCGCGCCCTTCGACCTCTCCGGCGCTCGAAGCCTCGACCTCGAAGGGGTCGCCGTCGGCGAACCAGCCGATGAACCGGCCGATAGTGGCGTCGGCGTCTGCTTCGGTCTTGAGCCCGCTCGGGAGGAGCATCCTGAACCGAACGTGATCGGCCAGAAGCGACCTAGCTGCGGTGAATCGCCGGGCCGCCAGGGCATCGAGGAACGCGGCCCCGACCTTGCGTGTTTCCGTCGGGGGGGTGCTGCCTATGTCGTTCGTCTCTGTGCTCACGACGGAAGGTCCTCCTTCCCCCTAGCGTCGATGGTCCGAGCACCCAACAGGTCTCCGACGCCCGTCTGTGCTCATCCCTGCAGGACGGGGTAGATCTCGTCGGCGACCAGTCCGTGCGCCTCGCGGTGCACCGCGTGCGCGGCGTCGGCGTTGGGCGCCTCGACCAAGCAGAAGACCTTGCCCCCCCTCTCGTCCACCCAGTAGTTGAGGTAGCGCACGCCGTGGCGTTCCTGAACCTGAAGGTCAGCGGCGTGGGCTCCTGCGACGTCGGCTGCGGTGGTGCCGTCGGGGAGGCTGTTGTGCACATCCATGTACAGAGCCATCCGTTCCTCACCTCCTTCCGGCCGTCTACGCTAGGGGGACGACCGTTCCGCGACCGTTCCGCGCGGTGGGCTGGCCGGGGCCGGGGCTCCTCTGTACGATTCCCCTGCCGTGCGCACGGTGGCGATCCAGCTCCTCGGCCGGTTCTCGGTCGCGATCGACGGCGTTCCGATCTCGGGGGACGCCTGGCGCAGCCGCCGCGCCGCCGACGTGCTGAAGCTGCTCGCGCTCGCCCCTGCCCACCGGGTGCACCGGACCGAAGTCATGGAGACGCTCTGGCCCGAGAGCGATCCGGAGGCATCCGGCACCAACCTCCGCAAGGCCCTGCACTTCGCCCGGCTCGCGACCGGTGACGAGCGGGCGATCGTGAACGAGCGCGGCGTGCTCGTGCTGTGGCCCGATGCCCACGTCGAGACGGACGTGGAGCGCTTCGAGGCCGCCGCGCAGCGAGCGCTGGATGGCGAGGACGAGGCGTTCTGCCGTTCAGCCGCAGATCTGTATCGGGGCGACCTCCTTCGGGACGACCGATACGAGTCCTGGTTGGTCGAGCCGCGCGGCCGCTTGCGCCGGCGCTACCTGGACGTGCTGCGCGCCGGAGCGCTGTGGGATCGGCTCACCGAAGAAGTCCCGACCGACGAGCAAGCGGCGCGCGCGCTCATGCGCGCTCATCTCGAGGCCGGGGAGCGCCGGGAGGCGATCCGGCGCTTCGAGCGCCTACGCGAGGCGCTCAGCGATCACCTCGGCGTCGGACCGGACCGCGATACGGTCGCCCTCTACGAAGACGTGCTCGCCCTCGAGGGCGCCCCGCAGCCCTCCGAGGCCGAGCGTGCGCATGCGCTTCTCGCGTGGGCCCTGGTGCACATGAACCGCAACGAGATCGCGGAGGCGGAGCGAGCGGCGGAGGAGGCGAGGGCGATCGCCCTCGACGCCGGCTTGGGCCGCGAGCTCGGAGAGGCCGCGGTGATCCTCGCCAAAGTCGCGATGGCCCAGGGGAGATGGCGCGAGCGATTCGCAGACGAGCTCGCAGAGTCCATGCGGATGCGAGCCAACATGGAGCCCATCGTCTACGACGCCCACCTGTGCCTCGCCGAGTACTACCTCAACGGACCGGAGGGCTATGAGACTGCTGCCGAGTTCGCGCGCCAGATGATGAGGATCGCGGACGAGGCGGGCTCGGCGACTGGCGCGGCGCTGGCGCTGCTGATGCTGGGCGAGGCCGAACTGCTCGCCGGCGACCTTCTGGCGGCCGAGGTGCACCTGAAGGGGGCGGCGGAGGCCAACGACCGAGAAGGGTGCATCTCCGGCGCCGCGCTGGCGAGGCAGCGGCTGGCGGAAGCGGCAGTCAGTCGCG
>JAJPHY010000047.1 GCA_021325015.1 Actinomycetota bacterium | reverse complement strand
CACTCGGCGGGCACGTCGTCTTCGTAGAAGATCGCGGTGACGGGGCAGACGGGCTCGCAGGCGCCGCAGTCCACGCACTCGTCCGGGTGGATGTACAGCATCCGCCCTCCCTCGTAGATGCAGTCGACCGGGCACTCGTCGACGCAGGCCCGGTCCTTCACGTCGATGCAGGGCTCGCAGATCGTGTACGTCATCCGTTTTCCCCTTTTCTACGGTGCGGACCTTGGAAATCATACGACCCCGAGGGCGGGTGACAACCGCCCTTGGACCTACGAAGACACGGCCGGATGCGGGGCGAGCGCGAACAGCGTCCCCAGGATCGAGCTGACCGGCTCCATGACCGGGACCGGGTAGACGACCGGAACGTCGGCGCCCGCCTCTCGGTAGGCGTCGAGCCCGGCCGAGCACTCGCTCGCCTGGCCCAGCAGGCAGCACCGGCGGACGATCGCCTTGGGGACGGCCTCCGGGCGTCCCGCCGCGAACGCCGCCGCGGCGGCCCGCGCCTCTTCCCCCAGACCGACGGCCTCGAACTGTCGCCGATACGCCGGGTACGACGCGTATTGGCCGGCGGCGCGGCCGAGCGCGAGCGCCGACGCCTCGGGGTCCTGGCCCGCACAGGCCCGCACGTAGACGGCAACCGTCACCGCCGACGGGTCGCGCCCGGCCCGCTCCGCTCCCTCGCGGATCCGCTCGCGGGCCCAGGCGACGCGCTCGGGCGGGCACCAGTTCAGGAGCACGCCGTCGGCCACCTCCCCCGCCAGCCGCGCGGCCGCGGGCCCGAGCGCGGCGATCCAGATCGGCGGCGGCTCCGGGGGGCGCAGGTCGAGCCGGAAGCGCTCCCCGTCCGAGGTCTCGGCGACCTCTCCGGAGAACGCCCGGCGCAGGGCGAGCACCAGCTCGCGCAGTCGGCGCAGTGCCCCCGGGGCCGCCGGCCCGGTCCCCAGGCCCAGGATCAGGCGACCCCCCGAGAGCTCGTGGACGGTCGTCGCGGCCATGCCCGTCGTCGCCGCCCGGCGGGACACCGTCGTGACCACCCCGGTGCCGAGTCGCAGCGTCGATGTGTGCGCGGCGAGCCCGGCGAGCGTCGCGAAGGCGTCCCGGCCCGAGGTCTCGGGCAGGAACAGGTGCCCGTAACCGGTCTGCTCGCCGGTGCCCACGACCTCGACCAGGTCGCTCCACGGCAGGGGGTCGCGAATGGCGAACCCCGTCGGTCGGTCCAACGTCCGCTCGTCCACGTCGACTACCATCGTGCCACGTGCTCGAGCCGGTTCGTTTCTCGACCGACGACGGCGTCTCGCTCGAGGGCGAGATCCGACGCCCCCAGGGCGAGCCCCGAGGTTCCGTCGTCCTCTGTCACGCGCTGCCCCGCAGGGGCGGCAGCAAAGATCACCCGCTGCTCTGGGCGATCCGGAACGCGCTCGCCGGATCCGGCCTGACCGCGCTCGCGTTCAACTTCCGGGGCGTCATGCGCTCCGGGGGGACCTTCGGCGGAGGACGCAGCGAGGTCGAGGACGTGCGGGCGGCCGTCGGGTTCGTCCGAGGCCTGGTCCTCGGGCCTACCCTCGTGTGCGGGTGGTCCTTCGGGGCCAACGTGGCCCTGCGCGAGGCGCTCGACGACGAGCGGGTGAGCGCACTCGCGCTCGTCGGCCTCCCGCTGGGTGAGTCCGGGTCCGAGCTCCCGGCCCTTCCACCCCCCTCCGGGCTGCGGACGTTCCGCAGACCGGTTCTGCTCCTGTCCGGACAAGGGGACACGTTCTCGCCGCGTCCCGAGCTCGAGCTCCTCGCCGGGCGGTTGCCGAACGCCGAGGTCGACATCGTGCCCGGGACCGACCACTTCTTCTGGCGTCGCGAGTCGGAGGCGGCAGGGCGGGTGGCGGCGTTCGCGGAGCGGGCGCTGGGGCGCGCGGGGAGCGGCGGCTAGCGCAGGTACCGGCGCCGCAGCGTGTAGTTCGCGAACGTCAGCGCCGCCGCGAGGGCGAGCACGCCCCACACCGTGCTCGACCGGCCGGGGAGGATTCGCAGCAGCACGTCGGCCACGAACAGCAGCAGGGCGCCCTCGACGAACAGCAGCGCGACCCACCCGATCGGCGTAGCGAGGAAGCGCCTCACGCGTCGGGCCGATCCCGATCCCGGCTCCGGCCTCGCCGAACCCAGATGAACGGCAGGAACAGGAACACGCCGCCCAGCAGCCTCGGCGCCACGAAGAGCCCGAGCAGGAGGAGCGTGGCGCACACGGCGACCCACAGACCCGGCGTGCCCCAGAGGGGGCGCACGGCCGCCCGCCGGTCCCCGGCGACCGGCTCGAGCGCGCGCTCCCTCAGCGTCAGGACGACGCCGATCACCGCGGCGATGACGAGGAACGGGACGATGATGGCGGTGAGCGTGCTCATCGCCACCAGAGTAGCGCCCCGTCGAGGCCCCGTGGGACCCGAGGTCGATCGACCAGACCGAGTCCGGGGCATCGGCCCCGAGCCGAGCCAGCGGGTTGGTCAGGCCGGAGCCGACCCGACCCCCAGCACCGCGGCCACGCCGGCCTCGCGGAGGCGGGCGCCCAGCTCGTCCACGTCGAGACGGCCTTCACGATCCCTTCATCTTCCCTGCCGCACCATGCGCCGATCGACCGGGAAGGAGTCGCCATGGGCAACAAGCTCGTCACGTTCGCCGGTGCCGCCGCCGTATTGATCGGGGCGATCGCGTCGACCTCCGCTGCGCGTCCTCGGCCCCCGTCGCGGCCACCGGCCTCCTGTCCGGCCAGCTATCACCCGGTGCTCGATCCGGGTCACTTCGTCGGTCGCGTGGATAACCCGCTCTTCCCGCTGCCGGTCGGGCGGGTGCTCGTGTATCGCGGGATCAAGGACGGCCGGACGCAGATCGATACGGTCACGGTGACCGACAGGACGAAGGTGATCGAGGGCATCGCGGCTACCGCCGTGACCGACGTGGCCAGGCATGGGAGCACGCTCCTCGAGAGGACGACGGACTGGTACGCGCAGGACGATCGGGGCAACGTCTGGTACCTGGGCGAGGCCACGAGAGCCTATACGCCAGACGGCACGATCGATACCTCGGGATCGTGGAAGGCAGGAATGAACGGCGCGAAGCCGGGGCTCATCATGGAGGCCACCCCAGAGCCCCCCGACGCCTATCGGCAGGAGTGCCTGAGCGGAGAGGCGATGGACACGGCGTGGGTCGTGAGCCGCGGTGGGTCCGTTCGCGTGCCGTTCGGACGCCTCCACCGCGTTCTGCGAACCCTCGAGTTCACCCAGCTCGAGCCCGGCACGGTCGATGAAAAGCTGTACGCGCCGGGCCTGGGTATCGTGCTCGAACGGACGATGGCCGGCGGCAACGAGTATGCCAAGCTCATCCGCGCAACTGACCCGTGAGGCCGGCGTCCGGGGAGGTTCGGATCGGGTGCGCGTGCTCGTCGTCGAAGATCACCCGCCGATGGCGGAGGTGCTGGAGCAGCGCCTTCGCGAGGAAGGATTCGCCGTCGATCTGGCCTCAACCGGCGAGGACGGCCTCTGGCTGGCCACCGAGAACGACTACGACGCGATCGTGCTCGATCTCGTCCTTCCCGATGTCGACGGCTTCGAGGTCTGTCGCCGGATCCGTGACAGAGGGCGGTGGGCTCCGGTGCTCATGCTGACGGCCCGAGACGCGGTCCGCGACCGCGTCTCGGGCCTCGACGCGGGAGCGGATGACTACCTGACCAAGCCGTTCTCGTTCTCGGAGCTCCTCGCGGCTGCGGGCGCTCGCACGCCGGGAGCCCGGGCCGCGGCCGGCGGTCCTTCGGGCCGGAGACCTGAGCCTCGACCCCGCCTCCCGAGAGGTGCGGCGGGGCGATGCCAGGATCGACCTCACCCCGAAGGAGTTCGCCCTTCTGGAGTACCTCATGCGCCACGCCGACGAGGTGGTGACGCGCCCCCGGCTCATCGAGCACGTGTGGGACTTCGCCTTCGACGGCGACTCCAATGTCGTCGATGTCTTCATCCACCTTCTCCGAGAGAAGATCGACCGGCCCTTCGGGCGCCGGTCGATCGAGACCGTCCGGGGAGTTGGTTATCGACTCCGGAGCGAGGGTGAATGGCCGTCCCGCTGAAGCTCCGGATCACGCTCGACTTCACGGCGGCGATGGTGGTGGTGGTGGTCGCGCTGTCGATCTTCGCGTACGTCCGCATGGGAGCGGATCTCCTGGACGAGGTCGACAAGGGCCTGGAGTCCCGCGGAGAGGTCGTCGCGGCCCAGATCAGGACGGGCGGGCCCGATCTGCCGAGCATGTCGCCAACCCTGATCGAGTCCGATGAGGCGTTCGCGCAGATCGCAGATTCGCAGGGCCGGATCCTGCATTCGAGCGACGTGGTCGCGCGGGCTCGCCTCCTCGATGGAGGGACGATCCGGTCGATCACCCGTCCGGCGTTCTTCGACCGGCGGATCCCGGGGATCGACAACGTCACGCGGGTGCTGGCGCTCCCGGTCACGTACCTTGATCGGCGGTACGTGCTCATGGTCGGCTCCTCGCTTCAGGATCGCAGGGACGAAATGCTCCAGCTCGCGGCCACCCTCGCGATCGGCGGACCCGTCGCGCTCGCGCTCATCTCCGTCGGGGGCTGGCTCCTGGTGGGTGCGGCGCTCCGGCCCGTGGAGCGCATTCGCCGTGAGGCAGCGGCCATCTCTCTCCTCGAACCAAACCGACGGCTGCCCGTGCCGCCACGCGACCACGAGCTTGCGAGCCTGGCCACGACCCTGAACGAGATGCTCGCCCGGCTCCAGGCGGCGTTCGATCGCGAGCACCGGTTCGTCGACGAGGCGAGTCACGAGCTGCGGACTCCCCTCGGCGTGCTCCGTG
>JAJPHY010000057.1 GCA_021325015.1 Actinomycetota bacterium | reverse complement strand
ACGAGTACTGTCACGTTCTCCTCGATCGCGACCAACGGGCGACGATCAGCCGCGCGAGCGAGCCCGAGAGCCTTCTCGAGGTGCGCGCCAACGCGTTCGCTGCAGCGTTCCTGATGCCGCGTCCCGGCGTCGAAGCGTTCATCCAGGGCCTCGGCAAGGGGCAAGCCAGTCGTCTCGAGGCCGACATCTACGACGAGAACGATGCCCACCGGGTCAAGGCCCGACCCGAACCCGGCAGCCAGAGGATCCACATGCACGACGTGGTGCTCCTCGCGCACCACTTCGGGGTGAGCCGCCTTGCGGCGCTCTACCGTCTCAAGAACCTGGGCTTCCTCAGCCAAGTGGAGCTCGACGCGCTGCGGCAGCAGGAAGCCGATGGGGACGGGAAAGCCCTCGCCACGCTGCTCGACCTCCCCGAGCCGGATTCCGAGGCGGCGCGCAACCAATTCCGACACCGCTTCCTTGCACTGGCCCTCGAGGCCTTCCGACGCGACGCGATCACCCGCGCGAAGGTCCGCGAGCTCGCGGCCACGGTCGGCGTTTCCCGGAACGAGCTGAACCGGTTCGTGACGGACGATGATCTCGGGCAGGATGACGAAGGTGATGCGCCGCGACCCGAGGAGTGAGCTTGGCGCCGCCCGGAATCACCAGGACCGCGGTCGTGGACGCGAGCGTCGTCATCCACCTCGCCAAGGCGGGCCGCCTCGACCTCCTCGGCTCGCTCCAGGGCTGGGACTTCCTCGTCCCGGATCAGGTCGTGGAGGAGGTGACCCGTCCCGACCAGGCCGACGCGCTCGCGCGTGCGCTCGAAGCCGGACACCTGCGGAGGGAATCGAGCACCGACCCCGAGGAGATCGCCCTGTACGCCGAGCTCAGGCAGCGCATGGGCAAGGGCGAGGCCGCCTGTCTCGCCATGGGCAGCATCCGCGGGTGGCTGGTGGCCTCGGACGACCGCGGGCGGGCCTTCCGGCGGCTGGTGCGGGAGCGCATTGGCGACGACCGGATCCTTTCAACGGAAGATCTCCTACACCCCGCGCGCATGGCCGAATCATCCGGGGGCTGTGAGGAGGAAGATGAAAGCGAATGAGGACGATGCTGCTCGTTGACGCCACGGATCTCGTTCACTGGGCCGACCGCCGGGATGCGCAAGCCCTCCTGCCCGAGCTCGTTCGCCGGCTCGTGTTTGCCACCGGCCAGCGGGTCACGCGCGCGAGCTTCCGGTCCGGGGAGGGCGTCCAGCTTCCCGGATGGGATGGCGTGGTCGTGGCCGAGGGGGCCGGCCCGTTCGTGCCGCCGGGACTTTCGGGATGGGAGCTCGGGGTCGGCAGAGACACCAAGCGCAAGGCTGACGAGGACTACAGGAAGCGGACCGGACAACCCGGGGAGATCGACCGTGCGAAAGCAACCTTCGTGTTCGTGACGCCCCGCCGCTGGGCCGGAACGGAAGCGTGGGCCGCAGCGCGCCGAAATGAAGGTGTCTGGGCCGATGTGCGCGCCTATGACGCCGACGATCTCGCGGCATGGCTCGAGCAGGCTCCCGCGGTGCACCTGTGGTTCTCGGCCCTCCTCGGAAAGCGGCCTGAAGATTCACTGGCTCTGGAGACCTTCTACGAGGACTGGGCTGGGGCCACCCGCCCGCCCATACCTCCCGCCCTCCTCCTCGCAGGCCGGGAGGGCGCAGTCCGCCGCATCTACGAGTGGGTTCGCGGCGAGCCCGGTCAGCTCGCGCTGCAGGCGGAGTCCCGTGAGGAGGCTGTGGCCGTGGCCGCCGCTGCCTTCCACAGGTTGCCCGACGAAGAGCGTGACAACGTGCTCGCGCGTGCCGTCGTCGTCCGAACCGAGCAGGCGGTGCACGATCTGGCGGCGCGTGAGTCACCCTTGATCCTCGCGATGGCGCTCGACAGCGTGGAAGCCGTCACCCACGCCACCCGCCGCGGTCATCACGTGCTCGTGCCCGTCGGCCGTGAGAGGACCCCAGGTTCGGATTGCTGCTCGATTCCTCGGATCACCGTGGAGGAGGCTGCCGCGGCGTTGATGGATGTCCGGGTTCCGGAAGGCAGGGCGCGGGCGCTTGCGCTGCTGGCGCGCCGCAGCTTCATGGCGTTCAGGCGGAAGCACGCTGTCAGCCCGGAGCTACAGGAACCGCCCTGGGCGGGCCCGCAGCACGGGCCGGCGCTGCTTCCGGCGATGCTCGCGGGGACATGGAAGCATACTTCTGCCGGCGATCGGGAAGCGCTGGCCCGTTTGGGAGGCCTCCCCTACGAGGGGATCAACGCAGCGCTCGCGCGGTGGGCGAACGAACCGGACCCGCCGGTCCGCCGAGTGGGGGATGTCTGGTACCTCGTGTCCCGGGAAGACGCCTGGAGGCTCTTGGCACGGTATGTCGATGGCGACGTCCTGAGCCGGTTCGAGGACGTCGTGATCGATGTCCTTGGCACACCTGACCCGCGCTTCGACCTTCCGGAGACCGAGCGGTACATGGCGAACGTCCTCGGCAAGAGCCCGCGATCTTCGCCCGATCTCTGTCGCGGCCTCGCTGACGGCCTCGCCGTCATGGCGACGAGCACCGAATCCCCCGAGATGGGAGGGTGGGAGAGCCTGGAGGCGTTCGTCGCGTGGCTTGTCCAAACACTTTTGCAACGCGCCAACGCCGATTGGCGCATCTGGGCCTCCCTTTCGGAATGGGGCGCCCTACCCCTGCTGGCCGAGGCTGCACCCGATGCCTTCCTCTCGGCAGTGGATGCCGGGCTCGCAGGCGCAGACCCTGTCCTCCTGAAGCTCTTCGCGAAGGATGACGGCGGCCTGTTCGTCTCCTCCCCCCACACCGGATTGCTCTGGGCCCTTGAGACCCTCGCGTGGAGCGCAGAGCATCTGGGCTACGCGGCCCAGCTGCTCGCCAGGCTTGCGCGGCTCGACCCGGGCGGGAGGCTGGCCAACCGCCCGCAAAACAGCCTCCGCGCGATCTTCCTCCCGTGGTTCCCCCAGACCAACGCCTCGGCCGAACAGCGCCTGGCAGTTCTCGATGCGCTGGACGAAAAGGAACCCGATGTGGCCCGGCCACTCATGGTGCAGCTCCTGCCCAAGGACCACGACGTGCAGTTTCCTACCGCCAAGCCTAGCTGGCGGGAGTGGTGCACCGATTCGGAGCGGGGCGTGTCTTTGGCCGAGTACCTCAGGACCATACGCGACCTGGTCACGCGCCTCACCCAGCAGGCAGGGCATGAAGGGCGCCGCTGGAAGGACCTGGTCGAGGCCGCTCCCAGCCTCCCTCCGGATCTTCGACGGCTTGTGATCGAGGGCCTGGAACGTCTCGAGCCCGCATCGCTTCCGGATCCCGATCGTTCCGCGACCTGGAACGCCCTTCGAGAGGTCCTCTGCCGCCATCGGTCGTACCCCGAAGCCGAGTGGGCGCTGCCAGGGGAGGACCTCGACCGCTTGGATGCGATCATGAGGCGCTTCGCGCCTAGAGATCTCCTAGCACGGTATGCGTGGCTCTTCGGTCATCACCCAGCGCTTCCGGAAGGGAGAGAACGCAACTGGCGGGAGTCCGAGGAGGAGGTGCATCGGCGACAGGTCGACGCCGCGGCAGAGGTCTACGCCGAGGGAGGAATCGCCGCGCTGGTCTCGCTGGCCGAAGGAGTGGAGTGTCCCGACCTGGTGGGGTTTGCCTTCGCAAGGACCGAGGGCGGCAGGCGAGAGGAGGAGCACCTTCTCGCCACCTATCTCGCCGCTCAGAACGATGCGCACGGGCAGTTCGCCCGGGGATTCTCGTCGGGGAGGATCTCCGTGGAGGGCCGGGACTGGGCCCACGCGAAGGCCAGGGCGGAAGCCTCCCGGTGGACGTTCGAGCAACAGGCCGAGTTCCTGGTGTGCCTTCCCGCGGATGCCCGCACCTGGGAACTCGTGCGATCGCTGGGCCCCGATTGCGAGCGGGGGTACTGGCAGCGGATCCAGCCGTACGGGATCGACCGCGCGGACGTCGAACGCGCGGCTCGCAGCTTTCTCGAACACGGCAGGCCGGCAGCCGCGGTGAACTTGCTGGCAGACCACGAGGTGGGGCCGGCTTCACTCGCTGCCGACGCCCTCGAGGCGCTCGCCAGTGCGCCGGCCGACACAGTCTCCTCCGTTGGTACGCTGGCCTACCAGATCGGGCAACTTCTCGATCGGTTGCAAGAGGCCAGCGAGTTCGATCGCAGTCGCGTGGCGCGGCTCGAGTGGGCGTGTCTTCCGCTGCTGCACCACGACCGAAAGCCGCGCGTGCTCCACGAAGAGCTTGCGCGAAGCCCCGAGTTCTTCGTCGAGGTCCTCTGCTGGATCTTTCGGGCCGAAGGCGAGGCAGCTATGGAGGTCTCGGAGGAGGCTCGGATCAGAGCCCGCCTTGGCTACGACCTGTTGCACTCGTGGCGCACCGTCCCCGGCGACTCGGGTGACGGGTCCGTCGATCATGACGCCCCGGTGCAGTGGGTGCGGCGCGCACGCGAGCTGCTGCAGGAGCGCGGGCGTGGTGAGATCGGAGACGAGATGATCGGCCAGATGCTCAGCGGCGCTCCGCCGGGTGACGATGGCGCGTGGCCGCACCAGGCAGTCCGCGACCTGATCGAGGAGATAGCGAGTATGGACCTCGAGCGCGGCATCGAGGTCGGGCGGTACAACAGCCGCGGTGTTGTCTGGAGGAGCCCGTACGCTGGCGGGGAACAAGAGCGGCAGATCGCCGCAGGCTACGAACGGGACGCTTGCACGGTCGCGGCTCGATGGCCTCGCACGGCGGCCATGTTGAGACGCATGGCAAAGGTGTATCAGGCGGATGCCGCACGGGAAGACCGTGAGGCCGAGCTGCGACAGGATCTGGAACGCTGAGCATCTTCGATTGGGCGCTGTGTCGGAGCAGGCGCCCCGATGGACCGCGACCCAGGTCCCGCGGTCAGGAGAACAACTCTCCGGCAGGGTCTTGGCGTGTGGGTCGCCCCGCGCGCTGCTTCCGGCCGCGTTTCTTCTCGGCCCCTGCACCCGATCGCACTTCCTCCTTCGCGCGCTCGGCGTTGAGTTCGAGGAGGCGCGCGAGGGCCTCGGCCTGGACCTCGTCGGGCCAGCGGTAGCGCCAGGGCTTCTTCTTGTTGCCCCCCTCCTCCTCGTCCACCTCGTAGTCAAGGAAGAAGTCGCAGTCGGTCGGGATGTCGGTCCAGCCGTAGGCTTCGAGGACGGCCCGATCCATGGCCGCGTGCAGCTCGCGGAGCCTGAGGATGTCGGGGTCGGTCTCGTTCGGGTCGTGGAAGCGGTTGTAGATCTTGGTGAGGCCCTCGTCGTTCTTCCCCATGAGGGCGGCGCGGTACTCGTAGTACGCCTTGCCGGCGGCTTCGAGGGTGGGGTGGGTCTCCGAGTTCGGGGGGAAAGGGAAAGTGTCGAACACATCCGACGGGTTGTACGTCAGCGCATCCCCCAGGGTAGCCCCGAAGAATCTGCGCCATACCTCATGGACCCTTGTCTGAAGGGCCGCGAAGTGTCCCCACCGATCAAGTGGGAACACGATGAGCTTGTGCGAGAAGACCATTGTGGAATCAAGAAATGCGAACGCATGGTGCGTGACCGCGGATGACGCGGTCACCAGCACCCGCTCCAGCCCCGCGATGGCGGCGTAGAGGGCAGGCGTCGTTTCCCCGAACCGCCACCAATACCTCTTGCGAATCTCGCGGTTGTTCCGCATCCGCTCCGGCTTCACCTTCGCCTCCACGATCGCCATCAGCTCCGGCCACCGGCGGCGGCACTCCTCCTCGCTCCGCTCGCCGAAGTTGATCACGTAGCGGTGATGCGCATGAGTCGGACTGGTGTTCACCTCCTCGCCGCCGATGTAGGGCAAGATGACCTCGCGGTAGCGCGGGTGGTCGCGCAGCCGCGCGTCGATCGCTGCGATGCGTGCCTTGGGCTCCTCGGGAAGTCTCGCCGGGTCGCCGCCGAGAAGACGCCAGAGCTCCGCGAGCGGCGTCGCCACGCCCTTGGTGTCCGTGTCGTCGAAGGTGAAACCCATGCCGAGGACGATGCTCCCTTGGAAGCTCTTCCGCGCGTTCGCCGCGAGGCGGGCGGGGTCGTCGTGGCCGCCGCGGTGGAAGAGGAACGCCGTGATCTTGGGCACCTCGCGCTCGTCGAGGCGCTTCGGACCCGGGAAAGCCCCCTTCATCACGTGGACGACGCTCACCACGACCGCAGCCATGCCGGGCCACTTGACGCGCTTCCTGACGCCGTAGATCTCGCCGCCGTGCTGGCAGATCCAGCGGAGCCCGGACGCGCGGGTGTCGCCCTGGGCGATCGTGTTCGTCGCGATGAGCCCGAAGGCACCGCCCTCGCGCAGCAGGCTGAACGCGCGGCGATAGAAGTGGGCGACGAGGTCGGCGTTGCCGTGGGTCTCCTCGTGAATCGCCTGGAGCCAGTCCGGGTAGGGCGGGACGTTCCCCGCGGCGACCGTGTTCTTCCCGCCGAACGGCGGGTTCCCGATGATCGCATCGAACCCCGGGTTCTCCCGCTCGAACGCCTCCGGGAACTCGATCTCCCAGTGGAACGGTGCGAGCGGCGGCTCGCCCTGGCGGCGCTCCTCGAGCCAGCCGCGGTAGCGCTCGGCCTCGCCGCTCACGGCCGCGTTCGCGAACTCGGCCCGCTTCCGCTCGCGGTCTTTCGGCTTCTCCGCCTCGAAGAACGCGGCCACCGCCAGGTCGCCGAGCAGCCGGACCTTCGACAGCTCGAACTGGGCCTCGTCCCAGAGGTCGCGCAGCTCGAAGTCCGAGACCCCCTCGCCCGCCTCGCGGATGCGCTGCCTGAGCTCCGAGACCTTGTCGAGCGCATCGCGCAGGCCGAGGCCCCTTAGCACGGGTGGCTTCGAGGCGTCCCAGTGGAACCCCTCGAGCTGCCGGCGCGAGAGCCCCACCAGCGAGTCGCCGTGCCGGAGCGCGTGGTCCACGAAGGTGAGCGGGTGGTCCTTCGCGAGCGTCACGAGCCAGAGCGACATCTTGGCCAGGTCCACGGCCACGGGGTTCCGGTCCACGCCGTAGAGGCAGCGCTGCGCTACGAGCCGCCGCGCGAAGACCACCTCGTCCTCGTCTGGCGGAATGTCGGGCGCTTCGCCATGGGCGTGCCACGACTCGACCAGGGCATCGGCGAGGTATCGGCACGCCTCGACGAGAAACGCCCCCGAGCCCATCGCCGGGTCGCAGACCTTGACGTCGAGGATCTTCGCGGGCCGCGGCGGCCGGCCGTCCGGCTCCCTGAGCCGCGCGAGGATCGGCTCCAAGGTCGTGCGCACGATGGGCTCGGTGAGCGAGCGCGGCGTGTAGTGGGAGCCCGAGCGGCGCCGCTCCTCGCTCGGCTGGAGGACCATCGCGCCCCGGGGCACGAGGTCGGGGGTCGCGGCCTGGTCCACCACCAGCAGGAGCGCCGCGTGCAGGTCCTCGATCGTCGCGGCCTCCTCGACGCGCCGCTTCACGGCGTCGGTGAGCTTGCGGTCGGCGCGCTCCTGGAGCCACTTCGCGCGCTTCGCCGCCGGCTCGGCGAGCAGCGCCTCGAGGTCCACCGCCGCGGGCGCGCCGTGCTTCTTCTGCGGGCGGATCGCGACCGAGCGGCCGGTCGCGGTCTCGAGGCGGAATCCCATCATCGTCTCGTAGACCGAGCCGATCTGCTCGACGTCGAGTGCGCGATAGGAGATGCGCTCGCCGTCCAGCACGAGGAGCTTCTCGAGGACGCGGTAGATCGTGCCGTCAGGGACGAGCGGGGGCGCGATCCGCTCGTGGACCTGCCGCGCGCCGCCGCGCCGCCCTTCCAGGAAGGGGAAGCGGTCGGGGTCGAAGAGCGCGCCGTGGCGCGGCGGCAGGTGCATCCCCGGCGCTCGGGCGCCGTCGTGAACCATGCGGAAGAGTGCCAAAAGCTGCGCCCAGGCCCCGTAGCGCTGGTCCACCGTGTCCGGGTACAGCGCCGCGTCCTCGCGCAGTCGCTCGTGGAGCCCGGCGAGCGAGTAGGAGCGGAGGAACGTCTCGTCCTCGGGCAGCATCTCGCGCTCCTCGGCGTAGAGGAGAAAGACGAGGCGCAGGATGACGCTCAGGAGCGCGCGGTAGACCTCGTCGGGATCCTCGGCCAGGGGTTCGCGCAACAGTTCGCCCTTCGAGGCGTCGTGCGCTGCTTGGAAGCCGCGGAGAAGTTCGTAGAGGGCGTGGAGCACCTGCTCGGCAAGGCGCTCGGAGACCTCGTTCTGGAACTTGCGGCTGTCTGCGAGGAGCGCGGCGAGGCGCTGGTGGCGCGGAAGGGCCAGGAGCCGCCGCTCGCTGAGCAAGAGCCGCAGGGCCGCGCAGATCGACCGGCCCATGGTCTCCACCATGTCGGCGACCTTGAAGTCGAGCCAGCCCGAGGACTCCCCCCGCGGCGCGGAGATGAGGCGGAGCGCCCGGCCGTTCACCAGGAGGCCGGCCGGCACGCCCGTCTCGCGCAGAAGGCGCTCCATGCGGGAGTGGGGGGAGAGGTCGAGGCGCCCCCTGCCTGTCAGGGCGCGGTCGAAGTCCTCGCCGGGTTCGAGCACCTGAACCAGGAGTTGCCAGGGCGGAGCGCCGTCCTGAGGGTCGGGCTCTCGGACCGCGTAATCGGGCCGAAGGGTCTCGCGGGCTTCGGGGAGCGGAACCTCCAACTCCGGTGGGATCGGGGCCTGCTCGGTACCGGTGTAGCCCTTCGGCGAGAAGCTCCAGCCGAGGACCGACCGTGCGAAGGCGCGAAAATCGCAAATGGAGAGATCGGCGTCTGTCTCGCCGCTGCCACCGAGACAGGCGCGGAGCAACCGCTGGCCTTCGGCGTCGCTCCGGTCCAGGATCGCCCCGGCGCGCACAAGCGCAGGGGCGGACACGACGAGCCCCGTCGGCCGGACAAACCCGAGCCATTCGAGGTGCGCGAGGACGTGCGGGTCGAGCTTCGCCACGGCTAACCCGTCTCCGGCCAGAGATAGACCAGCCCCACGGGCTCCACGCGTTTCGCCCTCACCTCGTAGAAGTCGCGGATCCGAGCGGGCTCGTGGCCCAGGTCGTGGTCGAACTGTTCGAGACGCGCACGCCAGGCGCGGATGTCCGCCTCGAGCTGGCGTTTCTCTTCTTCGTCAAAGCCGAGCGTGAGCTGCTCGAGGGGCTTCGATCCCACCTCGGCCAGCCGTTCCCGCACACGCTCGCGCTGGCGCTCGAGGGTTTCCGCCAGCTCACGCGCCTCGCGCTCCCCGCGGCCGCGGAGCTTTTCGACGGCCGCTCGAGCCCACTCCTCGGCGCGCGGCTCGAGGTGGGGCAGCAGCTCCTCGATGTCGCGGGGGGCCGCCGCGAGCAGCTTCCGCTGGATCGCCTCGCCCGGCACGCGGGCGGCGTGCTCCGCGAGCGAGCGCTCGAGGAGGTCGAGGGTCTTCGCCTCCGCCTCCCGCGCGTAGGGCACGAGCGGCCCGCGGCGCTGCGAGGGTTCGATCCAGCGTGCCGTGACCGGGACGATCTCCTCGTGCAGGCGCTCGGCCCCGCGGCCGTAGAGCGAGAGCCGGCCGAGCAGGATCACCCGCGGGATCGAGTCCGCAGCCTGGGCGAGACACGCCCGCGAGAGGTCGTGGTACACAAATCCCTGGGCGCGGAAGCGGGCGAGGAGGCGCTGCGCCACCCGCTGCTCGAGGTGGAGGTGCACCGTGTCCTCGGTCAGCACACCCGTGTCCTCGAAGACGACGGGCCGGATGGGGGCCTCGCGGCGCCACTCGGCGAGCTTCTGGTCGGGCTTTCGCGGCGCGCGCAGGGTGTCGAGGGTCGCGGCCCAGCTCGGCTCGGTCTCCGCACGCCGGTCGAGCGGCGGGAAGACGTACACGCGGCGGCCGTGCTCGTCGGTCCCCTCGGCGAGTGGCTCGGCGCCGAGGATCTCGAGCGAGCAGGAGAGCGCCTCGCGGAACTCCTCGGTGTCGAAGCGTACGAAGGCCCGCGATTTCTGAAGCAGCTCTCGACACCGCTCGATTTGGGCCTCGAGGTCCTCCCGGCGCTCGCGGGCCGATTCCAGCTCCTCTTCCGTCACGCGCTTTCGCACCGCGTCGAGGTCGGCGGCCTCGATCTCGCGCGCCAGCCGCTCGGCGTCGCGGTGGCGAATGCCTTTGGCGAGCCGCCGCTCGATGTCGTCTTCGATCACCTTGGAGAGGCTACCCAGCTCGCGCTTGATGGTCTCGGTTTTCTTGACCAGAACTTCGAGAACCCGATCCTCGGCCCGCTGCGGCAGGACGAAGTAGTGGCAGCGGACCTCCGGGGCCGGCTGGAGCTTGCGGTCGATGCGGCCGTTGCGCTGCTCGATGCGAGCCGGGTTCCAGGGAAGATCGAAGTGGAAGAGGTCGGTGCAGTGGGCCTGGAAGTTCAGCCCCTCGCGGGCGGCGTCGGTGGCGAGCAGGATCCGTAGCGGGTCCCTCGCCGGATCCGTGTTGAAGCGCCGCTGGATCTCCTTTCGACGCGTGCTGCTGGTGAGGCCGTCAATGACCTCGATGCGCTCGTCCGCGCGGTCCGTGCCCTCGATCGCCTGTTCGAGGATGGTCTTGAGGTAGCGCTTCGTACCCTCGCGGTTCTCGGTGAAGATGAGCACGCGGCGGTTGAGCCACCGGGGCGGAGGGCCTTTCGGCCGCTGGCCGAACGGGGGAAGTTCCGGGCAGAGGTTGTCGCGGATCCAGTCGATGAGGTAGCGAGTCTTGGCGTCCGGAAGGTGGCGGCTCCGCTCGGCGACCTCCTGCATGCGGTCGAGGAGGTCCTGCTCGCGACGCCGGAGAGCGTCCGCGGCCACGTCGCGAGGCGATTCGGCCTCCGCCACGGCGGTCGCCGTCTCGACCTCGGCCGCCTCCTCGGCCTCGGCCTCCTCGGACGTCCACTGAGCGCGCTCGTCGTCGGCATCGGGAGCAGAGGTGAAGCGCGCCGGGGCCTCCTCGTCGGCGCCCGTTGCGTCCGGGCGCCCCTTCGCCCACTCCCGCTCGACCGTCGCCCGGTGAACCGTGAGGCTCCGGGCGAAGGCCTCGACCGACGAGAGCAGCCGCTGCTGGAGACCGACCACGAGGAGCCCTGCAGCCGCCTGCGCGCGCTTGGTCGTGCTCGCGAAACGCTCCTCCCGTACAGTCCGGTACTCGTCCAAGAGCCGCGAGAGTACGAGTTCCGGGGCATTCTCGGGCAGTCCGTCGACGGGGATGCGGACGACGTCGCGCTTGGGGAACCCGCCCTGGACCGCGCGGATATCCTCCTTGAGACGGCGCACCATCACCTCCTCCAGCGCCTTGGGGCGGATCTTCACGCCACGGGTGAACCGGTAGGGGTCGAGGATCTCCATGAGCGTCGAGAACGAGTTCGAGTGCCCGTTGTGCGGTGTGGCGGAGAGGAACAGGCGATGCTCGAAGCGGCTCGCGAGATCGCGGATTGCGCGCGTGAACTTGGTCTCGATGCCGTAGCGCCCTCCGCTTGCGGGCGCGGCGTGGTGGGCCTCGTCCAAGACGAGGAGGCTTCCAGGGAGGAAGCTTCCCAGCCACTCGCGCATCGGGTCCGCATAGGCGGGGTCGATGAGCAGGTTGTGGGAGACGAGGAAGCGGCTGTGGGTACGCCAGGGGTTCACGCCGAAGCCACGCTCGCGGCGCATCCGGGCGAGGTAGGCACGGTCAAGGATCTCGAACACGAGGCCGAATCGCTCTTCGAGCTCGGCCTTCCACTGTTCGAGCACCGACGGCGGCGCAGCGACGACGATGATCTTGGCCTTTCTGCGCAGCAGGAGCTCGCGCGCGACGAGCGCCGCTTCGATCGTCTTCCCAACACCGGTGTCGTCCGCGATGAAGAGGTTGACGCGCGGCAGCCGCAGCGCCTTGCGCAGCGGCTCCATCTGGTAGGCGTCGAGCTTGATCCCGGCGCGGAAGGGCGACTGAAAGAGGTTCGGGTCGGTCGCGGTCACGCAGTTCCAGCGCAGTGTGTGGAAGAAGGCGGCGAAGGTGCGCGGCGGATCGAACCCCCTCGCCGCGAGATTTCCCCAGCCCTCGTCCGTCAGGATCAGGCGGTCGGGCTCGTGGTCCCAGAAGACGTCCAGCCCTTGACCTTGGTTGTCGTCGTCCGCGCACGCGAGCCGGACGATCGGCGACTGGCCGGGCTCGGGCGGCGCGACGACCTCCTCCACGAGCCATCGCCGGGACCGGACCTGGACGAGTTCCCCTGGTTCAGGCACGCGTTCGGGAAGCGTCTCCGCCAGCATCACACGGCCCGAGGGGCGCATCCTCGCCCTCTCCAGGTCCGGAACTCGGCTATCTCACGTACGGCCATCATGACGCCTAGTGCGGTATGGGGACGCCGGTGCTCGGGCGCTAGGGGCCTACTGGCCGCGGGGTCTGGGTTCAACGGCTCGAGACGGATCTCACTGTGCGTCCACGTGCCGTCCGCGTTCCGGACCTTCGTGCTGACGTACCGCTTGACGGAGAACTCACCGCCGAGTGCCGGGTCGGTGGATCCCCGGTGCCAAACGAGGACGAGCTTGCCATGCCGGCTCCCGGTGCGGTCGGCACGGAAGAGACACCAGGACCTGTTAGGTATGGTCGGTTGCATGGAACGTCCCTCGGCCCGGGCAACGAAGTAATCCCGAGTGAGGCGGACGTGCTCGGGCACGGCAATCCAGCCCCGCTCTTCCGGCAGCTGCGAGACCGGGGCGTCTGCGCCAAAGGCACCCGCAGCAGTGACCAAGTCGTACACCGGCGCGTGGATCCCGAACCGGCGTGCCCGGGAGCGGTCGACGACCCCGGTCGTGTGTGACCAAGGGGCTACGGCGACCTCAGCCCGTACGGCAGACTTGTCCGCAGGATCCCAACCCGCCTGCCGGACCAGGTGGTCGATGGCGATGGGGGCGTCGGCTTCGGTCTCGTGGCGGGTCATCTGGCGTACCTCGCCCATCGTGACGCCATCGGCAACTCGCGCTCCGGGGTGAGGTCGACGACCGTGTCGGCAAGCCGCTCGCGGAGTTCGTGACGCCGGGCCTATCCGCTCCTCGACGCCATGGGGCTGGACGTGTCTCGCCTCGGCCTCCTCCATCTGCTCGCGGATGCGCTCCACGTCGGCGGCGGACATGACGTCGGTCACGAGCGCCTGCTCGGTGACCGCGCGGCGGAGCTCCTCGCCCACGGCCCGGTCCACGACCTCCTGGAGCTTGGCCTTGACCTCGGGACGCTCGCCGTAGCGGACGGCCTCGATGAGCAGGTCCCGGAGCGAGCGCTCGGTGAAGACCCGGCCGAGGACGTCGAAGACCCGGCCGCCGAGCGCCTGCAGTTGCGTCTCGAGCTTGTCGAAGAGGCGCTTGAAGACCTCACCCTCGCGGGTCTCGACGGCCACGAGGTTCCACATGTGGCAGACCTCCTCGCGGCCCATGCCCCCGTGGATGGTGACGACCGCCGCGGGCCGTCCGAGGAGCGTGCGGATGCGGTCGGCGAGGTAGTTCATGGTGTCGCGGTGCTCGGTGAAGATGGTGAGCTTCCGCCGGGCGCCCTCGGCGTCGAACATCTCGCGCTGGTGCTGGAGGAGGTTCGAGAGCTCCTCCCACTTGCGGTCCGTGCCCGAGTTGCGGACCTTCCGGGCGAGCTCCTCGAGCCGGGCGAGCGTGGAGATCTCCGCCTTCAGCTCCTCGATCGTCTGGGCCGCCGAGGCCTCGTCGACGATCTCCTCCTCCAGCTCCTCGACCTCGGCGTCGGGGCGCTCGTCGATGGTCTCGACGTCCTCCTCGTCGAGGTCGGTGAGCCGCCAGGCGAGCTTGGCCTTCGCCGCGGCGCCCCGCCTGCGGACTTCCTCCTCGCGCAGGCGGTCCTCCAGGCGCTTGCGGCGACGCTTCAGCGACTGGTAGATGGCCTCGGAGGAGGCGGCGAGCCGGCGCTGGAGGATCGTGAGGGCGAAGCCAACGACGGCGCCGCGGCGGCCCTCGCCCTCGGCCTTGAGCCGCTCGGCGCGGTTCATCTCGTCGCGGACGTAGTCCGTGACCTCCTTGTAGAGGTAGGCGTCCTCATTGGTCTCCCTGACCTCGTTCCCGAAGTAGTGGGCGGACATCGTGTGCGCCTCGTCCACGACCACCAGGTCCCAGTCGGTCTGCTGGAGCTTGTCCACGATGTCGTTGTTGCGGGCCAGGTGGTCGAGGCGCGCCAGCACGAGGTTCTTCTCGGCGAAGGGGTTGCCGCTGCGGGAGTTCTCGACCGTCTCGCGCGTGACGATCTCGAAGTGCAGGCCGAACTTGTCCCAGAGCTCGTCCTGCCACTGCTCGACGAGGGATCCCGGGCAGATGACGAGACAGCGCTTGAGGTCGCCCCGGACGATGAGCTCCTTGATGAACAGGCCGGCCATGATGGTCTTGCCGGCGCCCGGGTCGTCGGCGAGGAGGAAGCGGAGGGGTTGGCGGGGAAGCAGCTCGCCGTAGACGGCCTTGATCTGGTGTGGGAGAGGCTCGAGGACCGAGGTGTGCACGGCGAGCAGGGGATCGAAGAAGTGCTCGAGCCCAGCCACCTGATCCTCTCCCCAGCCTCACAGGCGAGGCGGGCGTCCGCCGCAACGCCGGGCGCCCCGTAAGCCCCTTGGCAGGAAACCGCGCGCACCTGCTCGGCGCCCCTTGGCACGCGTGAGCATATCCCGTTGGAGCAACGGCGTGTACCGCCCGGCCCGGCCGTCCGCGCGCCGGCGAGAGGAAGCCTTCGCATGCAACGACGATAACGCGCTGGTACGACGCAAACTCGCGTGGGTTGCGCGAGCGCGGGTCATGTCCGTTGCCATGCGCGACCGGCCCCGCGCCCCGCCGGGGCCACCGCGGCCCCGACGCGCTCGATCGCTCGTTTCCGAAGCAGCGATCGAGCGACCCTCGGGCCTCAAGTTGACGAACGCCGAGGGTCGTTCTAGGTTCGAATCACCCCATGGCCGGGGTTGAGGTGCGAACCCATGCGGTGGTCGGCGTGCGCCCGCCGTCGGGGTCGTGTACCCACCAACCCGCCGCCGGCCGGCTGCCGACGGCCGCAACCGTTCGCGCTGGGAACCCCGCCACTGTGCGCAGGCGTGAGGGGGTGTCGGGGAGACGCCGATGCCACGACCTGAATGCCCGAGGTGCGGCTCCGCGCTGGTCGTCCCCGCGCTGGCGGGGATCCCCTCCGAGTACGTCCTCGAGCTCCGAGGGGGCGACGAGGTGCCCGTCGGCGCCCGGCGCGAGGTCTTCGAAGAGTGGCTCTGCCGGTCGTGTGGAAACCACTGGCCCGGCGACCGGTCCGGGGCAGCGTCGGTCGATGCCGCCGGTGCCGAGACCCGGCCCGAGGCGCCCGAGGCACCGGGGCCGTCCGCGGACCTGGCCGAGCTCGAGGGACTCCTCACCGGCTCCGACACCCGCCTCCGCGCGGCGGCCGAGGATCTCGATGCGGATTCGCGGGTCGAAGTCGGCCCGACGAGCCTTGGGGCGACGCTGCGGCGCGCACGAGAGGAACGTTCGCTCTCGCTGGTCCAGGCCGCGAAGAGCACGGGGATCTGGGAGCGGCACCTTGAGGCGCTCGAGAGCGACGCGCCCGTCGACGAGTTCCCCGCGCCGGCCTACGCGCGGTTCTTCCTGCGCGAATACGCCGAGTTTCTGGGCCTCGACCCGGTCGCGATGGTCCGCGAGCTCGACCGGCGGCTCCCTCCTGAGGAGGAGTTCCCCCTGGAGCCGCTTCCCGACCCGCGGCGTCATTGGAAGGTGGCGGGCACGGCGCTGACGGTCCTCTCCCTCGTCGCGCTGTTCGCGTTCGCGGTCGTGAGCAACGCCCGTTCCCGGACTCAGGCTGGGCTCCCGGTCGAAGCTCTGCGGTCTCGTCCACCCTCCGTCTCGGCGAGCCCGGCCGTCTCGTCCCGTGCACCGGCAGTTGTGCCGCACGGACCCGCGGGCCGGCGCGCATCTTCGATCCCCAACCCCGGCGTTCGGGCACAGATCCATCTGGTGCAGCCCTGCTGGGTGCAGGCGATCGCGGACGGGCGCGTGCTCGCCCAGCAGACGCTGCAGCCGGGGGCCTCGGTCACCTACCGGGCCGACCACGAGCTCCAGCTCGTTTTGGGCAACGCCGGCGGCGCCGAGCTGCGGGTGAACGGCAGGCCCGTGATCACCGGCGGGTCGGGGCAGGTCGTTCGGCTCGACATCCGCTGGCGACAGGGCCGCGCGGTCGTCGCCCGCCTCTGATCCGCTCCGCGGACGGGAACGGCCGAAGACGTCGAGCTCCACCCCAACCTCCGGGGCCGCGGAGGTTGCCGGGCACTGGGCTCCGGGAACATCCGACGCTACTCTCTCGCAAGACTCGAGAGGAGGCCCGGATCCGGTACCGAACGGCGATCGACATCGGGGGGACGTTCACGGACCTCGCTGCGGTCGAGCTGTCGACCGGGGAGCTGACCTTATCCAAGTCCCCCACCACCCCGCAGTCGCTCGACGAGGGGGTGATGGCGGCTCTGAGGCGCTCGGGGGTGCCCGCGGATGCGATCGAGCGCCTCGTCCACGGGACGACCGTCGTCATCAACGCGATCACCGAGCGCCGGGGGGTGCCCACCGCGCTCGTCACCACCCGGGGCTTCCGCGACGTCCTGGAGATCGGTCGCGCCAACCGTCCCGATCTGTACAACCTCTCCTACGCGAAGCCGCAGCCGTTCGTCCCCCGGCGACTGCGATTCGAGGTCACAGAGAGGATGTCTTACCGAGGCGAGGTCCTCCGATCCCTCGACGAGCGCGAGCTCAAAGCGGTGGCCCGCTCCATCCTGGAGGCCGGCGTGGAGGCGGTGGCCGTCTGCTTTCTCCACGCCTGGGCGAACCCGGCTCACGAGCGGCGGGCGGTCGAGCTTCTCGGCGAGCTGCTCCCGGGCGTCGAGATCGTCGCGTCCCACGAGGTGAGCGGTCAGTGGCGCGAGTACGAGCGGACGAGCACGGCGGTGCTGTCCGCCTACGTGAAGCCGGTCGTCCGGGGCTACCTCGCTCGGCTCCGCGATCGCCTTCGTGAGGCGGGGGCGACCGCCCCCCTTTTCGCGGTTCGCTCCGGCGGGGGCGTCGCCTCGTTCGAGCGCGCGATGCGGGCGCCCATCAACCTGCTCGAGTCCGGGCCGGTCGCTGGGGTGCTCGCCGCGGCCGAGGCCGGCCGGCGACTGGGGGCGAGCGACGTGCTCGCGCTCGACGTAGGCGGGACGACCGCCAAGACCTCGGCGGTGATCGGCGGCCGGTTGAGGATCGAGACGCTCCACCACATCGGACGCACCCCCAGGTTCGCCGGGTATCCCGTGCAGGTCCCGGTCGTCGAGATCGTCGAGATCGGCGCGGGCGGCGGCTCGATCGCCTGGGCCGACGAGGCCGGCGGGCTGCACGTCGGCCCGAGGAGCGCCGGGGCGGAGCCGGGCCCGGCCTGCTACGGAACCGGCGGGGAAGAACCCACGCTCACCGACGCCAACCTGGTGGCCGGCCGGCTCGACCCCGAGTACTTCCTCGGAGGCTCCATGCGACTGGACCCCGACGCGGCGTGGAGAGCGCTCGAGCGGCTGGGAGCGAGTCTTCACGTGAGCGCTCGCGATGCGGCGCGCGGGGTGCTCCGGTACGCGATCGCTCAGATGGCCCACGCCCTCCGGCTCGTGAGCGTGAGGCGAGGCCACGATCCCCGGGATTTCACGTTCGTGGCCTACGGAGGCGCGGGGCCGCTGCACGCGGCCGCGCTCGCACGAGAGCTCGGCGTCACCCAGACGGTGATCCCTCCGGCACCGGGCAACTTCTCGGCCTTCGGCATGTTGCTCTCCGAGATCCGCTCCGACGCGGTCCGCACCCACGTCGGCCGGCTCGACCCGGTCGCGCTCGCCCCCCTGTTCGACGAGCTCGAGAAGGAGGCTCGCGAGGGGCTGGAGGAGCAGGGCGCGAACGTCGAGGTGCACCGGTTCGCGGAGCTCCGGTACGTGGGGCAGGAGCACGCGCTCGAGGTGCCGCTCGACCCCGGCCCGGTCGACGAGGCGTTGATGGTGCGGCTGCGAGCCGACTTCGATCGCCGCTCCGAGGAGGCCTATGCGTTCAGCCTCCCCGTTGCCGTGGAGATCGTCTCGGCCCGCGTGAGCGTCTCCCTTCCGGCGCCGCCGGTGCGCTGGACGTCGGCCGGCCGGGGCTCGCCCGTCGGGCGCTCGTTTGGGCCACGAGAGGTGGACCTCGACGTCCACGGCGGCAGGCGACGCGCCCTGGTGCTCGAGCGCTCGAGCCTGGAGCCCGGACGTCCGGTCGAGGGCCCGTGCGTGATCGAGGAGGAGGCGAGCACCACGCTGGTGCTCCCCGGACAGCGGGTCGAGGCCGACGACCTGGGCAACCTGATCATCCGGGAGGGGTCGTGACGCAACGGCAGCGGGGACCCGAGGACCGCGCGGCGGACCGGTTTACGCTCGACGTGCTCCGCGAGGCGTTCCTGGCCGTGGCCGACGAGATGTTCGTCTCGCTGCAGCGAACCTCGCAGAGCCCGGTCATCTACGAGGTTCTCGACTTCGGGGTGGGCCTCACCGATGCGAACGGCGAGCTCGTCTCGCAGGGCAACGGCATCGCGGGGTTCCTGGGGCCGCTCGGCGAGGCCACGCGCGACGTCCTTCGACGGGTTCCGGACCTCGCCCCCGGCGACGTGGTCGCGACCAACGACCCGTACGCGGGGGGCGGCACGCACCTGTCCGACGTGGCGCTCGTGCGGCCGATCTTCGTGAACGGCGAGCTGCTCGCGTTCGCCGCAGCGAAAGGACACTGGACCGAGGTCGGCGGGAAGGACCCCGGCTCGTGGACGGCGGACTCGACGGATGTGTTCCAGGAGGGGCTCCAGCTCCCGTTCGTGAAGGTGTACAGGGGCGGGCGCCCGGATCGAGACCTCGTCGCGATGCTCCGCGCGAACAGCCGCCTTCCCGACATGGTCGAGGGCGACCTCGTCGCGCAGGCCGCCTATCTCGAGGTCGCGGAGCGCAGGGTGCGCGAGCTCTGCGATCGCTACGGATCGCGGGTCGTGGCCGACGCGATGCGCGAGGTCCACGCGCGAAGCGAGGCGCTGGCGCGTGCCGCGCTCGCTCGGCTGCCCCACGGCGTCTACGAGGCCGGCGACCACCTGGACGACGACGGCGTGGGCGGCGGGCCGATCCCCATCCGGGCGCGGGTCACGGTCCTGCCCGACCGCATGGTCGTCGATCTGTCCGGAAGCAGTCCGCAGGTTCGAGGCCCGGTGAACTGCACCTGGAGCGGGCTGGTCTCGGGGATCCGCACGGTGTTCAAGGCGGTGACCGATCCGGTCGAACCGGCCTCCGACGCGTGGTTTCGCCCGCTCGAGATCGTGTGCCCCGAGGGCCTGGTGTTCAACGCCCGGCGCCCGGCCCCGGTCGCCGCGTACTTCGAGGCGACCGAGGCGGCGACGGACCTCGTGTGGAAGGCGCTTGCGCCGGCGTTGCCCGAGACGCTCACGGCGGGGAGCTTCGTCTCGGTCTGCGCCACCTCGATCGCCCTCACCCACCCGGACACGGGAGAGGAAACCCTTCTCGTGGAGCCGCAGCCGGGAGGGTGGGGCGCGAACGCGGTGAAGGACGGCGAGCACGCGCTCGTCTCCGTGGGCGACGGCGAGACCTACCTTATCCCCGCGGAGGTCGCCGAACAGCGGTACGGAGTCCTGGTCGAGCGCATCGGTCTGGATGTCGTTCCCGGGGCCGGGGCGGGCCGACGGCGGGGTGGCCGCGGGCTCGTTCGCGAGTACCGGATCCTCTCGGACGAGGCCCTCCTCACGGTGGCGTTCGGTCGGCACCGGTTCGCGCCGTGGGGGGTCGCGGGCGGGCGCCCCGGCTCGGTGAACTACGTCGAGGTGGTGCCCGCCGACGGTGGGATGCCGAGGCGGTTCGGCAAGGCGGCGAGCCTCCGGCTGGCCCGCGGCGATCTGGTTCGGCTGGTCACCGGGACCGGCGGCGGACACGGCCATCCCCGGGAACGCGAGCGCGGGCTGGTGCTGGAGGACCTCGCGAACGGCCTGATCGACGAGCGGGAGGCCCGCGACGTGTACGGCGTCTCGCCGGACCCGGACTAGGGCGGAGCGCCGGCCGGACCGGCGCCCCGGACTCGGTCTCGCTCCGGACTCGGTCTCGCCCTGGACTCGGTCCTGTCCCGGACTCAGTCTCGTTCCGGACTCGGGCTACGGGAGCAGGCGAGCCCGGCAGGCGAGCTGGAGCGCGAGGCGCGCATCGGGGTCGTCGCGGTCGACGTCGAGGAGGTCGAAGATCCGCCGGATCCGGTAGGCGACCGCGTTCCGGTGCAGGTGCAGGCGCCGGGCGGTGCGGCTCACCGAGCCCTGCTCGTCGAGGAAGACCTGGAGCGTCCGGATGGCTTCGTCGGCTCGCCGTCGCCCGAGGCTCGAGAGGGGCTCGAGGAGGGTCTGCACCGACCGCCGAGCGGTGTCGGTGGCGTACCACTCCGCGAGCATGGCTCGAAGCCCGGCCGCATCGAACACCGCCGCGGCGTCGGGCCCAGCGCCGGCGAGCGCCGTTCGCGCCTCCGCCACGGAGGCGCGAAGCCCCGCCGGGCCAAGGTGGGTGGCGCCGACACCCGCCCGGGGGGAGAGCTCGGCAAAGCGTGATCGGAGCTCTCGCAGGACGGCCGCGGCGGCTCGCGCGACCGCGGGTACCGCCCGCGCACCGGGGTCGCGTTCGCTCGTCGAAACGAGGACGATCTGCTCCTCGGACCGAGCGAGATGCCACGTTCCGCCCGATCCCCGGGCTGCCTGGAGGGCCACGCGTTCGGCCGCCCGGTTGAGCTCGAAGCGGTGGACCTCGTCGGCCGCTCCGCCAAGCCCCGCATCCACCAGCGCGGCCGTGTGCCACCCATCGACGCGGAGCCCGAGCTGCCGGGCGCGTCGCAGGAGGCCGGAATCGCGACCGGGTTCGAGGGCGAGGAGCTCGGTGAGCAGCTCGGTCCTCGATCGGATCGGGGCCTCCTCCATCCGCCGGGACCTCGAGACGACGGCCGCGACGACCCCCGCAGCGGCGCGCAGGAGCAGGGCGCGGGTGGGGTCGGTGGTCGAGGGCGTCGAGCAGCAGAGCGTGCCCTCCTGGACGCCGTCCACGATCAGCGGTACGGCCAGGTCGTCTCCCGACGGTTCACGAAGACCGATGCCCGGAAGGACGTGGGAGAGCGCCTCCAGCGCGCCCTCCAACCCCGCCTCCTCCGCGTGGATGCGCTCGAGCGCCGCCAGACCTCGCGCGGCCAGCTGCACCGAGGCATGGGCGTCGCCCATCAGGGCCGCGTTCACCGCGGCGGCGAGCTCCGCCGGGTCCAGGTCATCGGGAACCGGGACGATCGCCACGTCCTCGCGTGCGGCGACGGAGAGGGCGGAGCGGGGGAGCAGCGCCGCGACGTGGGCGAGGACGGTGAGCGCCGCGACGCCGGAGTCGGCCGCCCGCCGGACCGTAACGTCGAACCGGTAGCTGTCGGCCTGCTCGGAGGCGCCACGACCGAGGATCACGAACGAGTCCGGTGGGGCGATCTCGACGTCTCGGAGCCGCTCGGCGAAGGCGACCCGGGCAACGCGGCGGCCACCGCGTCCTGCGGTGGGAAGGAGCGACAGCGGCCCCAGGGCGGGATCGGCGAGCAGATCGGCGACCGTGGGCATGCTGCACGAATCGTAGGCCGGATTTGGTTCAGATTGCACTTCCGGCGGCGCACTCCGAGCGCTAGCTTCCACCAAAGGCCGGGCCAAGGCCGGGGCCAAGGCCGGGGCAGGAGGGTGTGTGCTTCTCGACGCGGGCAACTTGCGGGCAATGGCCATCGGGTGCTCGATCCTGGGGGCCGGAGGCGGGGGGGACACGTCCGTAGGACTGCTCGCCTCCCTTCAGGCGGTCGAGGAGTTCGGGCCGGTGCGGGTCGTCGATCTCGACGAGCTCGACGACGACGCGCTGGTCATGCCCTGCGGCGGTATCGGAGCGCCGCTGATCTGGATCGAGAAGATCGACCGCGGCGACGAGATCCCTCGCATCATCCCGATCGTCGAGCGCATCCACGGCAAGCCGGTGGCGGCGCTCATGTCGGCCGAGATCGGGGGCTCGAACGGCCTGTCACCGGTGGTCTGGTGCGCGCGGAGCGGCCGGCCGCTCGTCGACGCGGACGGCATGGGGCGTGCGTTCCCGGAGGTGCCCCAGGTGACCATGGAGGTCGCCGGCGTCTCGCCGAACCCCGCAGTCATGACCGACGAGCGCGGCAACGTGATCATCTTCGACGGAATCGACGGCCACTGGATGGAGCGCATGGAGCGAGCGGCGGCCGTCGAGTTCGGAGGGCAGGCGTACTCCTCCGAGTACCAGATGACGGTGGCCCAGGCCAAGACCGCCACCGCCCGGGGGACCGTGTCGCTCGCCATCCGCATCGGGGAGGCCGTGCTCGCGGCGCCTCGGGACCCGGTGGCGTCGCTTGTGGAGACGCTGGGTGCGACGGTGCTCATCGAGGGCAAGATCGTGGACGTCGAGCGGCGGATCACCGGAGGCTTCGTACGCGGATCCGCAGCCATCGAAGGACTCGGCCCGCAGGCGGGCCGGATCCTCCGCCTCGAGATCCAGAACGAGAACCTCATCGCCCTGGAGGACGGAGAGGTTCGGGCGAGCGTGCCGGACATCATCACCGTCTGCGACACCCAGACGGCGACCGCGATCCACACGGAGCGGCTCCGTTACGGGCAGCGCGTCACCGTGATCGCGTTCGCCTGTGACCCGATCTGGCGAACACCGGCCGGGCTGGAGCTCGCGGGCCCGCGCGCCTTCGGCTACGACCTCGACTACGTGCCGGTGGAGGCGATTTGGCGGGGAGGGACCAGTGCCCCCGCTTGATCTCCGTCTGGGCATCGACGTGGGAGGGACGAACACCGACGCGGTCGTCCTGGATCCGAACGACCGTCTCCTTGCTCGAGCGAAGGTTCCGACAACGCCCGACGTGACGACCGGCATCGCGCGTGCGATCGCCAGCGCGGTCGAGCCTCTGGAGGTGGATCGTCGGAGGATCACCCACGCGATGCTCGGGACGACCCATGCGACGAACGCGGTCCTCGAACGGCGGAGGCTGCACAGGGTCGCGGTCCTGCGGCTGGGCGCTCCGGCCACGTTCGCCGTCCGGCCGCTGTTCGGGTGGCCGGAGGATCTCCGCGCCGCCGTCTCGGCCGGGGAGGCGATCGTCGAGGGTGGGATCGAGTTCGACGGGCGCGAGATCGTGCCGCTGGCTGCCGATGACGTCTCGAGGTTCGCCGCATCGGTCGCGGGGCGGGCCCAGGCGGTCGCGATCTCCAGCGTGTTCGCGCCCGTGTCCGCCGACCACGAGCTCGCCGCGCGCGACCTGGTCCGGAAGGAGCTCGGCGACGTCCACGTCTCGCTCAGCCACGAGATCGGATCCATCGGCCTGCTCGAACGCGAGAACGCGACGGTGCTGAACGCGGCGCTCGCCGGCGTCGCTCAGGACGTGGCTCGCGCCTTCCGTTCCGCGCTCCGGGCCTGTGATCTCGATCCCGTGACCTACTTCGCGCAGAACGATGGGACGCTCATGGATCTGGAGTACGCGCTGCGGTTCCCCGTGCTCACGATCGGCAGCGGACCGGCGAACTCGATCCGGGGCGCGGTTCACCTCACCGGGATGAGCGACGCGATCGTCGTGGACGTTGGGGGGACCTCGACCGATGTGGGCGTCGTCGTCCGGGGGTTTCCGCGCGAATCCAGCACCGGCGTCGAGATCGGCGGGATCAAGACCAACTTCCGGATGCCAGACCTCGTCACGATCGCGCTCGGAGGGGGGACGATCGTTCGGTCGGGCTCCGAAGGGGTGACGGTGGGGCCCGACAGCGTTGGCTACCGTCTCTCGGAGGAGGGCCTCGTGTTCGGAGGCTCGACGCCGACGCTCACCGACGCCGCGGTGGCCGCGGGCCGGCTCGAGCTCGGCAACCACGCGATCCCGGCAGGGCTCCGCGCCCTGCTCGATGCGGCCCTCGCCCGCGCCGAGGCCGCGCTCGCCGACGCCGTCGATCGGGTGAAGACCTCTCGCGAGCCCCGCCCGCTGATCGCCGTCGGCGGGGGGAGCGCCCTGGTCCCGGATTCCCTCCCCGGCGTGAGCGACATCCGGCGGCCGGAGCACTTCGATGTGGCAAACGCCATCGGGGCGGCGATCGCCTCGGTGAGCGGCGAGGTGGATCGGATCTTCAACCTGGGGCCGGGGGGACGGGCCGCGGCGGTGGACGAGGCCGTGAGTGAGGCGCGCGACCGGGCCGTCGCCGCGGGGGCATCTCCGGCGACCGTGGAGATCGTGGAGCTCGAGGAGATCCCCCTCACCTACCTGATCAACCCCGCGGTTCGGATTCGGGCCAAGGCCGCGGGACCTCTTGACACGTGAGCCGAGCAAAGGAGGTCGACATGGGGGTGCAGCGAGGGGGTCGGCGGATCGCGGTGATGGCCATCGTGCTCGGCGTCCTGACCGTCGCCTGCCACGGGACGAGCACCGGCAAGAGCTCGCCGAGCGCCGGCGCCGGGGCCACCTTCACCTACGACGTGACCTCGCAGGTGATGATCGGCTGGGATCCGGCGACCGGGTACTCGAACGAGGTCATCGCCATGAACAACATGTACGAGCAGCTCACGCGGTACGACTCGACGACGCAGCAGGTGACGCCGCTGCTCGCGACGTCGTGGCAGTCGTCCCCGGACGGGCTGACCTGGACGTTCACGCTTCGCTCCGGCGTGAAGTTCCACACCGGGCGAACGATGACCTCCGAGGACGTGAAGGCCTCGATCGACCGGACGATCAAGCTGAACGGCGGAGCCGCCTACATCTGGGGGCCGGTCGACTCGATCGATGCACCCTCGCCCGACACGGTGATCTTCCACCTGAAGTATCCGGCCCCGCTCGATCTGATCGCCTCGGCCGACTACGCAGCGTACATCTACGACACCAGGGCCGCGGGGAGCGAGGATCTGGCCAAGTGGTTCGAGCAGGGCCACGAGGCCGGTACCGGGCCCTACGAGCTCGACCAGTGGAACAAGGGGCAGGAGATCGAGCTTCGCCTGAAGGCCTTCCCCGACTACTGGGGCGGTTGGAACGGCCCGCACTACACGCGCTATGTCTTCCGCGTCACGCCCCAGGCGACGACGGCGGCGCAGCTCCTGCGCTCGGGTCAGGTCAGCATGGTCGAGCGCATGACTCCGCAGCTCTGGCAGACCTTCCAGAACCAGAACGGGTTCACGACCACCGACGATCCGTCGTGGCAGACGCTGCTCGCGATGCTGAACACCTCATACGGTCCGCTCGCCGACGAGCGCGTCCGGCAGGCGGTCGCGAGCGCGATCGACTACCAGGGGATGATCTCCGCGCTGCACGGGGGCGCCGAGCAGATCTCCGGGTTCGTGCCGCCGGGGCTGTGGGGGCACGTCGAGGACCTCCCGAACCCCACCTACGATCCCCAGCGGGCCCAGCAGCTCCTTGCGCAGGCGGGGTACGGTCCGGGCGGCAAGCCCATGACCCTGACCCTGACGTACGTGCAGGGTGACGCGGACGAGGAGCTCGTGGCCTCGCTGATGAAGTCGGATCTCGCGAAGCTGAACATCACGGTCGACGTTCGTCCACTCGCCTGGCCGGCCCAATGGGCCAAAGCGAAGTCCTCCAACCCCGCCGACCGGCAGGACATCCTCCTGTTCTACTGGTGGCCCGACTACGCGGATCCGTACTCCTGGTTCATCAATCTGTTCCACACGGAGAGCAAGCCGTACTTCAACCTGTGCTACTACTCGAACCCGCGGCTGGATCACATGATCGACACGGTGGAGAGCGAGGCTGCCACCGACCGTCACAAGGCGATCGCGACGTACAAGGAGATGCAGGAGCTGTTGCTGAAGGCGGCGCCGGCGCTCTCCCTGTACACCCAGGTGTACCAGAGGGCGATGCTGTCGTCCGTGAAGGGCTTCGTGGAGAACCCGGCGTACCCGAACGTGGTGTTCGCCTACGATTTGACGCCCGGTTGATCCGATACGTCGTTCGGCGGGT
>JAJPHY010000029.1 GCA_021325015.1 Actinomycetota bacterium | reverse complement strand
GAGCGCGAGCATCGTCACCAGCGCCCCGAGCAGCGCCAGCGCGAACAGCACGTTCTGGATCCGGAAGTAGACGTTCAGGCCGAGCGAGAAGATCGCGACGAGCACGACGATGAGGAGCGTTCCCGCGAGGAAGGCCCCGTTCGGCGTCGAGAGCTTGTCGCCGAGCTCGATGAGCCCCGGCCGGTCGAGCAGCACCCCGAGCGTGCGGAACAACGGCGTGAGCCCGTAGTAGGCGAAGAACGCCGACGGCACGCCACCGTAGAGGATCCACCAGACGGTCTGGTTCCAGTTCGACATCATGCCCCAGGCGGGGCCGAGCACGCGGCTCACGTAGACGTAGTCGCCTCCCGAGCGCGGCATCGCCGCCGAGAACATCGCGAAGACCATCGAGGTGGGCAGCACGACGATCAGCGCGATCAGGAACGAGAGCTGGATGCTCGACCCCGGGTAGAACGCGGGAATCAGGAGCATCGCGAACAGCGTCATCAGGCCGATGCTCACGAAGTTGATGTTGTAGATGAGCACGCTCCACGGGCCGCCCTCTCGGACGAGCCCGGTCGCCTGGCGCGCATAGACGCCGGTCACCGCGCCCTGCTTCTCAGCCGACATCACTCACCCCCTTGACGTGCTCGGCGATCTCACCGAGCGTGGCCACCCAGATGCCCCCTCGTTCCTTGATCCGCGCGAGCAGCCTCGCCAGCGCTCGAGCCCTGGCCGGCCGCCCCGACAGGAACGGGTGCATGGTCAGCACACAGCAGGCCCCCTCGGCCTCGTAGGCCAGGACCTCCTCCCACCAGTTCTCCATCACGAACGCGGGGGGCTCGATCACGCCGCTCCCGGTCACGCCGGGCCAGAACGCGTACTTCTCCCAATCGTCGAGCGCCCACGACACGGGGATCTCCACGATCGGGCCCGCGTCGGTCCGCACCGGGTAGGGCACGTCTCGCTCGAACAGGCTGCTGTCGTAGGCGAAGCCGTACTCGGCGAGCAGATCGAGCGTGCGCGGGCTCGTCTCCCACCACGGCGCGCGGTATCCGTTGGGGCGAACCCCGGCGACCCGGTCTAGGGCGTCGAGGCCGGCCTCGAGGAACCGGCGCTCGTCGGATTCCGAGACCCCGACCAGCGACTCGTGGAGGTGGCCGTGGTGGCCGATCTCGTGGCCGGCCCCGACGATCGCCCGCACCGTGTCGGGATGGCGCTCGGCGCTGTCGCCGGGAACGAAGAACGTGGCCCGGACGTCGGCCTCCTCCAGCACGCGGAGCAACCGCGGAACCCCCGTCGTCGGGCCGTACCGCTGGTGCGACATCAGCGACGGGCGATCCGCGAGCGATGGGTCCAGGGCAAGCATCACCGACTCCGCGTCGAGGTCGAAGGTCACGGCGACCGCCGCGCGTCGCCCGTCGGGCCATCGCATCGCCATGTCGTCGCCCACGCTCACCCCATGACGAACTTGTGCGCCTTCAGGCGATCCCCGTCGAGCGACAGGATCACGCCCGCGAGCGTTCCCTCGGTGTACTGCGACCCCGGGTTGCACACGCGGGTCCGCCCCAGGGTGGTCATCCCCCGCGACTCGTGAATGTGTCCGTGGAGGGACAGGAACGGCTGGACCTCCTCGATCGCCTCCCTCACCGCCCGGCTCCCCACCGGCGCGAGCACGGGTTCGCCCCCCGCCGTCTGGATCCGCAGGTCGTCGGTCAGCCGGTACGCGCGGTCGACGGCGGTGTCGAAGGGGGGGTTGTGGAGGTTGAAGATCACCGGCTTGCCCGGTTCGAGCTGCGCGGCGAGCGCGCGGAGCTTGCCGCGCATCTCGTCCTCGGTGATCTCCCGGGGGGAGGCCCAGGGCGTCGGGGTCGAGTACCCGAGGCTCAGGACCTGATACGGGCCGAGCTCCACCACGCGCTCCTCGGCCTGGACGAGCCACCCGGCCCGCTCCAGGACGTCTCTGACGAGCGGCGGGTCGTCGTTGCCGGGCATGACCAGACACGGCAGCCCGGCCTCGCGCAGTCGCTCGTCGGCCATCTCGACCCATCGCTCGACGCTCTCCCCGATGGCGCGGGCGAAGGCGCGGTCCAGGTGCTGCGGGTCGCGGTCGATCTCCGCCAGCTCGTCGGCCGTCGTCCGGTAGGGGTAGAACCCCATCCCGCGGACGCGCGCCTCGAAGTCCTTCAGCTCGTCCTCGGACTCCAGGTGCGTCGGGCGTCCGAAGAAGCGCGCGTCCCACGTTCCGCCCGCCCCGGCGACGACCGGCACGAGGGCCTTGCCGGCGATGTCCCCTCCGAGGATCACGGCGTCCACGCCGTAGAACCGGCCGGCGTTCAGGAACTTGCGGAAGCAGGGCTCCGAGCCGTGCACGTCGGTGGCGAAGTAGATCGAGAACCGGGCCATCAGGCCCTCACCTCCGCGGGGTCGGCCAACGACCGCGCCCGTTCGCGCACTCGCGGGAGCTCGGATGGGTCGGCCAGGATCGCCCGGAGCACGAACGAGGCGATCTGGTCCGGCACCTCGCCCCCGGCCTCGACTCGCCCCCCGCTGAACAACGTGAGCGTACGAATGAGGATGCCGGTGATGGCCTCGCGGACGAGCTGCGGCGACATCTGCACGAACTCCCCTCGCTCCACTCCCTCTCGAACGACTCGCTCGATGGCCCGGTGGAGGCGATCGCGCTTGCGCGCCCACGGCGCGAACGCCGGCTGAGCCATGATCTCCTCCGTGTAGAGCCCGCTCAGGTTGTAGGGCGAGCCGATCAGGTGGACGAGGTCGCGCCGCAGGTAGCGGTACAGGCGCACCGAGGGCTCGCCGCGCGCCGCGGCCATCGCCTCGGCGAACGGAACCGCCTCATCCAGGTCGAACGAGAGCAGGTCCTGCAGGATCGCGTCCTTCGACGGGAAGTGATGGAAGAGCGACGGCTGGCGGATCCCCACGGCGCGTGCGATCTCGCGGGTCGAGGTGCCGTGGTAGCCGCGCTCGGCGAACAGCTTCGAGGCCTCGAACAGGATCCGGTGACGCGTGGAGCTGGCCAACGCGGCCGTCTCGAGCAGGGCGCGGCCGGCCACCGGGCTTCGGATCGGGCTCGCGCTAGGCAACGCGCCTGCCCCCGTTTGCCACCAGCGTCGTGCCGTTGAACGCGCCCCCCTCGGGCGAGGCAAGGGTCGCCACGAGACCGGCGATCTCCTCGGCGGTGGCGATCCGGCCGAGCACGGCGTCCCGCGCGTATCGCGCCTTCATCTCGGCAAGCGGGATCCCCGCGAACGCCGCGTCGGCCCCGAGCTGCTCGGTGTCCACCGTACCCGGGGCGACGGCCGATACCGCGACGCCGCAGCCGGCCACCTCGTCGGCGAGCGCCCGGGTGAGGGCCACGATGCCGCCCTTGGAGGCGCAGTAGTGCGCGGCGCCCGCGACGCCGACGAGGCCCCAGAACGAGGCGACGTTCACGATTCGCCCGAACCCCGCCCTGCACATGCCCGGCAGGACCCGACGCGCGCAGTTCACGACGCCTCCCAGGTTGACGGCCAGGACGCGGTGCCAGAGTCCCAGGTCCATCTCCAGGAATGGCGACATCTGCAGGATTCCGGCGTTGTTCACCAGGACGCGCACCGGCCCGCGCCAGTCCTCGACCGAGCCGATCATCTCGTCGACGGCCCGCGGATCTGCAACATCTGCCGGGAACGGCGCGGCCACTCCACCGGAGTCCACGATGCGGGCGACCGTCCGTTCGGTCTCGCCGGGCTCCAGTCCGTTCACCGCGACGGGAAGCCCCTCCCGGGCGAGGCGCTCCGCGACCGCGGCGCCGATCCCGCGGCCGGCGCCGGTCACCAGCGCGACCCCGTCCCCCGGGCCGCCTGCCGGCCCGGCTGCCCGAGCGCCGCTGGAGCTCGCCCCGACGACCTCGCCGGTGACGTACGCGGCGTCGCTCGAGAGCAGGAGGCGAACCGCCGGCACCGCGGCCTCGACGTCGCCCGCCGGAGCCGAGACCGCGTTCACACGCACCCCGAACGGGCCGAGCTCGACCGCCAGGGCGCGGGCCAACAGGTGTACGGCCCCCGACGCCGCGGCGGCGTGCGCGAGCCCCGAGCCCGGTCGAGCCTCCCATGCCACCAGAGCGACCGCGCCGCCCCCGGCTCTGACGAGCGCCGGGGCGGCGAACCGGCACACGTGCATCGCCGCGGTGAGGGCTCCGTCCAGCGTGCTCTCCCAGAGCTCGGGGTCCACCTCGTGGAACGGTCGCGGAACGATGGATGGGGGAACGACCACAACGGCCTCCGGAGAGCCCCAGGTGTCGACGACGCGCCGGAACGCGGCGGCCGTGGACTCGGGCCTCCTCAGGTCGGCCTCCACCGCCGGCACGTCGTGCGCGCCGGCGCCCGGACCCACCAGCACGATCTCGGTGCCCGGCGCGATCCCGTGGGCGACGGCGGCGGCCGCGCCCGGGTCCGGACCGGCGACGATCGTCGGGGGCATCACATCACCGCCCCGCCGTTGGGCGAGAGCACCTGGCCCGCGTACCAGCTCGCCTCGTCCGAGCACAAGAACGCCACGGTGGCCGCGATCTCGTCGGGGGTTCCCAGCCGCCGCATCGGCAATCGCTCCGCGTACGCGCGGCTGCGCTCCTCCTGCGTGAGGATGCGGGTGTCGGTCGGGCCGGGAGCCACCGCGTTCACCCGGACCCCCAGGTGGGACACCTCGCGCGCGAGCGCCTTGGTCAGCCCCACGATCGCCGCCTTCGACGCCGTGTAGTGGACGAGGAGCGCCTCACCCACCAGGGCGAGCTCGGAGGCGACGTTCACGATGCAGCCTCGACCCCGCTCGAGCATGCCGGGGAGGCAGGCGCGGATGCAGTGGAAGGCGCCGTCCACGTTCGTGCGGAACACCCACCGCCACTCCTCCTCTCGGATCTCGAGGAAGGGCGTGTGCCGGAGCACTCCCGCGTTGTTCACGAGGACGTCGATGGGTCCGAGCTCGCGCTCGACGGCCGAGACCGCCGCATCCACCGATGCCGGCTCGCGCACGTCGCACGCGACCGCCAGCGCGCGCCCGGCGCCGAGGCGCCTCGCGAGCGCCTCGGCGCCGGGCGCGTCCTCGAAGTAGGCGACCCCCACCGCCGCCCCCTCCGAGGCGAGCCTGCGGACCACCGCGGAGCCGATCCCGGTGGTCGCCCCCGTCACGAAGGCCACCCGGCCCTCGAGCCCCTGCACGTCGCGCCGTCACTCCGGGGGGATCTCGGCGAAGGCCTGCTCGACGCGGATCCCCCGCCGACGCTGAATCGCCCTGGCCGCGTAGTACCAGGCGAACCCCGACACGAACACGCCCGGAAGGACGTACTTCATCCACGGCAGGACCTTGACCCCGACGATGGGGTCGACCCAGAACGGGTACTCGGCGATCAGCAGGCCGACCAGCGCGATGAACCCCACCACCGCGATCCAGGGGATCCCGGCGATCGTGCCTCTGAGCGGCGAGGTCTCGTACAGATCCTTGCGCCGGAAGGGGAACACGACGGCGGCGAGCGCCGTGATGATGAACGAGATGATCCAGCCGAAGATGCCGGAGATGTTCGTCACCCAGTTCAAGACGTAGGCGATCAGCGCGAACTCGCCCAGCAGCCCGACCAGGACGATCGCCCACGTCGGCGTGTGGGTCTTCGGGTTCACGTAGGCCATCTTCTCCGGGAACACGCGATCGAAGGACCACGCGAGGATCGCCCGCGTCGAGGCCAGGTAGTTGATCGGCAGCCAGACGTAGGTCCAGAAGATGAACGAGAGCCCGAGCAGCCCCACGATGAACGGATTGCTGCGCACGAGCATCGCGACGAGCTCGTTGTAGGTGGGGGAAAACGACATCCCGGCCGCCTTCTGAAGGTCGGCCGGCAGCAGGTACCCGATCGCGCCGAGCAGCGGATACCCCGCGAGCCGCACGACGAGCGCGACGAGGAACACCATCCACGCCGTCACGTAGAGCACCGAGACCGGCATGCCGAGGAACTGGGTCTTCCGCGCGCTGCGGACCTCTCCCCCCAGGAAGCTCGAGGTGATCGCGAAGAGCACGATGTACAGCGGCCACGTCATCGACACGAGCGTCTGGTGCCACGAGAACGGCGCGCCCGGCACGTAGCCCTGGCTCTTCGCGAGCTGCATCACCCGCTGCGCGGCGTTGGCCGGACCGCCGAGGGATCGCGCGTACTCGTTGAACGCCTGCGTGAACCGATCCGGGCTCGCGAAGATCAGGATGATGGCGGCCAGCACGAGACCCAGCGTCGCGATGGCGAACGCGACGTTCTGCACCTTGAAGTACGCGCGCGTCCCGCGCCAGAAGAGGTAGCCGAAGAACGCGATGAGCAGCGTTCCCGCGATGAAGATCCCCCAGTCGGTCGAGAACTTGTTCCCGAGCGACACAAGCCCGGAGTTGTTGAGCGAGGCGCCGAGCATGCGGAAGAACCCCGTCAGCCCGTACTGGCCGAAGAACGCAGCCGGGATCCCCACGTACAGCGTCATCCACGCGACCCAGTTCCACCCGCTCACGAATCCGAGCGCGGGATGCAGGGTGCGGCTGATGTAGATGTAGTCGCCACCCGAGCGAGGCATCACGGTGGAGAAGTAGGCGTAGACGGCGGCCATCGGCACCGCGATCAGACACGAGAGCAGGGTTCCCCAGATCATGCTCGCGCCCGGATACAGCGCCGGGACGAGCAGGATCATGAAGGCGATGCCGATGCCGATGTTCTGGTTGTTGGTGTTGTAGACGAACACGTCCAGGGGGCGGATGTCCTTGGTGAGGCCGGTCGCCTCCCGGACGAACAGTCGCGGCGCCCCCGGAGTCGTCGACACCGTCGTTTCGCCGTGCTCGCTCACCCTCCCTCCCTTCAATGGCTAGCCGGACACCAGCTGGTAGGACTTCACCGTTCCGCCCGCAATCGTCACGAGGGCGCCGTCCAGGACGCCCTCGCCGTAGCGACTGCCCGGGTTGAGCGACAGCGTCCGTCCGATCCGCGCCGACCCGCGAGACTCGTGGATGTGGCCGTGGAGCCCGAGGAGCGGCTGCCACCGGAGCAGGGCCTCGTGGACGCTCTCGCTCCCCACGGGGACCATCTGGATCTCACCGCCTGCTTGCACAGGTCGCAGGTCGTCGGTGAGCAACGGCGCCCAGTCCAGACCCGACGCCCGCGGGGGAACGTGCAGGTTGAACACCGCGGGCCTGGAACCGCTGAGATCGCCGAGCATCGCGGCGATCTTGCGGCCGAGCTCTTCGTCCGGGCACTCGCGCGGACTGTTCCACGGCGTGGGGTTGGCCCACCCGCAGCTCACCATCTCGATCGAGCCGCCCGCGATCTCCACCACACGGCCCTCGGGGTTCGTCACGGTCTCGCTCGTGCCGATGACGTCCTCCACCCCGAACTCGTCGTCGTTGCCCGGCATCACGTAGCACTCGACCCCGGTGCCGGACAGGCGCTCGTCGGCGAGCTCGATCCACCTGCGCAGGCCCGCGCGCATCTGCTCGGAAAACACCGAGCGCATGTAGGCGTGGTCAGCCTCGAGGCGCTCGTACTCGTCCTGGTCGCAGACGTAGGGGTACAGGCCGTTCACCCGAAGCACCCGCTCGAGCTCGTCCAGCTCCTCGCGGGTCTCCGCACGCCGCACCTCCCCGAGCACGCGGCCGACCCACCCCCCGTCGCGACGGACCAGCGGGACGAGCACCTTGCCGGGCACGTCCCCGCCCAGGATCAGGACGTCGGCCCCGTAGAAGCGAGGGGCGTTCAGGAACTTGCGCCAGCAGCGCTCCGAGCCGTGGATGTCGGCCGCGTAGTAGATCGTCACCCGCTTCATGCGCCGCCCGGTGAGCTCTCCGGGACCG
>JAJPHY010000114.1 GCA_021325015.1 Actinomycetota bacterium | reverse complement strand
GTTGTGGGGAAGCTGGACGGAGAAGCCGGGAAGGCACATCATCACCGACAACCCGAGGTGAGCCTCAGGGGCCTACATCGGGACGCTCCTCAGAGCAGGGACCGCCTCGACGGCGGCCAGTACACGAGCAGGACCTTCGCCCTCACGAGGTCGCTCCGCACAGGCCCGAAGTGCCGGCTGTCCGTGGACTCGGCCGGGTTGTCGCCCTCGACCCACCACTCGTCGCGGCCCAGGATCCGCCCGTCCGGGGTGAGGTCGCCCTCCGCACCGGTGATGCGCTTGACCATCTCGAAGCCGGGGCGGCTTGGGTGCTCGACGACCACCACGTCGCCCCGCCGGAGCCTGCCCGGCCGAACCGCGAGCGCGAAGTCGCCGACGAGCAGCGTCGGGGCCATGCTCGGTCCCTCGACCTCGACCCGGAACGGTCGCGTGCGGACGAAGCTGTAGGCGATCGCCACGCCGACCGCCAGCCCGACCCCCGCCCGTTTCAGTTTCCGACCGCGGTGGTAGGTTTCAGTTCTGTCGTCTCTGTCGTCGGGAGCCCCAAAAGGAGGCGGGATGCTGACCACGCTGGAAGCTTTGCTCAAGCCCCGTCGAGTCGTCCACGCCCACTGCGACCTGCCGTGCGGCGTCTACGACCCGGCGCAGGCCCGCATCGAGGCCGAGTCGGTCAAGGCGATCCAGGAGAAGTACCAGGGCAACGACGACCCGGCGTTCCGGGCGCGGGCGCTCGACATCAAGGAGCAGCGGGCGGAGCTCGTGAAGCACCACCTCTGGGTGCTGTGGACCGACTACTTCAAGCCCGAGCACCTGGAGAAGTACCCGCAGCTCCACGAGCTGTTCTGGAAGGCCACCAAGGAGGCCGGAGCGGCCAAGAAGTCCGAGGACCCGGCCCAGGGCCAGAAGCTCCTCGACGCGATCGACGAGATCGCGAAGATCTTCTGGGAAACCAAGGCCGCCTGATCGGACCGGCAACCCGGCCCCTCGGCCGGCCCGTTCACCGGGTGCGAAAGGGCGGGGCCCCGGGCCCCGCCCTTTGCCTTCGCGACCTCCGTCGCGTCGTGCCGTGCTTGCCCTCCAGGTATCGGCACGGGAGACCCCGCGCCACATCGGACGAAGGTCCTCGCCCGCTCCGGCCGCGTGTGCGGCGCTGATAGGCTCGGCCGGTCGTGAAGGACATCGGACTGGTCGGACTCCCCTTCTCGGGCAAGTCGACGCTCTTCACGGCCCTCACCCGCGCCGGCGCCAAGGGGGGACACGCGAACCAGGCGGTCGTCCCGGTGCCCGATCCGCGGGTCGACGTGCTGGCCGAGATGGAGCGCTCACGCAAGCGGGTCCACGCGCAGGTCCGGTTCGTCGACGTTCCCGGTGGCACGTCCTCGGCACAGGGCATCGCCCAGCTCCGCGAGGTCGACGCGCTCTGCGTCGTGGTCCGCTGCTTCGGGCCCGACCCGAGACCGGCCGCGGAGCTCGCCGAGGTCACGGCCGACCTGATCCTCGCCGACGCCGCCGTGGTCGAGTCCGCGCTCGCCCGCGCCGAGAAGCGCTCCCGCGGCAAGCCAACGTCGGAAGTCGAGGCCCTTCGCGCGGCCGCCCGGGCCCTCGAGGCCGAGACGCCGCTGCGGAACGCGGGGCTCTCCGAGGAGCAGCGGAGGGAGCTCCGGGCGATCGCGCCGCTCTCGCTCAAGCCCTGGGTCGTGGTCGCGAACCTCGAGGAGGGGGCCGAGCTGCCCCCCGAGCTTCCGGAGGGCACGGTCGGAGTGTGGGCCGAGATCGAGGCCGAGACCGCGCAGATGGATCCGGAGGAGGCGCGCGTCCTGCTGGAGGAGTTCGGCGTGCGCGAGCCCGGGCTGGACTCCGTCGTGCGCGCCGGCTACCGGGCGCTCGACCTGATCACGTTCCTCACGACCGGCGAGGACGAGACCCGGGCGTGGGAGGTCCGCCGCGGCGCCCGGGCGCCCGAGGCCGCCGGCGTCATCCACTCGGACCTGGAGCGCGGGTTCATCCGCGCGGAGGTGATCGGCTACGAGGAGCTCGTCGCCGCGGGCTCGATGGAGGCCGCCCGGCACAAGGGGCTCGTCCGGGTGGAGGGCAAGGACTACGTGGTCCGCGAGGGCGACGTCCTGCACGTCCGGTTCGCCATCTAGATCAGACGGCTTGATCGCAAGGTTTCTCTAGCGACTTTTCCGTGGAACCTGTATGATCCCGGCACGCCATGGAGGAGGGGTACCGGATCGGGGAGGCCGCCGAGATCCTCGGCGTGCGCGTGGAGACGCTGCGGCGCTGGGACCGAAACGGGACGCTCCGGACCACCCGAACCTCCGGCGGCCAGCGGCGGGTCCCGGCCTCCGAGGTCGCCCGGCTGCTCGCCGAACGACGCGACCGGACTCCCCCGATCGTCGCTCAGAGCACCCGCAACCGCTTCCCCGGCACGATCGTCGAGGTCAAGCGAGACAAGGTCGCGGCGACGGTCGAGATCGTGGCCGGCCCGCACCGGATCCTCTCGCTCGTCACGCGCGAGGCCGTCGACCAGCTCGGTCTGAAGCCCGGGATGAAGGCGATCGCCGTCGTCAAGGCGACCAGCGTGATGATCGAGGTGCCGGGGTGAGACGCGCCGAGGACGAGGTCGGGGGCCTTCGGATCGGCCTCGGCGAGGCGAGTGGGGCCGTGGCGGACCTTGGGGTGCTGGTGCCCCTCGCGGCGGCGCTGATCCTCGTGAACCGGCTCGACGCGGGCGCCGTCCTGCTCTGCGCCGGTCTCCTCTACCTTGCGTCCGGGCTCTGGTTTCGGATCCCGTTCCCCGTCCAGCCGTTCAAGGCGGTCACGGCGATCGCTGTCGCCGAGGGGCTCGCGCCCGGTGTGATCCACGCCGCGGGCCTCGAGATGGGGGGGCTTCTCCTCGTGCTCTCGATCGGCGGCCTCGCGAACGCTGTGGCGCGAATCTTCACGAAGCCGGTCATCCGGGCCCTGCAGCTCGGCGTTGGCATCCTGCTCGCGATCTCCGCCTTCAAGCTCGTCGCGAAGCCGCCCGACGTGTTCACCGGCGTTCCGGCGGCCCCATGGCCGATCGTGCTCGCGGTCGCGACGTTCGGAGCCACCCTGTGGGCCGTCCACGTCCGGCGGCACGGGCTTGCGCTCGCAACGCTGGCGGCCGGCGTGCTCGCGACCGCCGTCTCGTCACATCCGCACCTCACCGCCCCGGCGTTCCACCTCCCGTCGATAGGCCTGCCGCCGGCCTCGATGTTCGGGACGGCGTTCTGGCTGCTGGTGATCCCGCAGTTCCCGCTGACCTTCGGCAACGCCGTGGTCGCAACCGACGACCTCGCCCACGAGTACTTCGGCGGGGCAGCCGGGCGCGTCACGCCGTCGAGGATCTGCATCTCGGACGGACTCGGCAACCTGACCTCCGGGCTGTTGGGTGGCATGCCGATGTGCCACGGGGCGGGCGGCCTCACCGCCCACGCGAAGCTCGGAGCGCGGACCGCCGGGATGAACCTCCTCCTCGGGGGAACGCTGGTTGTCATCGGGCTGTTCTTCGCCGCCCAGGTGCCCGTGATCCTCGGCCTGCTGCCCGTGTGGGCCCTCGCCGCCTTTCTCGCCTACGCCGGACTCCGCCACGCGGCGCTCGTGGGCGATCTTCGCGGCGCTCCCCTCGCCATCGCCCTCCTCTCGGGGATCGTCGGAGCCCTCCTCGGGAACCTCGCGGTCACGGCGGGGCTGGCGCTGGCCGCCGTGCACCTGCCGGGTCTCATCGCCCGACTCAGGTCCGCCCGCTCGAGCGCCTGAGCGCTCACATTCCGCGCGGGTACCCTTGGTGGGCGATGGCCGCTCCCGATGAGCCCCGGCAGCCCCCGACCGGCGATCCCGTGATCCCCGAGGCGGCTGACCCGCCCTCACGTGTGGACGATCGCCCTGCGATCGCCTCCGACGAATCCGCGACCGCGGGGGCCGCGGGCCCCTAACCGAAGGTGGCGACCACCGAGCCGCCCCCCTCCGGCGACCGGCGCAAGGCGTCGTTCCTCCGCGAGGTCCCCGTCCTCGTGCTGATCGCGCTCGCCCTGGCGATCCTCATCAAGACGTTCGTGGTCCAGGCCTTCTACATTCCCTCGGAGTCGATGACCCCGACCCTGCAGGTCGGCGACCGCGTCCTCGTGAACAAGGTCGTGTACAAGGTCGGCGACATCCATCGCGGGGACGTGATCGTCTTCCAAAACCCCGACCAGACGCAGCTCCCCCACCGCAACTGGCTGGGCGCCGCGCTCCACTGGCTGGGCGAGGGTCTCGGGCTCCAGCAGCCGGAGAACGAGGACCTCATCAAGCGCGTCATCGGTCTGCCCGGCGACACGGTCGAGGCCCGAAACGGGCGGGTGTACGTGAACGGGCGCCCGCTCTCGGAGCCCTACCTGCCCCCGGGAACGACCACGGTCATGTCGAGGACGTACCGCGTGCCGCCCGGTGACCTGTTCGTCCTGGGCGACAACCGCGGCAACTCAGCCGACTCGCGCGTGTTCGGGTTCCTCCCCGAGCGCGACGTCATCGGCAAGGCGTTCGTGATCATCTGGCCGCCGTCAGACATCGGGCGCCTCGGCGGCTGAGGGACGGGGTCCCGGCCCGACCGGCCGGTCCGGGGGGATGAACAATCTCGAGAGCGTCCACACGAGCGCCGCGATGCCGAACCCGGCGAGCCAGACGATCGGCGGAGGAGGCTCGAGCGCGAAGAACTCCCTGGCGGCGGGGACCAGCATCACGGCCACGAACGCGGCCACCATCGACCAGATGAGCAGCAGCCGCGGGCGGGTGAGCGGGGCCGCGATGATCGTGAGGACGAGGAACCCGATCCAGCACAGCACCATCGTCGCGGCCGTGCGGGCCTCGGTGAGGGTGACCCCCGGCTCGTCGATCGCGAGCCGGTAGGCGAGGAACGTCGCGACCGCCGCGAGCGTGCCGGCCGGCACCGTGAACCGCAGCACCCGCCCGAGGAACCCGGGGCGCGCGCGCTCCGCGTTCGGCGCGAGGGCGAGGAAGAACGACGGAATCCCGATCGTGAGCGCTCCGATCAGCGACAGGTGGCGCGGGAGGAACGGGAACGCGAGCCCGACGACGCCGACCCCGAGCGCGAGCAGCATCGCGTACACGGTCTTCGTGACGTACAGATTCGACGTGCGCTCGATGTTCCCGAGCACCCGACGTCCCTCGTTCACCACCCGCGGCAGCGCATCGAAGGTGGAGTCGAGCAGGACGAGCTGGGCGACGGCGCGGGTGGCCGCGCTGCCCGAGCCCATCGCGATCCCGATGTCGGCGTCCTTCAGCGCAAGGACGTCGTTCACCCCATCTCCGGTCATCGCCACCACGTGTCCTCGCGACTGGAGGGCTCCGACCATCGCGCGCTTCTGCTGCGGCGTCACCCGACCGAACACCGAGTGGCCGTCGACCGCCTCCGCGAGCGCGGCGGGATCCTCCGGGAGCGTGCGGGCATCGAGCGCCCGCTCCGCACCGCGGGCGCCGAGCCGCCCGGCGATCGCGGCCACCGTCTGCGGGTGGTCGCCGGAGACCACCTTGACCGAGACCCCCTGCCGCGCGAAGTAGGCGAGCGTCGTGGCGGCGTCCTCCCGAACTCGATCGCCGAGCACGACGAGCGCGACGGGCTCGAGCGCGTCCGGCAGGCGGTCGCCGACCAGCCCCGCGGCCGTCCGGGACAGCAGGAGCACCCGGCGGCCGGCGCCGGCCAGCGCCTCGGCCTTCTCGAGGATCGGCGCGCCGTCCCCGGAGGGCGATGCCGCCTGCGGGTGACCGCCGGACCCGCGCGAAGCCCCGAGGAGCACCTCCGGAGCGCCGAGCACCCAGGTGCCGTTCGCGCCGAAGGAGCCGGCGCTCCACTTTCGCGCGGACGAGAACGGGACCGCGGCCGTCGGCTCCCAACCGCCGGCCGGCCGGGCGAACTCCTCCCCGATCGCGCGCAGGGTGGCGTTCGGATGCGGGTCGGACGCGGCCAGGGCGGCGAGCGCCTCGTGGTGGCGTGCGCCCTCCGACAGGACCTGCACCTCCTCGACGACGAGCCGGCCCTCGGTGAGCGTGCCCGTCTTGTCGATGCAGAGCGTGTCGACGCGTGCGAGCACCTCGACCGCCGGGAGCTCCTGGACGAGCACGCGACGCCGCGCGAGGCGAACGACGCCGACGGCGAACGCTACGCTCGTGAGGAGCACGAGCCCCTCCTGCACCATCGCAACCGTCCCCGCGACGGCGCCCCTCAGCGCCCCCCGAACGCTCGCGCTGGCGCGCAGCTGGCTGATGAGGAGCAGGACCCCGGTCGGGACGATGGCCCAGGTGACGATCTGCAGGATCCGGTCGATGCCGGCCCGGAGCTCGCTGCGCGTGAGCGTGAACCGGCGCGCCTCCTCCGCCAGGCGCACGGCGTACGCGGCGCGGCCGACCCTCGTGGCGCGATACCGACCGCTCCCCGCGGACACGAACGATCCCGAGAGCACCTCGTCCCCGGGCCCCTTCTCGACCGGCTCGGACTCCCCCGAGAGCAGCGACTCGTCGACCTCGAGCCCCCGCGCCTCGAGGACCTCCCCATCGACCACGATCTGATCGCCCGGCTGGAGCTCGAGCACGTCGTCCTTGACGACCTGCGAGACGGGAAGCTCGCGCACCACGCCCTCCCGAAGGGCTCGCGCCCGCGGCGCCGTGAGGACGGCGAGCCGGTCGAGCGTTCGCTTGGCGCGAAGCTCCTGGAGGATGCCGACCAGCGCGTTCGCGATCAGCACGCCGCCGAACAGCGCGTCCTGAATCGGCCCGACGATCAAGATCACGACCAGCAGCCCGCCGAGGAGGGCGTTGAACCGGGTGAGGACGTTCGCCCGGACGATCTCGCGGACCGTGCGGCTTGGCGCCGCTGGAATGTCGTTGACCTCTCCGCGTTCGACCCGCTCGCGGACCTCGGCTTCGGAGAGCCCACCGAGGACGCTCGCCATCGACGATCAGCCTACCGAGCGACCCGTCGCGACGGGCAGGTCGTCCACCGACTACCTGATTCCCCGTTCCGAGGCCCAGGCGTCGAGCAGCCGGTACGCCTCGTCCTTGTCGATCGGACCGCGTTCCAGACGAAGCTCCATCAGGTGCTGGAGCGCCTCGCCCACCACCGGACCGGGCTGGATGCCGAGGTGCGCCATGACCTCGTTGCCATCGAGCGGCGGGCGCATGGCCTCGAGGTTCTCCTGCTCCGCGAGGCGCGCGATGCGCTCCTCCAGGTCGTCCTGGAGCGCGGCGAGCTGCTTGGCCTTGAACGGGTTTCGGGTCGTGCAGTCCGCGCGCGTGAGCTGGTTCAGCCGGTCGAGCAGCGGACCGGCCTCGCGGACGTAGCGTCGGACGGCGCTGTCGGTCCACTCCGTGTAGCCGTGGAACCGCAGGTGCATCTCGACGAGCCGGCACACGTCGTCGACCACCGCCGCCGGATACCGCAGCGCCTGCAGACGCTCGCGCGCCATTCGCGCGCCGACCACCTCGTGGTGGTGGAACTGCACCCCCTCCGGCGTGATGCGGCGCGTCGCCGGCTTGCCGACGTCGTGGAAGAGGGCGGCGAGCCGCAGCACGAGGTCCGGCTCGCACCGCTCGACCACGGCGTACGTGTGGTGGAGCACGTCCTTGTGCTTGTGGATCGGGTCCTGCTCGAGCCGGAGGGCCGGGAGCTCCGGCAGGAACTCCTCCGCCAAACCGGTCGAGACCACGACCTCGAGGGCCCGGCCCGGTCGGGATCCGACCAGGAGCTTGGACAGCTCCTCGGAGATCCGCTCGGCCGACACGATCGCCAGGCGGCCGTGCATCCGTCGGATCGCCTCGAGCACGCGGGGAGCGGGCGTCACCTCGAGCTGGGACACGAACCGCGCGGCGCGGAGCATCCGCAGCGGGTCGTCGGAGAAGGCGAGTTCCGGATCGAGCGGCGTGTCGAGCCGCTTCGCCGCGAGGTCGCGCACGCCGCCGAACGGATCGACGAACTCGCCCTCCGGCAGCCGGACCGCCATCGCGTTGATCGTGAAGTCCCGCCGGGACAGGTCGGTCTCGACGTCCTTCGCGAACGTCACCGCCGGCTTGCGCGTCTGCTCCGGGTAGACCTCCTCACGGAACGTCGTGATCTCGAGCACCCGCCCGTCCTTGCGGGCCCCGACGGTCCCGAACCTGACCCCGACGAGGTACAGGCGGTCGGCCCATCCTCGCAGGACGCGAGTCGTTTCGGTGGGCGACGCGTCGGTCGCGAAGTCCAGGTCCCCGTGGTCGCGACCGAGCAGGAGGTCCCGAACCACGCCGCCCACCAGGTAGAGCTGGTGGCCGGCCAGGCGGAAGCGCTCGCCGAGCTCGGAGGCGACGGGGGGGACCTCGAGACGCGCGCCACGGTCCGGGCGCGTGGGACCGCTCATGTCCGGATGAGGATACCCCGGGGGGCGGCCGCCTCCGTGCCGCTGACTAGATGCCGGAGACGCCGAGGCTCGGCGTGCCGCGCGTCATGACGCCCTTGAGCGCGAGGTTGAAATCGTGGGGGTTGGTCGAGAAGCGGCGCGCGTCCTCCTCCGTGACCATCCCCTCCCGCACGAGCTTGACCAGGGCCTGGTCGAAGGTCTGCATGCCGTAGAACTCGCCCTCCGCGATGATGTCGCGGATCTCGACCGTGGCGTCCACGTCGATGATCCGGTCGTAGACCCGACCGGTCGCGATCAGCACCTCGACCGCCGGGACGCGGCCCTTGCCGTCGGCCCGCGGGACGAGCCGCTGCGACACGATGCCGCGGAGGGCGCCGGCGAACGAGGTTCGCACCTCTCGCTGCTGCTGGGGAGGGAACAGGTCGAGGATGCGGTTGATCGTCTCGGTCGCGTCGATCGTGTGCAGCGTCGAGATCACGACGTGCCCGGTCTCCGCGGCCTGGATGCCGGCCAGCGCGGAGTCCGCGTCGCGGATCTCCCCGATGAACACGACGTCCGGGTCCTGCCGGATCACGTGCCGGAGCGCCGCGGCGTAGGACTCGGTGTCCTGCCCGATCTCCCGCTGCTGGATGATCGAGAGGTCGTCGTCGTGCACCACCTCGATCGGGTCCTCGATCGTCACGATGTGGGCCCGACGGGTGCGGTTGATGTAACCGATCATCGAGGCGATCGTGGTGGTCTTGCCGGTTCCGGTCGGACCCGTGAGCAGCACGAGCCCCCGGGTCGATCCGGCGAGGTCCTTGATCACGGGCGGCAGGCGGAGCTCCTCGAAGGTCGGGATCTCCGAGCGCACACGCCGGATGGCCAGGCCCACGTTGCCCCGCTGACGGAACACGTTCACGCGAAACCGCCCGACCCCTCCCAGCGTGTACCCGAAGTCGGCCTCGCTCGTCGCGTAGAACTCCCGGGACTTGTGCTCCGGCATGAGCGCCTGGCCAGCCGCCTCGGTGTCCGCCGGCGAGAGCGCGGGGAACGCGCTCGGGCGGAGCTCGCCGTCCACGCGGATGAACGGCACGTTGCCGGCCTTGAGGTGGAGGTCGCTCGCCCCCATCTCGACCGTGTAGCGGAGCAGCTCGGCCACGTCCATGTCCGTCCTTAGTCCTCGGCTCCTCGGCCACCGACCTGTAGCCCGATCCCCGTCTTCTGGTCACCCCCCTCCTCGGCCTCCTGCTCCGCGAGGTCGGCGCGAACGCTCCGACGGGCCGCGAGGACCTTCGAGGCCCCGATCAGCAGGAGCAGGGCAGCGAGGACGGCGAGCCCGATCGGGGTGAGGTAGCCCTTCCAGCGCTCGTAGCTCGCCCCGATCGCGTAGCCGAGGATCGAGTGGCCGACCCCCCACAGGACGGCGCCGCCCAGGTCGTAGGCGAAGAACCTGCGCCAGTCCATCCGCGCGATCCCGGCGAGGATGCACCCGACGCTCCGAACGACGGGGATGAACCGGCCGAGGAAGACCGTCTTGCCGCCGTGGGCCCGGTAGTAGGCGTCCGCCCGCCGAAGCCGCTGGGGGGTGACGAGCAGCTTGCGCCCGTGGCGCTCGACGAACCCGCGACCGAACCGCCGGCCGATCAGGTAGCCGAGGTTGTCCCCGAGCACGGCGCCGAGCACGGCGGCCAGCGCCACCCCGGCCAGGGCCAGGTCGCCGATGCGCGCATAGAATCCGCCGATGATGACCATCGTCTCCCCCGGCACGATGACCCCCGCGCCGACGGAGTTCTCGAGGAACGTGGCCGCGCCGACGATCGCGTAGCCCCACGGAGCGGAGAGGTAGGGACGAAGGAGCTCGACGATGCGATCGACCACAGGCGCCCAGTATAGGTTCGGGGGTCCTCGAGAACGCTGATGGAGACCCGGCGCGAGGTGTCGGCCGGCGGGGTGGTCTTCCAACGCGGCGAGGACGGGATCGAGGTCGCGCTCGCCGCGCGCCGGACCCGTCGTGGCCAGCTCGCCTGGGGGCTCCCAAAGGGTGGGCTCGATGAGGGCGAGACGCTCGAGGAGGCGGCGATCCGCGAGGTCCGCGAGGAGACCGGCCTGGAGGCGGAGATCGAGGGTTCGCTCGGCGATATCCGCTACTTCTACGTGTGGGAGGGGGTGCGCGTCCGCAAATCCGTGCACTTCTTCCTCATGCGGGCGGTCGGGGGGGACGTCGCCCGTCACGACCACGAGATGGAGGACGTCCGGTGGTTCCCTCTGGCGGAGGCGCTCGAGCACGCCGCCTATCGTGGTGAGCGCGAGGTGCTCCAGCGCGCCGCGGACCGGCTCGGATGACGCCGCTCCGCGCGGCCCTGGCCGTCCTGGTCGGCGTGCTCGCCGGCGTCGGCTCGGGGATGTTCGGCGTGGGCGGCGGCATCATCACGACGCCCGCGATCAACGTGCTCCTGGGGGGAACGGCCATCCAGGCCGTGGCGACGCCCCTTCCGGTGATCTTTCCCACCTCGCTCGTCGGGGCGCTCACGTATGGGCGGGCCGGGGAGGCGAGCTTCCGCGCGTTCCGCTGGGCCGTCGGGCCCGGGATCGTCGGGGCGGCGCTCGGGGCGGCCCTCACCGACGTCGTGAACGCGCATCTCCTGCTCGTGGTCACGTCGGTCCTCATCGGGTGGACCGCGATCCAGGTGGCGCGCGGGCGCAGGCCGCGGGTTCCGTGGGAGCGAGGGAAGACCGCCGGCTGGAAGTACGCCGCGATCGGCCTGGCGGCGGGGTTCGTCTCCGGGCTCCTCGGCATCGGCGGCGGGATCGTGATGGTCCCCCTGTTCACCACGGTGATCGGCATGCCGATCAAGCGGGCGCTCGGAACCTCGCTCGTGACGATCTCGGCGCTCGTCGTCCCCGGGACCATCGTCCACGCGGCGCTCGGACACATCGACTGGGCGATCTTCGCGTTCCTCACCATCGGGGTCGTCCCGGGGGCCCGCATCGGCGCGCGGATCGCGCTCGGAGCGGGAGAGCGAACGCTCCGGCTCGCCGTGAGCGCCTTCCTGCTCGCGGTGGCGGTGCTCTACGGGGCTCGGGAGCTTCTCGCCCTGGTCCGGGGGTAGGATGGCCGGGCCGATCATGCGCAGGCTCGCCGCGCCGCTCCTCGCCTCGCTCACGCTCGTCCTCGCCCTGCCCGCGCCACCGACTCCCGCGCAGGAGCCCGCTGCCGTCCGCCTCACGCTCGTCTCCCAAACCCCATGGTGCTCCACGAAGAACCCGGTACTGTCGATCCGCGTCCGGGCGGAGAACCTCGGTGACCGGCCCATCGAGGACCTCTCCCTGGGGGTCACGCTCTTCGGTCCGGTGTTCACCCGCACGGACTACGAGTCCTCCCTCCGTTCGGATCCGGCGAGCGGCGTCATCGCCGCCGAGACGCTGCCGCAGGCGGGGTCGCTCGCGCCCGGTGAGACGCGCGAGCTCTCCGTGGATCTCGACCTGTCGACCGTCGGCGGCCTGAGCTCCACGGGCTCGCTGGTCTACCCGCTGAAGATCGACCTGCGCAGCGGCTTCGTCTCCCTCGCGGCGATCCGCACCCCCGTGATCTTCCTGGTGCGCAGGCCTCTGTTCCCGCTCAACCTGACCTGGACGTTCGTGCTCGACGCGCCGATCGAGCTCGGGCCCGACGGCGTGTTCCGCTCGACGGCGCTCGAGCGGTCCGTCTCGCCGGGCGGGCGGCTGGCGGCCGAGGTCGGCGCCCTGGCGACCCTCGTGGCGAGGTCCCCGGCCACACCGGTCGACGTGGTCGTCTCCCCGATGCTGCTCACGCAGCTCTCCAGGATGCGAAACGGCTACACCGTGATCGACGGCGGGACCGAGCGCGAGGTCGGCGAGGGGGAGGGGGGCGCCGCCGCGGCGGCGAGCGTCCTGAGCGCGCTCGAGCGGATCGCCGGCTCCCCATCGGTCGAGCTCTCGGCCCTGCCGTTCTCCTCACCGAGCCTGCCGGCGCTCGCGGCGAGCGGGCTCGGGCGAGACCTCGACGTCCAGCTCGAGCGCGGACGCGCCGCCGTGCAGACCCTCCTCGGGCACCCCCCGGTGGCGGGCGTCCTGCGGCCGCCGGGCTCGGACCTCGACCAGGCGAGCCTGAGCGCGCTCCCCGCGCTGGGCGTCCATCTTCTCCTGCTCGACGCGGATACGGTGCCGCCGCCCGCGCAGCAGCTCGGGTTCGCCCCGCCGCCGATCGCGACCCTCCCCGCCGGCGAGGTCCAGGTCGACGCCGTGGTGTCCGACCCGAGCGTGGCGGCCCTGCTCGACACGGTCGCGGCCGAGGGCGACGCCGCCCTCGGCGCGCAGTCCGTGCTCGGCGAGCTGGCCCAGATCTGGCTGGAGCGGCCGAGCGTCGAGCGCGGGATCGCGCTCGTCGTGCCGGGCAGCCTCGCCGTACCGCCCGGCTTCTACACCCGCTTCGTCCGTGGGATCGCCGGGGCCCCGTGGCTACGCACGCGCTCGGCGACCACGCTCGCGTCCCTCGCGCCCACCTTCCAGCTTCCCCTGCCCGGCGCGCTCGCGCCCACGACCGCCGGGGCCTTCCCGACCGGGTACGTCGAGGCGCTGAAGCAGGCCCGCCGCCTCGTGGGGATCTACCGATCGATGATCGTGGGCGACCCGGCCCCGGCGGACCGACTCGACACCCTGCTGCTGATGGCCGAGTCCGGTCAGTTCGTTTCCGACCTGCTCCACGGGCAGGCCTTCATCTCCGCCGCGCGCTCGCAGGTCGGGGCGGTGTTCGCCGCCCTCCGGCCTCCCGCCGGGCAGGTGATCACGCTCACGTCGAGCGCGGGCAACGGGATCCCCGTCCGGATCGCGAACGCCAACCCAGAGCCGCTCCGCATCGTCGTGCGCCTCGTGTCGAACCACCTGCGAACGACGCCGCAGTCCTCGCTCGTCGTCCCCGCGAACGTCACGCAGACGGTGAGCTTCAACGTCCGGCTGAATACCACGGGGCGCTTCCCCGTCGACGTGCAGATCGTCTCCCCCTCGGGCCGCGTCGTGAGCGAGACCACGCTCATCGTGCGCTCCACGGCGTTCAACCGGATCGCGCTCGTGATCACGATCGGGGCCGCGCTGCTGGCGCTGCTCGTGTGGGCACGGAGGTTCCTGCCACGTCGGACGTGCTGACCCCCGAGACGCCGGAGGCGCCCGAGCTCCAGCCCGAGGACTCGGAGCGCGCGTTCGTCCGCCGGACGGCGGCGATGTCGGTCGGTACCGCCCTCTCGCGCCTGACCGGCTTCCTCAGGGTGTCGGCGACGGCGTTCGCGCTGGGGGTGGCGCAGACGCGACTGGCCACCTCCTACACCATCGCGAACAACACGCCGAACATCGTCTACGAGCTCGTTCTGGGAGGCGTCCTCACCTCGGTCTTCGTCCCGGTCTTCGTCCAGTGGCTCGAGGAGCGCGGGCGCGAGGACGCGTGGGACGTCGCCCGCTCGGTCCTCACGATCGCGGTCGTGGCACTGTCGGCCATCACGGTGGTGACGGTCCTCGCCGCGCCGTGGATCGTCCGCCTCTACATGGTCGGCGCCGCGGGCCCCGGCGTCGGGGCCGCGCGCGCGTTCGCGACCTTCTGCCTGCGGCTGTTCATGCCGCAGATCGTCTTCTACGGCATCGGAGCGGTCGCGACCGGCCTGCTGAACGCCCACCGCCGGTTCGCCGCCCCCATGTTCGCGCCGATCCTGAACAACCTCATCGTGATCGGCACGATGCTGGCCTTCGTCGCGATCGGCCAGGGCGACCACCCGACCCCGTCGAGCATCACCCAGGCGCAGCGATGGCTCCTCGCGGTCGGGACGACACTCGGCGTGGTCGGGATGACGCTCGCGCTCTGGCCCTCGCTCCGGCGACTCGGGTTCCGGTTCCGCTGGCGGCTCGACTGGCGGCACCCCGCCGTTCGCAGGGTCGCGCGGCTCGCGCTCTGGACGCTGGTCTACGTGGTCGCCAACCAGCTCGGCCTCCTGGTGGTGATCATCATGGCGACCGGAAGCTCCGGGTACGCGGCCTACACGGCCGCCCTGATCCTGTTCCAGCTCCCGCACGCGATCTTCGCGGTCTCGATCTTCACCGCGCTCCTCCCGGCGATGGCGACCCGCTG
>JAJPHY010000097.1 GCA_021325015.1 Actinomycetota bacterium | reverse complement strand
CGCCCATGGGGACATCCTCCTCTCGCGGTGGGCCTGGTTGGACTTGAACCAACGACCTCATCCTTATCAGGGATGCGCTCTCACCGAGCTGAGCTACAGGCCCGAGACGATTCTGGAGGCCCATCACCCGGCCCTGGCCAAGCGTACGCGCGCCCGAGAAACCGTGTCAACGCGAGCCCCTCGGTCCCGCGGTGCGGTCACTTCCGCTCGGCGAGCGTGACCTCGACCCCGCCCAGCACATCGGAGATCAGGTTGTACAAGAACGCCACGAAGACGTTGACGAGCGACCACACGAGCACCATGGCGAGGCCGACCAACGTGAGGCGCGCGAAGATCCACGACCCGTGGATGGCGAAGGACTGATCCGCGAACAGGTCCCGGGCCAGGCGCGTGATGGAGTCCAGGGCTCCCACCGCGCCGAGCACCGCGTAGAGCATCGCGAGCGCGAGCAGCACCACCAGCATGATGCAGAAGTAGAAGAGCAGCGAGAACTTGAACACCGACCAGGGTCCGACCCGCCGAAGCACCACTCGCGTCTGACGTGGCCGGTCCCCGTGGACGCCCCGGCGGGGGCCGGGCATCGCGCTCTGCGGCGGGCGCACCACGGCTCCGACCCCTCCGGCCCGCTCGGACACGGGCGCGGACGGATCCGTGGCGAGGCCGGGATCGTCCATGCGCTGGGACACGTGCGTTCCCCGTCTTTCTACGCGGCCGGAGGGGCTTCGGCAACAACCTCAGTCTCGTCCGTGCCCGGTCGGGGGTCCGAGCAGCACCCTCGCGTGAAGTGGAGCCAGCAGGGCGAGGGCGCCCATCGTGATCGCGTAGTCACCCGGTCCCGCCCGCGACTGGATGAGCAGGGCGCCGGAGCCCACCGCGGCACCGGCGATCGCGAGCAGACCGAGCGCCGCTCGGCCGACCCGCCGCCACGCGAGGGAGACGCCAAGGGCCACCCCACACCCGGCAAGGATCGCCGCGACGCCCCCGAGCGGATGCACGGGTGGGATTATGGTCGCCCCAGCAAGGAGCGACGTGTCCGAAGGCCATCCCGTATCGGGCCCCGGAAGGGGGCGGCCGGCCGGGGACCGACCGCCGGGCATCGAGTCCGACCTGCGCCGGATCCTCGCGGTGCAGGCGTTGCGCGCGTTCGCCTACGGGTTCGGCGTCGTCGTGCTCGGGACGGTGCTCGAGCGGACGCACGCTTCCGCGGTCGAGGCGTCGCTGGTGTTCACGTCGATGCTGGCGGGGATGGCGCTCACCTCGACCCTGGTCGCGATGGTGGGCGACCGGGTCGGGCGACGGCGTCTGTACGTCGGTCTCCTTGCCCTCATGGGGGTCACCGGGACCGTCTACGCCATCACGGGCCGGACGTGGATCCTGGCGTCCGTCGCGCTCACCGGGACGATGTCCACCGACGCGAACGAGTCGGGGCCGATCTCGTCCCTCGAGCAGGCGATGATCGGTCAGGCGCCCGGCGCCACGCGGGTACGGGTCTTCGGACGCTACAACGCCACCGCGTACCTGAGCGGCGCGCTCGGCTCACTGGCCGCGGGAGGCCCCGCCTTCCTCCGGCGGGTCTGGACGGGCGCCCCGGCCGATCGCCGCTGGCTCCTCGTGCTCTCCTTCGTCGCCGTCGTCTGCGTGGCGATCGCCCGTGGCCTGTCCCCGGCGATGGAGTCCGGCGGATCGCCCCGCGCTCGCCGGCCGCTGGAGCGCTCGCGCCGCAACGTGCGCCGGCTGTCCGGCCTGTTCGCGCTGGACGCGTTCGCCGGCGGCTTCGTCGTCTCGTCGTTCATCGTGTTCTGGTTCGCGAGGCGCTACGGCGTGGGGCCGGGGCTGATGAGCATCGTGCTCTTCGCGGCCGGAGTCCTGCAGGCAGGCTCGTCGATCGTGGCGGCCCGACTCGGGTCGCGGTTCGGCCTGCTGAACACGATGGTGTTCACCCACCTCCCGTCGAACCTCCTGCTCCTGTCCGTTCCGCTGATGCCAACGGCCGGCCTCGCGATCGCCCTGCTCCTCGCGCGGTTCGCCCTGTCGCAGATGGACGTCCCCACGCGGCAGGCGTACCTCGCGGCGATGGTCGACTCGGAAGAGCGAACGGCGGCGGCGGCCGTCACCAACACCTCGCGTTCCCTGGTGCGGCCGTTCGGGCAGCTGCTCGGCGGTGCGCTCATGAACGCCTCGGTCGCGGCCCCGTTCGTCGCGGCGGGCACCCTGAAGTGCCTGTACGACGTCGTGCTCTACGGACTGTTCCGCCCCGTCCCGCTGCCCGAGGCGGCTATCCCTCGTCGGTCTGCGTGATCACCGGGGCGAGCGCGACGACCGTCGCGCCCTCCTCCACCCGCATCGTGCGCACTCCCTGGCTCGCGCGTCCCACGCGGCGGATGTCGGAGGCAGCGACCCGGATCACGATCCCGGACGAGGAGATGACGAACATGTCCTGGTCCTTCGACCCGATGAAGGCTCCCGCGAGCAGCCCGGTCTTGCGAGTGAGCGCGTGCCCGATCACGCCTTTGCCGCCCCGTCCCTTCGTCGGGTACTGATCGAGCGGGGTGCGCTTGCCGTAGCCCTGCTCGGTGACGCTGATCAGCTCCCCGCCCTGCGACGCGACGCCCAGCTCGATCACCTCGTCGTCGTCGGCAAGGCGCATCCCGATCACGCCGGCCGCCTGACGCCCCATGGGGCGGACGAGGCTCTCCTTGAACCGGATCGCCTGCCCCTTGCGGGACACGAGCAGGACCTCGTCCCGGCCGTCGGTCAGTCGCACGTCGATGAGCTCGTCTCCGGGCCTGAGGTTGATCGCGGCGAGGCCGGTTCGCGGCGAGTCGTACTCGGGCAGCGGAGTCTTCTTGACCATCCCGCGCTTGGTGGCGAACAGGAGGTACTTGCCCTCCTCGTACTCCTTCAGGTCGACGACGGCGGAGACCCGCTCCTCGGCGGTGATCGAGACGCCCGGAAGGTTCGCGGCGTACAGCCCGCGCGCGGTTCGGCTCGCTTCCGGCACCTGGTGGACCTTCACCCGATAGACCTTGCCGCGCGTCGTGAAGAACAGCAGCCAGTGGTGGGTCGTCGTCGTGAAGACGTGGCTCACGACGTCCTCTTCCTTGAGGTTGGTTCCGCGCACGCCGCGTCCACCGCGTCCCTGCCGCCGGAAGTTCTCGACGGGCTGACGCTTGACGTAGCCGGCCCGCGAGACCGTGATGACCACGTCCTCCTCGGCGATCAGGTCCTCGACGTCGAGCTCGCCCTCCTCGGGGCGGAGCTGCGTGCGCCGCTCGTCGGCGTACTTCCTGCGGATCTCGAGGAGCTCCTCCTTGATGACCGCCCGGATCTTCTTCGGGTCCTTGAGGAGCGACCGGAGGTACCGGATGCGGGCGAGCAGGTCCTTGTGCTCCTGTTCGAGCTCCTCCCGGGCCAGGCGCGTGAGCCGCCGCAGCGGCATGTCCAGGATGTGGTTGGCCTGGACCTCGGAGAGCTTGTACTGCTTCATCAGCTTCGCGCGCGCTTCCTCGGCGTCGCGGGAGCCGCGGATGATCTTGATGACGGCGTCGAGATTGGCGAGCGCGACCAGCAGGCCCTGGACGATGTGGTCGCGCTCCTCGGCCCGCTTCAGCTCGTACCGGGTCCGGCGCGTGACCACCTCGACCTGGTGATCGACGTAGTAGCCGACCATCTCGGCCAGGTTGAGCACCCGGGGGACGCCGCCGACCAGCGCGAGCATGATGACGCCGAAGCTGTCCTGCAGCTGGGTGTGCTTGAAGAGCTGGTTCAGGACGACCTGCGGGTTCGCCCCGCGCTTGAGGTCGATCACCAAGCGCATGCCCTGCCGGTTGGACTCGTCCTTCAGGTCGGCGACGTCCCTGATCTTGCCGGCACGGACGAGCTCGGCGATCTTCTCGGCCAGTCGGGCCTTGATCACCTGGTACGGGAGCTCGGTCACCACGATGCGCTGCCGGCCCTGGCCGGTCTCCTCGATCTGCGTGATCGCCCGAACCTTGATCGATCCCCGGCCGGTCGTGTAGGCGTCGATGATTCCCTGCTTGCCGAGGATCGCGGCTCCCGTGGGGAAATCGGGACCCTTGATGAACTTCATGAGCTCCTTCGGCGTGGCGTCCGGATGGTCGAGGTAGTGGACGACCCCGTCGATCACCTCGCCGAGGTTGTGGGGCGGGATGTTCGTGGCCATGCCGACCGCGATGCCGCCGGCCCCGTTCGCCAGGAGATTGGGGAACCGCGCCGGCAGGACCACGGGCTCCTGTGCGTTGCCGTCGTAGTTGTCGACGAAGTCGACGGTCTCCGCGTCGATGTCGCGGAGCATCTCCATCGCGAGGGGCGCGAGGCGAGCCTCCGTGTACCGCATGGCCGCCGGCGGGTCGGCATCGACCGACCCGAAGTTGCCGTGGGGATCGATCAGTGGGTAGCGAAGCGAGAAGTCCTGTCCCATCCGCACCAGCGCGTCGTAGACGGGCTGGTCGCCGTGCGGGTGGTAGCTCTTGATGACCTCGCCGACGGTCGCGGCGCACTTGCGGTACGGCCGGTCGGGGCGATACCCGGACTCGAGCATCGACCACAGGATCCGGCGCTGGACGGGCTTCAGGCCGTCCTGGACCGAGGGGAGCGCACGGCCGACGATGACCGACATCGCGTAGTCGAGGTAGGAGCGCTGGATCTCCTCCTCGATCTCGACCGGCTCCACCCGGCCGCGCAGCAGCGTGACCTCGCCTGCCCCGCCGCCGGCCGCCGCACGCCGCCTAGACATCGAGGTTCTGCACCAGGTGGGCGTTCTGCTCGATGAACTCCTTGCGAGCGGCCACGTCCTCGCCCATCAGGACCGTGAAGAGCCGGTCGGCCGTCGCCGCGTCCTCCATGGTGACCTGCAGGAGGGTTCGCGTCTCCGGGTTCATGGTGGTCTCCCAGAGCTGCACCGCGTCCATCTCGCCGAGACCCTTGAACCGCTGGGGCTGCTCGAGCTTGCCGTTGCCCCGCTGCTTGCGAAACTGCTCCCACTCGCGCTCCGTGTAGAAGTAGTGGGGAGTGCGGTCGACGTTCAGCAGGTACAGGGGCGGCTGCGCGAGGTAGATGTAGCCGGCGTTGATGAGCTCTTTCATGTTCCGGAAGAAGAACGTGAGCAACAGCGTCCGGATGTGCGCACCGTCGACGTCCGCGTCGGCCATCAGCACGATGCGGTGATAGCGGGCCTTCGAGAGGTCGAACTCCTCCCCGATCCCGGTCCCCACGGCGGTGATCAGCGCCTGGATCTCCTGGTTCTCGAGGATCTTGTGGAGCCGGGCCTTCTCGACGTTGATGATCTTCCCCCGAATCGGCAGGATCGCCTGGGTGGCACGGTCGCGGGCCTGCTTGGCCGAGCCGCCGGCGCTGTCGCCCTCGACCACGAACAACTCGCACACCTCAGGATCGGTGAGCTGACAGTCGGCGAGCTTGCCGGGCAGCGACGTCGAGTCCAGGAACGACTTGCGTCGGGTGAGATCGCGGGCCTGCTTTGCCGCGATGCGCGCCTTGGCCGCCGCCTCGCCTTTGGTCACGATGCGCTTGGCGTCGCCGGGGTGCTCCTCCAGCCAGGTGGCGAGCTGATCGTTCACCGTGGTCTCGACGAGCGAGCGGATCGACGCGTTGCCGAGCTTGGTCTTGGTCTGGCCCTCGAACTGCGGGTCGCGGAGCTTGACCGACACGATGGCGACCAGACCCTCGCGGACGTCCTCGCCCTGCAGGTTGTCGTCCTTGTCCTTCAGCAGGCCCTTCTGGCGCGCATAGCGGTTCAGCACGTTGGTGATGGCCTTCTTGAGACCCTCCTCGTGCATGCCGCCCTCGGTGGTGTTGGTCGTGTTCGCGAACGAGTGGATGGACTCCGCGTAGCCGGTGTTCCACTGGAGGGCGACCTCGACCTCGGCCGACCCGTCGGTCTCCTTGCCCTCGAAGTGGATCACGCGCTGGATCAGCACCTCCTTGCCGGCCTGCAGGTGCTTGACGAAGTCCGCGAGACCCCCGGCCGCCTTGAACACGTCCCTGGTCGGCTTGGCCTCACGCTCGTCCACGAGCGCGATCTCGAGCCCCTTGTTCAGGAAGGCGAGCTCCTGCAGGCGCTCGGCGAGGACCTCGCGCTTGAACGAGGTGTCCTCGAAGATCTCCGGGTCGGGCCAGAACGTCACGATCGTCCCGGTTCGGCGGCTGGGCTTGCCCTTCACCAGCTTGCTCGTGGCCTTGCCGCGGGAGAAGGTCTGCTTCCACGCGAACCCGTCGCGCTCGACCTCGACGACCATCTTCTCGGACAGCGCGTTCACGACCGAGACCCCGACCCCATGGAGGCCTCCCGAGATCCGGTACCCGCGCCCGCCGAACTTGCCCCCGGCGTTCAGCGTGGTGAGGACGACCTCGATCGCGGGCCGGCGGTCCTTGGCCTTGGGAATCGGCTTGACGGGGATCCCGCGCCCGTTGTCCGCGACCCGGCATCCCCCGTCCTTGAGAATGGTGACCACGATCCGGTCGCAGAACCCCGCCATCGCCTCGTCCACCGAGTTGTCGACGACCTCGTAGACGAGGTGGTGCAGGCCTCGGGCGCTGGTGGTTCCGATGTACATCCCGGGGCGGAGCCGGACGTGCTCCACGCCCTCGAGGACGGTGATATCGGCGGAGGTGTACTCGCCGGCCTCTGCCGTAGCCGCCTTCCTCGTTGCCAAGAAACCTCCGTCGGATCGCTCACGGCGGCGCAGAGCCAGCCGATGAGGGGGCCACACGCGGGGGGAACGACCGCCCCTTGATTCTACCAACGAGGCGGCCCATTCGGCGCCCCCCGTCGGGACCACATCTCGGTTGCGCTACAAGCCTTTTCGCGGCTCCGAGCGGACCACGACCTGCACCGAACGAACCTCCTCGACGCCGAGCGCCTCGTTGGCTCGCTTTCGTATCTCCTCTGCCAGGAACCGGACCTGCGCCCCCCACGGTCCCGTGCTCGCGGCCACCACCAGGACGCCACGATCCAGGCTGAGGGGCGCCGAGGCGCCGGCGAGGCGGGGGCCCACGACCTCGCCCCAGGATGCGGCGAGCCGCCCGATCGGCAGGCCGCGCGCAAAGGACCGCTCCCGGAGCAGGCCGTCCACGATCTCGCCGATCGGGGTCTCCCGCATCGTGCGCGCGTCCCGCCGCCCCCGCCACCCCTTGCTCGACGGCATCGCTCACGCCTCCCCTGGGGTCCGACCCTGCTCCACCCCCGACTCCACCCCCGACGCCCGGCGCCCGTCCGTGCGAGCGCGAACCGTAACGCGTCCCGCCGACACGTCCCAGACGGCGTCCGCGTGCTCGGGTACGTGGGCCTCGTCTGCAACCGAGACCACCACCTGACCCCGGCCGGACAGCCCGCGGGCCACCTCAGCCTGCCGGCGCGGGTCGAGGGCCGAGAACGGGTCGTCCAGCACCAGGACCGGCCGCTCCCCAAGCTCCGCCCGGATCGCCTCCGCGAGTCCCAGCCTGAGACAGAGAGCCGCCCCCCACGCCTCCCCGTGGGAGGCGAAGGCGCGGGCCCCCAGCTCTCGCACCGCGAGCGCGAGGTCGTCCCGGTGCGGCCCAACCAGGCTGGTCCGGCGCGCGAGCTCGTCGGCCCGCCGCTCCGCCAGGCGGGCTCGAAACGCCCCCGCCAGGTCCTCCCCGGCCACCGAGGGTCGGTACTCGCACTCGAGCCCGTAGCCCGAGAGCCTCCGGAACTCCTGCTCCGCCGCCGGGGCGACCCGCGAGACCGCGTCGGCACGAAGGGCCGTCAGCAGGCTCCCGGTCCGAACGAGCTCCTCGTCCCAGACCTCCAGCCCCGCCGGGGTCCCTCGCCCGTCCCAGTCCTTGAGCAGCCGGTTCCGCTGGCGGAGCGCCTTGTCGTAGGCGGTCACCGCAGACTCCTTGAGCGGCCAGAGCGACGTCACGGCCTCGTCCAGGAACCGCCGGCGCTGCGCCGGATCCCCTCGCACGACGTCGAGATCGTCCGGACCGAAGAACACCGCCCGGACCTGTCGTCGCAGGTCGCGCTTGCGCCGAACCGGCGACCGATTGACCTGAACCCGGCTCGCCCCCCGCGCCGGGATCTCGATCTCCACGAGCACGCGCCCGGCGGCAGCCTCGATCTCCCCGCGCGCGTACGCGGCCTCAGCTCCGCGCCGGACGAGCGGCTCCGAGGTCGAGGTGCGCGGCGAGGCAACCAGGAACAGGTAGGCGATACCCTCCAGCAGGTTGGACTTTCCCTCTCCGTTCGGGCCGACCGCGACCACGAGCCCCTCCGGCACCGCCTCCAGCCTGGTCTGCGCGTGGTTGCGGAAGTCGCGCAGCTCGACCCACAGGACCCGCACGCGGACCTGCGCCGGCTAGCCGACCGGGGTCGGCAGCCGAACGGGCATCACGAGGTAGGTGAAGTCGTCGGACTCCCCGCGGACGACGCCTGGCTTGAGCCCGTCGCGCACCTCCAGCCGGACCGTCTCGCCGCTGGCCGCCGCGAGCCCGTCGGCCAGGTACGTCGGGTTGAACGCCGCCGTGAGGTCCTCGCCCTCGTACCGCGCCTCGACCGCCTCGACCGCCTGGCCGAGATCCGGCGAGGACGAGGAGAGCTTCACCCCGAGCGCGTTGAACTCCAGGCGCACCGGTGAGGTGTCCCGCGCGAACAGACCCACCCGGTGGACCGCGTCGATGAGCTGCTGGCGCGAAACCGTCAGCCGGCTCTCGTAGGCCTCGGGGAGGAGCTGGCGGTAGTTCGGGAACTCGCCCTCGATCAGCCGCGACGTCAGCGTTAGGTTCCCGATCTCGAACGAGACCTGGCTCTCGTCCACGAAGAGCTCCACGTCGCCCTTGTCCATGCCTCCCGCCGCGCGCCCCGCCTCGGACATCGCCCGCTCCGGCACGATCGCTCGGGCCTCGCCGCCGGCCGTGGCCACGAGCTCCCGAACGGCCAGCCGGTACGAGTCCGTGGACACCAGCGTCAGTCCCTCCCGGCTCACCTCCAGCAAGACGCCGGTGAGCACCGGCCGCGCTTCGTCGCGGGAGGCCGCGCGCGCCACCTGTCCGACCCCCTCCGCGAACCTCGCGGCCTCGACGCTCACCCGGATCCCGCTCGGAGGCTGGAGCGCCGGGAAGTCCTCCGCCGGAAGGAGTCGCAAGGCCCCCTCGTAGGCCGCGCAGCGGATCCGCGCCTGCGCCTGGTCCGCCTCGAACTCCACGGGCGCGTCCGACAGGCTCTTGACCGTGTCGCCGAGGAGCCTCGCCGGGACCAGCGCGACCCCCTCCTCCTGCGCCTCCACCCCGATCGTCAGCCGGGCCGAGACCTCGAGGTCGGTCGTCGTGAGCGTGAGGGTCCCCTCGGGGGCCACCTGCATCAGCACGCCCGTGAGGGCCGGGATCCCGGGGCGGGACGACACCCCCCGCTGGACGGTCTGGAGCGCCTCGGACAAGTCGTCTCGGTCACAGCGGAACTTCACCTGTCCACCCCCTCGCTGCTTCTTCCAGGGATCTCAGTCTCTTTTTTCGTGGTGGTAGGAGCTGTGGAAAAGGGGACAACCGGGGTCGTGTTCGAGGCTAGCGCGACCCTCGGACATGGGGAAGGTGTGTGGAAAGCCGTGGAGGGCGCGTCGGGCGGCTCGCGCCGCTCCCCCCAAGCCCCCACGATGTCCCCAGGTCCGCTCACAGGCTCCTCGCCCGGTTGCGGATGATGCGCGACAGGTCCTGGACCTGGCGGTAGACGGGCTCGCGGTCGCGCATGTTCTTGTCGATCTTGTCGATCCCGTGTTTGGCGGTCGTGTGATCGCGACCGCCGAACATCTCCCCGATCTTCGGCAGGCTCATCCCCGTGCATTCCCGCACGAGGAACATCGCGACGTGCCGCGCCGTGGTGAGCGGTCGCGACCGATTGTGGGACGTGAGGTCGTCGATCGACAGACCGTAGTACTTCGCGGTCTCCTCCAAGATGACCTGGGGCGGGATCTCCGTCTCGGCTTGCGGCAGAAGGTCCTCGAGCGCCTGCTCGGCGAGCTCGAGCGAGATTGGGTGGCCGGTGAGGTCGCTCCAGGCGACGACGCGGACCAGGGCGCCCTCGAGCTCGCGGATGTTCTGATCGAACTTCGATGCGACGAACTCGATCACCTCCTCGGGCACGTGCACGGCCTCGCGCTGGGCCTTGAGCTGGAGGATCGCGATGCGCGTCTCGAGATCCGGAGGCTGCACGTCCACGCACAGCCCCAACCGGAACCGGGACTGGAGACGCTCCTCCATGCCGAGCTCCTGCGGCGGCCGGTCGGAGGCGATCACGATCTGCCGCTCCTTCTCGTGGAGCGCGTTGAAGGTATGGAAGAACTCGGTCTGGGTCTCCTCCCGCCTGGCGAGGAACTGGATGTCGTCGACGAGCAGGACGTCCACGTCGCGATAGCGGGCCGCGAACTGGTACCCCTGTCGCTCTCGAACGGCCTTGATGAACTCGGCCGTGAAGCTCTCGCTCGTGACGTACTTGACGCGGAGGCGGGGCGCGAGCCGGTGCATGTGATGCCCGATGGCGACGATGAGGTGCGTCTTGCCCAGCCCCACGCCCCCGTAGATGAACAGGGGGTTGTAGGCCTTGGAGGGCGGGGCCTCGGCGACCGCCATGGCCGCGGCGTGCGCGAACCGGTTGCTCGGGCCGGCCACGAACGCCTCGAACGTGTAGTTCGGGAACGGGAGGCCCGGAGCGCCGAGCGGCTGCTGCGGGCGTTCGTGACGAGGTGCGGGGGCCGCCGGCGCATCGGGCAGCGGTGCCGGACGACCCTCCCGCGACGCGCCCAGGTGAACCCGGACCGGTTGACCGGTGGCCTCGGCGGCGGCGCGCTGGATGAGGTCCAGGTAGTGCTTTGCCAGCCAGTCGCGGACGTAGTCGGACGGGGCGAGCACCTCGAGCACTCCGTCGCGGAGGCTCGTGGCGCGGACCCCGTTGAACCACATGGCGAACGAGCTCTCCGGCAGCTCCGTCCGCGCCCGCTCGATGACGCGCGCCCACATCTGATCGGCCGCTTGCTCGAAGGATGCGATGGCCATAGCTATCCACAACCTCTTTCCACATGTGTGGAAAACCCTGGGGGAAGGGAAACGGCCCCGCGCGGGGAACTGCGCCGGGGCCGCATGGGGAAGCGGCCGCACTATAGCACCGGCCTTTTCCACAGGCCTCGCGGTGCGGGCGCTTTTGACGGTCTTTCTCCGACGTCGCAGCCCACGCCCGCTTTGTTCGCCCGCCACGCCCTCTCGTATACTCTGCCGGTCGGCGCGGCCGAACCCGCCCGCCCGGCCATCCGAGCCTCGAGGAAGCCTCCATGTCGAAGCGAACCTTCCAGCCGAACACCCGAAGGCGAAAGAAGACGCACGGGTTCCGCATTCGCATGCGGACCCGGGCGGGGCGCACGATCCTCGGGCGCAGGCGTGCCAAGGGCCGGGCAAGGCTCTCCGCGTAGGAGCGCGAGCGGCTCGGATGTACGACGCCTCCTCGCCGAGGGGACCTCGGTTCACGGAGCCCGGGTGGTAGTGTTTCTCGCGCCCGGCTCGGGGAGGGTGGCGTTCGTGGCCGGCCGCCGTGTCGGAGGGGCGGTGCTCCGCAACCGGGCCCGGCGTGTGCTGAGGGCGGCCTGGCGTGAGCTGGCACCCAGGGTTCGGGAGGGATTCGACGTCGCGCTGGTGGCCCGGGGCACGATCCGCGGGGCCAAGACACAGGACCTGGTGGCCGAGGTGGACGAGCTCCTGAGCCGTGCGAGAGTGATCCGGACGTGAGCGCCGTTCGCCGTGTCCTTTGGATCGCGGGCAGCCCAGTCCGGGCCGCGCTGATCGGGCTCATCCGCCTCTACCGCGCAACGCTTTCGAGCTCTCTTGGCGGCCAGTGCCGCTTCTATCCCTCCTGCTCGCGGTACGCGGAGGAGGCCATCCGGGTCCACGGTGCGGCTCGCGGAACCCTCATGGCGGCCTGGAGGGTCCTCCGCTGCGGCCCCTTCACTTCCGGTGGCGTCGATCCGGTTCCCCCTCGAAGGGGGCCGCTGTATGACAACGTCATACAGCCGGCGAAGGGGGTCCAGGGGTGAGCCCCGTGATCGCCTCCGTCCCCTGGTCGCCGCTCTGGCAGGGCCTCCTCAACGGCATGGGGTGGCTCCTCGCCAAGATCTACGAGCTCGTGCCGAACTGGGGAATCTCGATCATCCTGCTCACGGTCGCCATCCGGCTGGTCTTGCTTCCGCTCGGCATCAAGCAGATCCGCTCGATGCAGCACATGCAGGCGATCCAGCCAAAGATCAAGGCGTTGCAGGTCAAGTACAAGGGGAATCGCCAGAAGCAGCAGGAAGAGATCATGAAGCTGTACCAGGAGTACGGGGTCTCGCCGTTCTCGGGCTGCTGGCCCGTGCTTCTGCAGTTCCCGATCCTCATCGCGATGTACTCGGTCGTTCGGTTCCCCCAACACCCGATCCACATCCCGACCGACAGCTCCCTCTACCGGGTCGTGCAGCGCCAGATCCCCGAGCGGACTCCCGATGGAGCCCTCATCACCTCACAGAAGCAGGTGGACGAGGCGCTGGCAAAGGGGACCTCCTCCGCCGGCACGGACTTCCTCTACATGAACCTGCTCTGCTCCGCCGTCCAGGCGGGAAACCCGAACGCGACCCTCGGCGATCGGGTGAACGTTGGCGGCAAGACCGCGACCCTCGCGTACCCCGTCGACTGCGGCACCGGCGTGGCCACCCGGATCCCCTACTATCTGTTCGCCGCGCTGATGTTCGCGACCACCTGGTACCAGCAGCGGCAGATGCAGCGGGCGAGCCCGCCCGGCGCTGCCTCGCAGCAGCAGCAAGCCATGCTGAAGGTGATGCCGATCATGTTCGGGGTCTTCGGGATCTTCTTCCCCGTCGGGCTCGTGCTCTACTGGACGGCCTCCAACCTGTGGCAGAGCGGTCAGCAGCACTTCATGCTCAAGAACCGCCCGACGGCGGAGACGCTCGTCGCCCGGGCCGATGGAGAGAAGAAGCCGGCGAAGAAGGGCTTCTTCTCGCGGATGATGGAGCGGGCCGAGGAGGAGCGGAAGCGGCGGGAAGGAACCGTGCGTAAGCCCCCGCCCCGTAGGCCGGGCCCGCCGAGGTCCGCGGGTGGAAGGCCCGGTACGCAGCCGCCGAAGAAGCCGGGCTCCGGAGGAAGCGGTGGACCGGGAGATCGAAAGAAGCGCCCCAAGCGTTGAGGAGGCCGTCGAGGCCGCGCTCGAGGAGCTCGGCGCGAGTGAGCAGGAGGTCACCGTCGAGGTCCTTCAGGAACCACGCTCCGGGTTTCTCGGCGTGGGCGCCCAGCCTGCGATCGTCCGCGTCCGGTTGAGGGCCCGTCGCGAGGACCTGTCCGAGGATGAGCTCGAGGAGCAGGGAGAGGTGGCGGCGGACTTTCTGGAAGGGCTGCTCGCCAGGATGGGGATGAGCGCCGACGTCGACGTCGAGATCAGGGACGGGACCGCGTACGTCGAGATCGTGGCCGAGGGACCCGACGAGGAGGACATGGGGCTTCTGATCGGCCGTCACGGCCTGACTTTGGAGGCGCTGCAGGAGCTCACCCGGGTTGTCGTCGGTCGTCGCACCGGGGCTCGGTGTCGCGTCGTCGTGGACGTGGAGGACTACCGCGGGCGGCAGCGCGCGCGGCTCGTGGCCCGGGCCCGCGAGGCGGCTCAGCGCGTGGCACGGACCGGCCGGGAGGTGGAGCTCGAACCGATGAACGCCTATGAGCGCAAGGTCGTGCACGACACGGTGGCCGAGGTGTCCGGGGTGACGAGCTCCAGCCGGGGAGAGGAGCCCGAGCGCCGGGTCGTGATCCGCCGCCGTCCCTGATCCGTCCCTAAGGGTCGCGTTTCACGTGAAACATGGTCCGTGGGGCCCCGAGGGCAGTGCTGCCCTCCTTGACCGCGTCCGAAGCCTCGGGGTGTCGTGCTCGCCGGGCCAGGCGCAGTCGCTGCTCGCCTTCGAGTCGCTTCTGAGGGAGCGGGCCGTTTCCCTCGGGCTCGTCGCCCGGTCCGATGCAGGCCGGCTTCTCGAGCGCCACGTTCTCGATTCCCTTCGCGCGGCGCCGGTGATCCGGTCGGTGGAGCGCGACGTGGCGGACATCGGCTCCGGGGCGGGCCTGCCCGGCATCCCCGTGGCGATCGTACGTCCCGACTTGCGCGTGTCGCTGGTCGAGGCCAGACGTCGCGCGGCGGCGTTCCTCGAGCTCGCCGTCGAGAGGCTCTCCTTGGAGAACGTGGAGGTGGTCGCCGGGCGCGTTGAGCAGCTCGATCGGGAGTTCGACGTCTGCCTCGCGAGGGCGTTCGGGCCGCTCGATCGCACCTGGCGCGCCGTGGCGGGGATCCTCCGCCCCAGCGGAAGGCTCGTGTACTTCGGCGGGAGGCGGTTTCGGCCTCCGCGGAGCCCCGAAGGCGCGGTCGTGCGCGTGCTCGAGACAGCCGTGCTTGAAAGCGGTGGGCCGCTGGTTATCATGAGCCGGCAGTGACGAAGCGCAGCACCCCGCGGGCAGCCACCTCGGCGAAACGGCCCGCGCCCTCGGGGGTCAAGCCGGCGAGAAGCGCCTCCACCGGGTCTCGGAGCGGTGAGGCCTCCCGGCGTGCGGCCGCGGCGGACCCCGATCCTCCGGTCGCTGCCCGGCTCGAGGGACGGGCGCGCGCGAACAACGCCCCCACCAACGGAACGCGCATCATCGCGGTTGCCAACCAGAAGGGCGGCGTCGGCAAGAGCACCACAGCGGTGAGCCTCGGGGCCGCGCTGGCCGAGCTCGGGTACCGCGTCCTCGTCATCGACCTCGACCCGCAGGGCAACGCCTCGACCGGTCTGGGGATCCGCCACGAGGCCCGCGAAGTCACCGTCTACGACGTGCTGGCGGCCGAGGCGCCGATCTCGGGCGCCGTCGTCCCCACCGCGATCCCGAACCTGTTCGCGATCCCGTCCACGATCGACCTCGCCGGAGCGGAGATCGAGCTCGTCAGCCAGTTCTCCCGCGAGCTGCGCCTCCGCAAGGCCATCGAGCCCCTCCGGAGCGCCGGGTTCGCCTTCGTCTTCCTCGACTGCCCTCCATCCCTCGGACTGCTCACGATCAACGCCCTGGCTGCGGCCGAGGAGCTGATCGTGCCGATCCAGTGCGAGTACTATGCGCTCGAGGGCCTCGGGCAGCTGCTCCGCAACGTGAGGCTGGTCCAGCAGAACGTCAACCCCGGGCTGCGCCTGGACGGGATCGTCATGACGATGTTCGATCCGCGCACGAAGCTGTCCGAGCAAGTGGTCGAGGAGGTGCGCCGGTTCTTCGGCAAGCGCGTCTACGAGACGATCATCCCTCGAACGGTGAGGCTGTCGGAGGCCCCGGGCTTCGGGCAGCCGATCACGGTGTACGACCCGAGGTCGAGAGGGGCCGAGAGCTACCGGAGCCTGGCCCTCGAGGTGGCGACGCGCAAGCCAATCGAGGAGCCGATGCCCGCGTTCGAGGAGATGCCCGAGGTTCGGCTTCCTCCCCCAGAGCCCCACGCCGCGACCGCACCGAGACCCATGCGGAGGGCACCGCAGGAGGACGCGGAGGCTCTCGAGTCGGAGGAGGAAGAGCCTCACCTGCCGGAGAGGCTCGGGCACCCGGCAGTCGTCGCCGATCACCCGCCGTCGGCCTCGCTCGAGCCCTCTGAACGCGGGTCACCTGCGACGAAGGCTGAGGTCGATACCACGGAGGAGTTCGAAACCGCTCCTGAGGCCGCGCCTGGGTCGGAGGAGACGTTGCCCTCAGCCATGGGTGCAGATCACCAGGATCCGGAAATCGAGGCACGCTCTTCGATGTCTTCTCCCGCGCAGGTCGAGGTCGAATCTTCTGGGCCGGAGTTTCAGTCGTTCGAACCCGGTGCGACCCCCGAGGCGCCTCGACCTCGAGGGGCGGCCGCCGTCTCCGAGGCGAAGAGCGTTGGAGTGACCGGGCCGCCGCCCGCAACCGAGGTGCCGGATGCGTCCGTCTCGATGGCGGAAGGTGAACCCGAGGATTCGCGGCGCAAGCGGCGATGGAGCCTGTTCCGACGAGGAGGGAAGCGATGAAGCGAGGCGGGCTCGGGCGGGGGCTGTCCGCCCTGATCCCCGGGGCGGTTGAGGAGGGGGCGGCGCTGCTCGAGGTGCCCGTCGACGGCGTCGCGCCGAACCCGCGCCAGCCGCGAACGAGCTTCGAGGACGAGTCGCTCGAGGCCCTGGCGGTGTCGATTCGAGAGGTCGGGGTCTTGCAGCCGATCGTCGTGCGGCGTGGGGAGCGCGGATACGAGCTGATCGCCGGGGAGCGGCGCCTTCGGGCGGCCCGGCTCGCGGGACTCGCGACCATCCCGGCGGTCGTGCGCGAGAGCGACGACGCCGACGCGCTGCGCGAGGCGCTGATCGAGAACATCCACCGGGAGGACCTCAACCCGATCGAGCTCGCGGAGGCCTTTCGGGAGCTGCTCGAGGAGCTCGGCCTGAAGCAGGAGACGCTCGCCGAGCGGCTGGGCGTGTCCAGGTCGCACGTTGCCAACACGATCCGCCTGCTCGCGCTGCCCGCCGACGTTCAGCAGCTCCTCGCGGAGCGGAAGATCCAGGCGGGCCACGGCCGAGCCCTCCTCGCGCTCGGCGACGAGGAGGCGCAGCGGACCCTCGCGCTCCGGGCGGCCGCGGAGGAGCTCTCGGTGCGCGAGGTGGAGGAGCTCGTCCGGACCTACCTCGAGCGCCCGACGACGGCCCGCGAGACGGTCGCCACGTCCGCGCCGGTGCCCGAGCAGACCTCGCTCGCCGAGGTCGAGGAGATCCTGTCCGAGCAGCTCGCGACCCGGGTCACGATCCAGATGGGCAAGAAGCGGGGGCGGATCATCGTCGAGTTCGGCTCAGCGGACGACCTCGAGCGCATCGTGTCGGAGATCGTGGGGTCCGGACCGGGGCTCGCCCCGGCCGAGTGAAGGAGCGCTCCCGGGGCACTAGTCTGCTACAGACTAGTGCCCCGTGACTTCGAACCGCCCCGGTCGAGGGCGAGGCGCAGCACCCGCTCGCAGAGCTCGGGGAACTCGATGCCGGCCGCTCGCGCGGCCATGGGGAGCAGGCTCGTGTCGGTCATGCCCGGGGAGACGTTCACGTCGACGACCCACGGGCGCCCGTCGCGATCGACCATGAGGTCGGCGCGGCTCACGTCCCGCAGACCGAGCGTCCGGAAGGCGTGCGCGGCCTCCTCCTGACACGCGCCCGCGACCTCCGGGCGGAGGCGCGCCGGTGCGAAGTACTCGGTCGCGCCCGCCGTGTACCTGGAGGCGTAGTCGAACACGCCGGACTTCGGCACGATCTCGACGAGCGGGAGTGGCTCCTCCGGCGACCCGATCATGCCGACGGCCACCTCCGTTCCCACCACCCTGCGCTCGATCACGGCCGCGTCGGAGAAGGAGAGCGCGCTCATCACCGCGTTCGGCAGGTCGACCTCGCGCTCAACAAAGGACAGGCCCATCGCCGAGCCCGCCCGCGACGGCTTGACGACGGCGGGAAGGCCGACGCGACGGGAGACGTGGCCGAGGATGGCTCCGGCGGCGAGGTCGCGAAGGGCGGCGCCCTGGACCGTCGCCCACGCAGGTGTAGCGACCCCCGCGGCGTCGAGCGCCTCCTTCGCCAGGACCTTGTCGAACGTCACCTGACACGAGAACGGGGCGCTTCCCGTGTAGGGGACCTCGAGCAGCTCCAGCACGCGTTGAACCGTCCCGTCCTCGCCATCCTTGCCGTGCAGCGCGATATAGCACGCCGAAACCCTTGCAGCAGAAAGGCTTTCGACGAGTGAGCGTTCGGCGGGGTCGAGGAGGAAGGCGTCGAAACCCCGCGACCGGAGGGCGGCCACGATCCGATGGCCCGACCGGAGCGAGACCTCGCGCTCGGGCGCTCGACCGCCGGCCAGCACCGCGACGGTCTCGTTCATCTCGACATCGACCGGAACAGCTCCTCCTCGTCGGCCAGGAGCTCGCCGAGGCGCCGGATCCCCTCCAGGGTCCGATCCTCGGTCGGGTAGCAGAACGCGAGGCGCATGCGGTCGCGCCCGCGACCGTCGGGGTAGAACGCGGTGCCGGGCACGTAGGCGACCCGACGCTCGATCGCCGCGGCGAGCAGCGCTTGCGTGTCCACGTAGGAGGGCACGGTCGCCCAGACGTAGAACCCGCCGGCCGGGCGGGTCCAGGTGGCGTCGGGCGGGAAGTGCCGTTCCAGGGCGGCGATCATTGCGTCGCGCCGGCGCCGGTACGCCGCGACCAGGTCCTCGAGGCTCCGCCGCCAGCGCTCGCCTTGCAGGTACCGCTCGGTGATCAGCATCGTGAGGTTGCTTCCGCACAGGTCGCCCGCCTCCTTGGCGAGGATCAGCCGCTGGAGCAGGCCGGGCTCGGCCACGGCCCAGCCCACGCGAACGCCCGGCGCGAAGACCTTGGAGACCGTGCCGAGGTAGACGACGTTCTCGGGGTCGAGCGAGCGGAGCGTGGGCTCGCGCTCGCCCTCGAAGCGAAGCAGGCCGTACGGGTTGTCCTCGACGATCGGGATGCGGGCCTCGCGGCACAGGGCGACGAGCTGCTCGCGTCGTTCGCGCGACATCGTGACGCCCGCCGGATTGTGGAAGTTGGGCACGGTGTAGACGAACTTGGGGCGGGCTCCGCGCAGGAGCGCCTCCTCGAGCTGCTCGACGATCATCCCCCGATCGTCGAGCTCGACCTGGACGAACCTCGGCTCGTACGCGCTGAACGCGGACAGCGCGCCGACGTACGCGGGAGCCTCGACGACGACCTCATCGCCGGGGTCGATCAGGACCTTGCCGAGGAGGTCCAGGGCCTGCTGAGCTCCGGTGGTCACGACCACGTCCTCGGGGTCGGCCGGCGTCCCCTCCTCCGCCATCAGCATCACCAGGCGCTCGCGAAGCGTCCGGGGTCCCTGCCCGCCTCCGTACTGGAGCGCGACGTCCGCGCGCTCGCGCAGGACGGCGGCGGCGACCTCCTGCAGGTGGTCGGTCGGCAGCGCCTGCACGTAGGGCATGCCGCCGGCGAACGAGACCACGTCCGGACGGGCGGCCACCGAGAAGAGCGCCCGCACCTCGGAGGCGGACATCCCCGACGTGCGCCGGGCGTACAGGTCGACGTACGGGTCGACGGAGAGCTCGGCCATGGTTCGGCCGATGGTAGCAGCGCCCGGACCCCGGGCGATCGAGCCTCAGCCTTCGACCAGAGGGAACACGCGCTCGGCCAGCAGCTCGATCGTGTCGAGGTCGTCGAAGAGCGAGTGGTTCAGCATGACCCGCTGGACCCCGGCGGCCGCGTACTCCGACAGACGAGCCGCCGCCCGCTCGGGCGTGCCCACGATGCAGTCCCGCTCGATGTCGGCCAGGAACTCGTCGATGGTTCCCGCCCTCGGGTCCATGGCGCGGGCGCGCTCGACGCGCTCGCGGTAGCCCCGGTCGTCATCCCCGACGTACACCCACGTCATGAAGGAGGTCGTGAAGGCCGACGGATCCCGCCCGGCCCGATCGACGGCGTCCCGAACGCGGGAGAAGCGCTCCGCGACCTCGGCCGGCGTGCCGCCGACGGTGTTGAACTCGTCGGCCCACCGGGCGGCCAGACGCGCGATTCGCGGGCCGCCGGCGCCCCCGACGATGATCGGGGGGTGCGGCCGCTGAACAGCCTTCGGGAGCAGCTCGCACCGCTTGAGCGCGTAGTGGCGGCCCCGGAACGAGAACGTCTCTTGGGTGAGCAGGCCGTGAACGACCTCGAGCTGCTCCTCGAGCATCTCCAGGCGCTCGGCGCTCGGGGGGAAAGGGAACCCGTGCGTGCGATGTTCCTCCTCCCACCATCCGGCGCCGAGCCCGATCTCCACCCGTCCGCCGGAGATCGCGTCGACGGTGGTGGCCGCCTTGGCGAGCACCGCCGGGAGGCGGAAGGTGACCGGGGAGACCAGGGTGCCCAGCCGGAGACGCTCGGTCCTGGCGGCGAGCGCGGAGAGCAGCACCCAGGCGTCGTTCGATCCGCGCCCTCGGGCGCCCATCACCGAGAGGTAGTGATCGGACGTGAAGAGAGCTTCGACTCCCAGCCGCTCGCAGGCCCGCGCGATCGCGAGCCACTGTTCCCACGTGATCCCCTCCTGACCCTCGATCATCAGGCAGAACCGCACCGTGGCCTCCCCCTCTGGTCGCCGTCGTCTCGGCCTACAATCCTGGCACGGACAGACGCGCCTCCAACCAGGTCGTGCCGGCCGACGCCGCCGTTCGCGCCGAGCGGATCCGTGCTGCGGCGAGGGGAACCGACGCCCGCGAGGTCGCGCGGGCGCTGAAGGCCGCGCTGCTCGGACTCGTGCTCGGGCTCGTCATGGCGGCGCTCTCCCGCGGCCGCCGTGAGGCGCGCTGAGCGGCACGGGCCTGCGATGAGCGAGCGAGTCCTCGACGTCGACTTGGAGAACCTCCACCGGGTACCCCGCGCCTGCCTCGAGGCGGTGTTCTGGGAGCGCCTCGACGCGGGCAGCGGGGTCGACCCCCGACTCGAGAAGCTCGAGTGGTTCGCCGCCACGCTCCTCGAGTGGGGACCGTGCGCGAAGCTGGTCGTGGTTGGGGAGGAGGGCGTGGCGTTCGCCCAGTTCGCTCCGGGAGCGCTGTTCCCCACCCTCCAGCGCTTCCCGGCGGCCTCGGCCGCCTCGGCCGACGCCGTCTACCTCGCCTACTGCTTCGCGGTGGAAGGCCATCGACGTCGGGGTCTCGGCCGGTGGCTGATCGGGGAGGTCGCGCGACACCTGGCCGAGCGCGGCTACCGGGCCGTCGAGGCGCTCGGCGACCGGGCGGGCGCGCCGGGATGGGTCCTGCCCCTCGGGTTCCTCTCGGCGAGCGGCTTCGTCGTGACCCGGGACGACGACCGCTTTCCGCTGCTGCGCCTGGACCTGTTGGACGCCGGCCGGTCCGCCGGCCACGAAACGGCTCGGGGGCGGTTCGAGGGCATCTCGGGCCCCTGACCCGAGCCGGGCGGGCACCGAGCGAGCGCTACCGCCGGCGTGCCGAGGGTCGGTCGGTACCTCGCGCGGCGGACGCCGCCGTCGCTCCCGCCCGGAAGAAGCGCTCCAGACCGGACGCGATGGCGGCCGCCAGGCGCCCCCTGGAGGCGGGGTCGGCGACCAGACGCTCCTCCCGGGGGTTGGTGAGGAAGCACGGCTCGACCTGGACGGCGGGCATGCGGGTCTCTCGCAGGATGGCCACGGCCAGTGGGTGGGTCCGTCCGTCCGTGAGCCCGAGACGCGTCGTCAGCTCCTCGAGGATCAGCTCGGCGAGCAGCCGGCCGGCGGGCGAGTGGGTGGCCGCGGTCCCGTAGTAGAAGCACGTGGCGCCCTCGGCGCTCGGGTCGCCCGCGTTGAAGTGGAGGGACACGCACAGGTCCGCGCCGAGCGCGTTGGCCGCGAGAGCGCGATCGCTGGGCGTGGGGCGCTCGTCCCCACGGCGGAGGAGGGTGGGTTCGGCTCCGCGCTCCGCGAGCCGGTCCGCGAGGTCGGTCGCGAGCAGGAGGGTGGCCTCTGCCTCGACGAGTCCGCCCGGTCCGACGTTGCCGGGGTCGTCCGGACCGTGGCCGGGGTCGATCGCGATCCTCGAGCCGGCCAGCGAGCGCTCGAGGCGGCTCACGTCCTCGGCCTCGCGAACGACCGCGCGGCTCGGCCCGGCCACCGCGGGGCGCAGGCGCTCGAGCGCGGCCAGCGTTCCCGGGCCGACGATTCCGTCGGGCGGCTCGCCCACGTTGAGCTGGAACTCGGCGACCGCGTCGGAGGTCCGGGCGCCGAAGATGCCGTCCTCCTTGCCGACCTCGAAGCCGAGCGCGTTGAGGCGCCGCTGGAGCTCGCGGACGTCGTCGCCCCGGAACGCGGGGGAACGCAGGTACAGGACGCGGTCCCCCAGACGGTAGCCGGCCTCGACGAGCTGGCCCCAGGTCTCGCCCCCGACCACGCCGTCCGCCGGGAGCCCTCGCTGTTGCTGGAACGTTCGGACGGCGGCCTCGGTCGACGGCCCGAACCTGCCGTCGAGCTCGTCGGCGTCGATCCGGTATCCGAGCTCGAGAAGACGATGCTGGACGTCGCGAACGGCATCGCCGGTGTCGGGGCTGCGGATGATCCTCACGCAGCCCCAGTATTCGGAGCGCTCGGCCGGGCGGCAACTGAATGGCCGCTCAGCTGGCGAGACGCTCCGCGTCGAGTCCGCTCAGCTCGAGGGCGGAAGGTGGGGGTCGATCTCCCGTAGGAGCGCGTCCTTTCCCCGAGCGCCCACGACCCGGGCCATCTCCTTCCCGTCCTTGAAGAGCATGAGCGTCGGGATGCTCATGACGCCGTACCGCCGGGTCACCTCGGGATTCTCGTCCACGTTCAGCTTGGCGACCTGGAGGGCGTCCCCCTTCTCGCGGCCGATCTCCTCGACCACGGGCGAGACCATGTGGCACGGCACGCACCACTCCGCCCAGAAGTCCACGAGCACGGGATGGTTCGCCTTGAGGACGCGTTCCTCGAAGTCCTGATCCGTCACGTCGCCGATCAGCGCCACCGATGCTTCCTCCATATCCGTCGTTCGGGCCCGCGGCGGTGCCGGGCGGCCCGTCTGCTAGCAACCACCGGGACCGTCCCCCGGATTCCCTACGCGGCGTGCCCCTCGGCCTCGAGGAAGCGCTCGGCGTCGATCGCCGCCTTGCACCCCTGCCCGGCCGCGGTCACGGCCTGACGGTACACGCGGTCGGTCACGTCCCCGGCCGCGAACACGCCGGGAACGCTGGTGCGCGTGCTCGGCTCCTCGATCCTGACGTAGCCGTCGTCCGTGAGCTCGACCTGTCCGACCAGCAGCGCGGTGTTCGGCGTGTGTCCGATCGCCACGAACACGCCGTCGGTGGCGAGCTCCTGGATCCGGCCGGTCTTCACGTTCCTCAGGCGAACCCCGGTGACCCCGGTGTCGCCCAAGACCTCCTCGACCACGCTGTCCCAGATCACGGAGATCTTCGGGTTCGCGAACACCCGCTCCTGCATGATCTTCGAGGCCCGGAACTCGTCGCGACGGTGCACGATCGTGACCGAGCTCGCGAACTTGGT
>JAJPHY010000160.1 GCA_021325015.1 Actinomycetota bacterium | reverse complement strand
GGCTTGTCTCTAAAGGCGGTGCCGGGGCCTCGGCGCGTCCAGGGCGGCGGTACTCACACTGGCCATCTCCTGGCTCGCGCCTTTGGCCGTCCCTGAACGCTGACCGGGCTTACCGGATCGCTTCTACACGACCCGGTGCACGGATGGTGGAGCAATGAGCCCCTCTCCCCGGGACCTCGTCGTGAGGCTCCTTGAGCCTCGAACATCTGGTCGTAGTAGCGGGCACGAGCTCGCGGCCGTCCGGACCTGGGTCACCACAGCCCGGCCCGTCCTGGAGCGGGCCGAGCGGCCTGTGTTCGAGCCCCTCGACGGCGGCGCCCTCCTGCACCGGCTCCTGCGGCGCTTGCGCGGCGCCGACGAGCCCCGCAGGGGCGATCCGCCACGAGAAGGGTGAGCCCTGAGGGCTAGACTGTCGCGTATGGAAACCGCCGTGATCCTCGAAGGGGCGCGCACGCCCATCGGCAAGTTCCTCGGATCCTTCTCGGAGATCTCGACCGTCGAGCTCGGGACGCTCGCGGTGCGCGAGGCGCTGCGGCGCGCAAACGTCCAGCCCGACGAGGTCGAGCAGACGATCCTCGGGCACGCCCGCCAGGCCGGCAACGGGCCGAACACCGGCCGACAGGTGAGTGTCAAGAGCGGCATCCCCATCGAGGTCCCCGCGTACAACGTCAACATGGCCTGCGCGTCGGGGATGAAAGCCGTCCAGATCGGCGCGCAGCAGATCATGACCGGCGAGGCCGAGGTCGTGGTCGTCGGCGGGATGGAGAACATGACCCGCGTCCCGTTCCTGCTCGACCGGATGCGGTTCGGCTACCGGCTCGGCGACGCGACCGTCTACGACGCCATGTACCGGGACGGGCTGCTCGACCCGCTCTCCGGCATCCTGATGGGCGAGACGGCGGAGAACCTGGTCGATCTGTACGGGATCTCCCGCGAGGAGCAGGACGAGTTTGCCTACGAGTCCCAGCAGAAGGCGGAGGCGAACAAAGCCCGCCGCGCGCTCGAGATGTTCCCGGTCGAGGCTCCGAACCCCAAGGGCAAGGGCACGATCGTGGTCGAGCACGACGAGCACCCGCGCCCGGACACCACGCTCGAGGGACTCGCAAAGCTGCCGCCGGTGTTCCGCGCGGACGGCACGGTGACGGCTGGGAACTCGAGCGGCCTCACCGACGGCGCCGGCGCCATGGTGTTGATGAGCGAGTCGCGCGCCAAGGCAGAAGGGCGGGAGTACCTGGCCCGCATCATCGGCATGTCCACGGCCGGCGTGCCTCCCGAGATCATGGGCATCGGACCGGTCCCCGCGACGAGGAAGGTGCTCGAACGAACCGGCCTCTCGCTCGCCGACATGGACTGCATCGAGCTGAACGAGGCGTTCGCCGCTCAGGTCATCGCGTGCGAGCGCGAGCTGAAGTTCGACCGCGACCGGCTCAACCCCAAGGGCGGGGGCATCTCGGTCGGGCACCCCATCGGGCTCTCGGGCGCTCGGATCACGCTCACGCTCGCATACGAGATGCGCGAGATGGGCTACGCGCTCGGTCTGGCCACGCTGTGCGTCTCGGGGGGACAGGGAGCCGCCATCGTGCTGGAGCGCCGATGACCGTCCACGCCGTCGTGCTCATCGCGTGCGAGATCGACCAGATCCCCGAGGCCGCCCAGGCGATCGCCGACATCGCCGGCGTCTCCGAGGTCTACTCGGTCGCCGGCGAGTTCGACCTGGTGGCGATCGTGCGCGTCCCGGCCCACGACGACCTCGCCACGGTCATCCCGGGCGGGATCGCGAAGGTCCCGGGCGTGGTGCGCACCGAGACCCTGATCGCGTTCCAGGTGTACTCCCGACACGACCTCGAGCGCCTGTTCGCCATCGGGTTCGACGAGACGTGAGCGTTCGGGGCTAGGCGTCTTTGGCGAGCGACCCCACCTCGACCGGAAGATCGATGGCGATCGGCAGCGCCGTCCTGCCCCACTCCTCGAGGTCGCCCCCGTACCGGGGTCCGTACTTCTCGAGCAGGAGCCGGCGGGCGAGGGCGTCCTCCTCCGGCTCCTCGACCACGCGAGCGCGGGCCAGGACGTCCCGATCCCCGATCCGCAGCCCCACGGTGGGATGCGCGCGGAGGTTCCGCACCCAGTCGCTCTCCTCCCCGCCGCCGGACAGCAGGTAGACGCGCCGGCCTCGCAGGGCGAACCAGATCTCGATGGTGTGGGGCCGGGACGACGCGCGGCCGGTCGTCGTCAGGTAGCAGTAGTCCAGGTCGGCGAGCTCTCGGGGTTCCACCCCTACCGAACGGCCCAGGCCACCAGGCCCGCGATCACCAGAACCGCGCAGACGAGAATGACGAGGTCGGCCCGCTTGATCTTCCCGGGCTGCATAGCGTTGAAGCCCATCTCACCGCCCTCCGTCGTCCGGTGCCGGGAGCCGGTAGTACTCGCGGAACGTCCCCTCCGAGAGCCAGTACGCGTGCTGACGCACGGTCGAGGCGTACGTCCACGCCTCGACCTCGTGGGCGCAGGCGCGTGTCGACACCTCCCGCCCTGCGGGGTCCAGGATCACCACGGACCAGCCCCCGGCGGTCTGCCGGACCTCGACCCGGTACGCGGTGCCCGATGCGGCCGAGCGCTCAGGCACCGCGGCCGCTCGCCAGTCGCTCCAGATGGGCGCGAACCTCCCCGAGGATCGAGTCCATATCGAGCACGAACTCCGGCCCGATATCCGCGATCTTCTCCAACGCGTTCTCGAGCGTGTTCCCCGCCGCCTCGGCATCGCGGAGCGCGTCGACGAGCACGACCGCGTAGTCGGGCTCGAACGGCCGCCCGTCCCACGGGCACCTCCCGCCGTTCTCCAGCACCTGCTCGACCAGGAACTCCCGGCCGCAGTGACGGCACGTTCCCTTGATCTTCACGCATGCTCCTTCGCGATCACGAGGTCCCGCACGCGCCCGGCCAGCGCGAACGGATCGACGGGCTTCACGAACCAGGCATCGGCGCCCGACCAGCGGGCCAGCCACTCGTCCTGCCGGCGTTCCAGCAGGACGACGATCACGCCGGGGTAGGGATCGGCGGCACCGCGCAGCTCGCGGGCCAGCGCGAACGCCCCCATCCGCGACGCGAACTCGTCGGCCACCACCACCTCGGGCGCCTCTCGCTGCGCGAGCCGGAGCCCTCGCTCCCCGTCCTCGGCGGTGACGAACTCCACCCGGTCGCCGAGCGTTCGCTCGAGCCCGGACAGCGCCAGCCGCATCAGGTGCTGCGAACCGGGATCGGGGGACACGAGCAGCGCCTTCACGTCGCGGATTCTACCCGCGAGGCCTTTGTCCGCGCCCCGTCGGATCGACTATGGTCCCCGCCGACGGACGAGCACCGACCAGCCTGTCCAACCGACCGACGTGAGGGAGATCCGTGGGGAGCGCCGCGCGGAGCGCCGCCGCAGAGCTCGTAGCGACCTTCGGTCTGGTCGTCGCGACCGTGGGCTCGATCGTCGTGGCCGGACCGTCGGGCGCCGGCCTGCTGGGCGTCGCGCTCGCGTCCGGGTTCGCGCTGGCCACGCTGGTCTCCTTCGCGGCGCCCGTGTCGGGAGGTCACGCGAACCCGGCCGTGACGGCCGCCGCCTGGGTGGTGGGCAGGATCTCGGGTGCGCGGGCGCTGCTGCACATCGGCGCCCAGCTCGTCGGCGCGACCCTCGGTGCCGCGCTCGTCCGTCTCGCCTTCCCCGGGCCGAGCTGGCGCGCGGCCGAGCTCGGAGCCCCGCTCCTCGCGCCCCGGGTGGGCGCCGGGCGGGCCGTCCTCCTCGAGGCCGTCCTGACGTTTCTGCTCGCCGTCACCTACCTGAGCTCCGTCGGGGACGACCGAACGCCCTCGCCCACCTCGGGGCTGCCGGTGGGGCTCGCGCTCGCCGTCGGCGTCCTGGTCGGAGGGCCGCTCACGGGCGCGAGCCTCAACCCCGCGCGCGCGTTCGGCCCGGAGCTCGTCGCCGGCGTGTGGGCCCACTGGTGGGTCTACTGGGCGGGACCGCTCGCGGGCGGCGCGCTCGCCGCCGCCGCTCACTGGTTCCTCTTCCTGCGTCGAGGCGAGCCGTCGCTGCCGTAGGGGCCGCTATCATGCCGGTGCCCGAGCCTCCGGGCGGCTGAGTCTATGAGCGGCGAGACCTACCTCGATCACGCATCCGCCACCCCGTTACACGACCGCGCCCGCCGGGCGCTCACGCAGGCCCTCGACGCGTTCGGCGACCCGCTCCGGCTCCACGCCCGCGGGCGTGAGGCCCGTCGGGTCCTCGACGACGCTCGCGTCGCGATCGCCGGGGCAATCGGCGCCCAGGCGGACGAGATGGTCTTCACGTCGGGGGGCACCGAGTCGGTGGCCCTCGCCATCTGGGGGGCCGTCCGGCCCGTGCGGGAGATCGGGTCGAGGATCGTGACCACCGCGGTCGAGCACCCGGCGGTGGGCGGGGTCCTGCACACGCTCGAGACCGACGGGTTCGAGACCGTGATCGTGCCGGTGGACTCCGACGGCCGCGTCGACCTGGACGTGTTCGCCGCGGAGGTGCGACGTTCCGGCACCCTTCTGGCCTCGGTCCAGCACGCGAACCACGAGGTGGGAACCCTGCAGCCCGTCGCCGAGGCCGCCCGCCTGTGCCGGGAGGCCGGGGTCCTGTTCCACACGGACGCGTGCCAGTCCGTCGGGCGACTCCCGATCGACGTGGGCGCCCTCGGCGTGGACCTGCTCTCGATGTCCGCGCACAAGTTCGGCGGCCCTCCCGGGGTCGGGGCCCTCTACGTCCGGCGTGGGGTGTCGCTCGCCGCCTATCCCTGCGGCGACGACCGGGAACGCAAGCGCCGATCGGGCATGGAGAACGTGCCGGGCGTGGCGGCCATGGCGGCGGCCCTCGAGGCAGCCCTCGACGACCTGCCCGACCAGGCCGCCCGGCAGTGGGCGCTCACCGGCGAGCTCCGGGCCGGAATCGGGGGCATCCCCGGCGTCCGGGTGCACGGGCACCCGACCCAGCGAGCCCCCCACCTCGTGTGCTTCTCGGTCGAGGACCTCGACGCCGAGATCCTCGCGATGGCGCTCGACGACCGCGGGTTCCGTCTGGGGGTGGGCTCCCACTGCACCGGGATCGCGAACGAAGCCTCGTCGGTGCTCGAGCAGATGGGGGTGCCGGGAACCCCGAGCCTGCGCGTGGGGATCGGGCGCGAGACTCGCGACGAGGACGTGCACCGGTTCCTCGACCTGCTCCCCGGGCTGATCGACGAGCTCCGCCGCGTCGATTCCGCGTCCGCCGCGGCGATGGCGCGCTTCCGTCCTCCCGCGCCCCGCTGAGCGGACCGGCCGGACGCGGCCGCTCAGCGGACGACCCAGGTGTCCCCGGAGTGCAGGAGCTGGTCGAGGTCGCCGGGACCCAGGCGCTGGGTCGCGAGCTCGATCTGCCGATCCATCGCCTCGCCGTACACCGGACGCTCGACCTCCCGGAACACTCCGATGCAGGTGGGCTCGGTCGGCCGGTCCGACGTGTGGGCGAGCGCGAACGCCAGCGAGGGCCGACCGTGCACGTCGTGGACCACGATCCGGTCGGGCGGCGTGGTCTCCACGTCGGCGATCACGAGCCGCCCGTTGTCGCCAACCGCGACGCAGCGCCGACCTTCGTCGAACACGATGGGCTTGCCGTGCTCCAAACGGATCTGGTTGTGGATGCCCTGCGGCTTCTCGCGGAGCAGGTCGAAGGCACCGTCGTTGAACACGTTGCAGTTCTGGTAGATCTCCACAAACGCCGCCCCCCGGTGTGCGGCGGCCTGCCGCAGCACCTGGGTCATGTGCTGCCGATCGTTGTCGATCGTGCGGGCCACGAACGTCGCCTCGGCGCCCAGCGCGAGCGCGATCGGGTTGAACGGGTGGTCGACGGAGCCGAAGGGCGTCGACTTGGTGACCTTCCCCTCCTCGGAGGTCGGCGAGTACTGCCCCTTGGTGAGCCCGTAGATCTGGTTGTTGAACAGGAGGATCTTGATATTGACGTTGCGGCGGAGCGCGTGGATCAGGTGGTTGCCGCCGATCGACAGGCCGTCGCCGTCGCCGGTCACGACCCAGACGTGAAGGTCGGGACGTGCCGTCGCGATCCCCGTCGCGAGGGCCGGCGCCCGGCCGTGGATCCCGTGGACCCCGTACGTGTCCATGTAGTAGGTGAACCGGCCGGAGCAGCCGATGCCCGAGACGAACACGATCCGGTCGGGCGAGACGCCGAGCTCGGGAAGGAACGACTGAACCGTCGCCAGGATCGCGTAGTCCCCGCACCCGGGGCACCACCGCACCTCGCGGTCTGCGGTGAAGTCCTTCTTGGTCAGGGTCCCGACGACGCCGTCGGGTTCCGCCGGCCGGTCGCTCACGCCTGCATCACCTCCAGGATCCGGTCCTCGAGCTCCCCGGCGAAGATCGGCAAACCCTGGATCTTCGAGTAGCCGATCGCGTCGACGAGGTACCTCGCGCGGATCAGCATCGCGAGCTGACCCATGTTCATCTCGGGTATCAGGACCTTGCGGTAGGCGCGGACGACCTCCCCGGTGTTCTTCGGGAAGGGGTTCAGGTGGTACAGGTGGGCGGTGGCCACCGAGAGTCCCCGCTCCCGGACGCAGCGGGCGGCGGCCCTGATCGTGCCGTAGGTGGAGCCCCACCCCAGCACCAGCACCTCCGCGCTGCCGTCCGGGTCGTCGACCTCGAGCGGTGGGATGTCGTCGGCGATCTTCGCGACCTTCGCGGCCCGCAGGTGCGTCATCCGCTCGTGGTTGGGTCCGTCGTAGCTGATGCTTCCGGACTCGTCCTTCTCCAATCCGCCGATCTGATGCCGCAGACCTGGGGTCCCCGGCACCGCCCAGGGTCGGGCCAGGTTCTCGTCGCGCAGGTACGGCAGGAACTCGGTGCCTGCGTTGGGGCCGGTCGCGAACCTCGGGTCGATCACCGGCAGGCTGTCCACCTCCGGTATGCGCCACGGCTCCGAGGAGTTGGACAGGAACGTGTCGGAGAGCAGGACCACGGGGGTACGGTGCGCGACGGCGATCCGGCACGCCTCGATCGCCGCGTCGAAGCAGTTGCCCGGGGTGTACGCGGCGACGACCGGCATCGGCGACTCACCGTGGCGTCCGAACAGCGCCATCAGCAGGTCCGAGGCCTCGGTCTTGGTCGGCATGCCCGTGGACGGACCGGCGCGCTGCACGTCGATGATCACCATCGGCAGCTCCAGCACGACGGCCAGACCGATCGTCTCGGCCTTCAGGTCCATGCCGGGGCCGCTCGTCCCGGTGACGCCGAGGTGCCCGGCAAACGAGGCGCCGAGCGCGATGCCGGCCGCGGCGATCTCGTCCTCGGCCTGCAGCGTCCGAACGCCGAAGTTCTTCAGCCGAGAGAGCTCGTGCAGCAGCTCCGAGGCCGGCGTGATCGGGTAGCTCGCGTAGAAGAGCGGGAGTCCGCTCCGCACGCTCGCGGCGACCAGCCCCATGGCGAGCGCGCTGGCTCCCGAGACGTTCCGGTAGGTGCCCGGCTCGGCCGGCGCCGGAGGAACCCGATAGGAGGTCCCGAAGAGCTCCGTGGTCTCACCGAAGTTGTAGCCCGCTTTGAACGCGGCGACGTTGGCGTCGTAGACCTGCGGCTTGTCGCCGAACTTCTTCTGCAGCCAGTTGAGCGTCACGTCGGTCGGCCGTCCGTACATCCACGACACCAGGCCGAGGGCGAACATGTTCTTGGAGCGCTCGGCCTCCTTGCGCGACAGTCCGAGCTCCTCGACCGCCCGAACGGTGATGGAGGTCATCGGCACCCGGTAGACCTGGTAGCCGTCGAGCGTCCCGTCCTCCAGCGGGTTCGAGGTGTAGTGCGCCTTCTCGAGGTTCCGCTGGATGAAGGCGTCCTCGTTGACGATGATCGTGCCCCCCTTCTCGACGGAGTCGAGCTCGGCCTTCAGGGCAGCGGGGTTCATCGCCACGAGCACGTTCGGGTGGTCCCCGGGTGTGGTGATGTCCTCGGACGCGAACTGGATCTGGAACGCCGAGACCCCGTGCACGGTCCCTGCCGGCGCCCGGATCTCGGCCGGGAAGTCGGGGAGCGTCGCGAGATCGTTCCCGAGCACGGCGGTGGCGTTGGTGAATCGGTCGCCGGTCAACTGCATCCCGTCACCCGAGTCGCCGGCGAACCGGATGACGACGCGTTGCCTCTCTTCGACCGCCTTGGTCATCTCGTCTGCCGGGCGACGCCCGGCCGCCTCCTTCGCGTGCGCTGGGCTCAATACCTAGCGTACCGCCTGCTCTCGGGAGGGACAGCCCGGAGCGATAGATTGTGGCGGTCCGAGGACCGGGAGGTAGTTCGACATGAAGATACATCGTCTGGGGCGCTCCGGCCCCGAGCTCTCCGTGATCGGGTACGGGGCGTGGGAGGACGGGATGGGAAGCGAGTGGGGGACTCCGCCCCCGCAGGAGCGCGTGGTCCGGGCCATCCGCACGGTCCTCGAGACGGGCATCAACTGGATCGACACCGCCGAGGTGTACGGAGCGGGCCGTTCCGAACGCCTGGTGGCCCGGGCGATCGCGGGGCACCGCGACGAGGTGCTGATCGCGACCAAGGTCGCCCCCCGGCCCGAGGGAAGCGGTTTCAGCCCCGAGGAGGTGGCCGCCGCGTGCCGCGGAAGCCTCGAGCGACTCGAGACCGATCGGATCGACCTGTACCAGCTCCACTGGCCGGACGAATCAGGGGTCCCGGTCGAGGAGACGTGGGGGGCGATGGCCGGCCTCGTGGACGAGGGGCTGGTTCGGTTCGTCGGGGTCTCCAACTTCGACCGGAGCCTGATCGAGCGCTGCGAGCGCATCCGTCACGTCGACTCGCTCCAGCAGGAGTTCTCGATGCTCAGGCTCGACGATCGCGAGCTGATCCGCTGGTGCGGCGAGGTGGGGATCGGGGTCCTCTCGTACGGCCCGCTCGCGTACGGGCTGCTCACCGGCGCTATCGGCCCGGACACGCGCTTTGACCCGGGTGACTTCCGTGGGCGCGAGGGCGAGGACGCCTACGAGACGATGTTCCGGCCCGGCCGGATCGAGCGAAGCCTGGCGGTGGTCGAGGCCATGCGACCGATCGCCCGGCGGCTCGGCGTCGAGGTCGCGCAGCTCGCGCTCGCGTGGAACGTTCACCAGCCCGGCGTCACGGCGGCGATCGCCGGTAGCCGGGATCCCGACCACGTTCGGCTCAACGCCGGGGCCGGCGACCTCGAGCTCGACGCCGAGACCCTCGCCGAGCTCGAGACGGCCCTCGCCCTCGGCCCGGCGTTCGCCGAGCCCTCGAGGGAGGCCTGATGGCGTACCGACGAATCGTCCTGGCTACGGACGGCTCGGACTCGGCCGAGACCGCCGAGCACGTGGCGGCGACGCTGGCGCGCGCGACGAAAGGCAAGGTGGTCGTCGTCCACGCGTTCCAGCGGCCGGAGCTCGCGGAGGGCGCCGTGGCACGGGCCCGGCGGATCGCGGAGCGCGAGGGCGTGGTGTGCGAGGTCCTGCTCGGCCCGGAGGAGCCCGACCGGCTCATCCTCCGGGCAGCCGAGGAGCGCGAGGCCGACGTCATCGTGACGGGCAGCCGCGGGCTGTTCCGCGCGGAGCAGCTGATCGGCAACATCGTCCGCAAGGTGGCGACGCACGCTCCGTGCGACGTGCTGCTCACGCGGGCGCGTCCCGAGGACCGCCGCCCGCACGAGACCCCGCCCTACCGGCGCGTCCTCATCGCCACCGATGGCTCGGCGACCGCCGATCGGGCCTCCCGCAAGGGCTACGCGCTCGCCAAGCGGCTGGGCGCCGAGGTCACCCTGGTGTTCGTCGGCCACCCGAAGACCGGCGAGATGATCCTCGCGGACACGCTCGCGACGATGGGCGAGGACACCGTGACGACCGAGATGGTGGTGGCGGACGGCGATCCGGCCCAGGCCATCATGGAAACCGCGCGCCGGCGGGGGTGCGACCTGATCGTGGTCGGCAACCGCGGGCTCGCCGGGGCGCGCGGCGCGATCCTCGGGTCGGTGCCGCGCGACGTCGCGGAGTACGCCGAGTGCGACGTGCTGATCGCGCGGACGATCGCGCAGAGCCTGGACGAGATCGGCCCCGGCGAGGGCGGGATCGTCGTGACCGGCGACCACAAGGTGGCGGTCTATCGCGATCCGGGAGGCGTCGTGCGCGCGCTCGCGGCCACGTGTACGCACATGGGCTGCACGGTCAAGTGGAACCCGACCGAGAAGACCTGGGACTGCCCATGCCACGGATCGAGGTTCGCACCGACCGGCGAGGTCGTGAACGGGCCGGCGGCCCGCCCGCTCGAACCGACCGACCTGTAGGTCAGAAGGGCTTGAAGATCATCAGGTACGCGATGACCACGAGGGCGACGAAGCCGATCGCCATGTTCACGACCGTGATCGGTGAGCGGAGGATCTCCTCGAGCTCCTCGTCGCTCCTGCGCGGCACGCCCGAGGGGCGGATCTCGACCGCCTCCTTCACTCGTTGGTAGAAGGGGCGGGCCACCGCAGACATCTCCCCGACGACCACCACCAGGATCAGGACGGAGGCCCAGAACCAGCCGGCGTCCAGGTACCCCCCCTTCCAGCCGGCGACCGCTCCGAACACGACCAGCCATCCGAGCGACGCGTACATCCCCGCCACCGACGACCCCGAGAACTGGAGCAGCGAGGCGATCCTTCCTCGATCCCGCTCCCTCCGCAGGCGGACGGCGGCCACCATCGAGACTCCGTGGAACATCACGAACCCGAGCACGCCGAGCACGTGCAGCAGCTTCCACCAGTTGTAGTTCAGCGCGAGCATCCCCTCACCCCGCTCGATCCCGCCCGCAACCCCGGCGGCGCGGGTGCGGAGCCTACCGCACGCGCGCGAAACCGACGAGCCGACCGTGCATGACCGAGGGTCACCGTCGGGTACGATGTGCGTCCATGGCCGCCCCCGCGCGCACCGGGGACGCGGTCCGATCGCGCCTGGAGCGGCTGTTGGCCGAGCGCATCCTCGTCCTCGACGGCGCGATGGGGACCGCGATCCAGTCGCTCGGCCTGTCTGAGGCCGACTTCCGAGGGGAGCTCCTGCGCGACCACCCTCGGGACGTGCGCGGCAACGGCGACCTCCTGAACCTGACGCGCCCGGACCTCGTTCGCGACATCCACCTCGGGTACCTTCGGGCCGGCGCCGACATCGTCACGACGAACACGTTCACCGCCACGTCGGTCTCCCAGGCAGACTACGGAACCGAGCACCTCGTCTACGACATCAACCGGGCCGGCGCTCGGATCGCGCGCGAGGCCTGCGAAGAGTTCGGCCCGGACCGGTTCGTCGCCGGCTCGGTCGGCCCCACGAACCAGACCCTGTCGCTTTCCCCTCGGGTGAACGACCCCGCGTACCGCACGCTGACCTTCGACGAGCTCCGCGCCAGCTACGCCGAGGCCGTCCGCGGGCTCGTCGATGGCGGGGTGGATCTCCTGCTCGTCGAGACGATCTTCGACACGCTGAACGCGAAGGCGGCGATCGCGGCGGCGCGCGAGGTCGCCCCCGACGTGCCGCTCATGATCTCGGTCACGATCACCGACCGAAGCGGGCGGACGCTCTCCGGCCAGACCGTGGAGGCGTTCTGGGTCTCGATCGAGCACGCACGGCCGTTCAGCGTCGGCGTGAACTGCGCGCTGGGGGCCGCCGAGATGCGCCCGTACCTGGAGGCGCTCGCCCGGGTCGCGCCCGTGTACACCACCTGCCACCCCAACGCCGGCCCGCCCAACGCGTTCGGCGGCTACGACGAGCGCCCCGAGATCACCAGCAAGTACCTGCGCGAGTTCGCCGAGAGCGGCCTCGCCAACGTCCTCGGCGGCTGCTGCGGCACCACCGACGAGCACATCCGGCAGATCGCGGCCGCGGTCGAGGGCCTTCCGCCCAGACGCCCCCCAACGCCCGAGCCCGTCACCACGTTCGCCGGGCTCGAGCCGTTCGCCATCCGCCCCGACACAGGGTTCGTCATGGTCGGCGAGCGGACGAACATCACCGGGTCAAAGCGCTTCCGGCGCCTGATCGAATCCGGCGACTACCAGGGGGCCGTCGAGGTCGCCCTCGAGCAGGTTCGAGGGGGCGCGAACCTCATCGACGTCAACATGGACGCGGACCTCCTGGACTCCGAGCGGGCGATGACGACCTTCCTGAACCTCATCGCCACCGAGCCCGAGATCGCGAAGGTCCCGGTGATGGTGGACAGCTCCACGTGGTCCGTCATCGAGGCCGGTTTGAAATGCCTGCAGGGCAAGGGCGTTGTGAACTCGATCAGCCTCAAGGAAGGAGAGGCCGAGTTCCTCGAGAAGGCGAGCATCGCCAAGCGCTACGGCGCCGCCGTGGTCGTGATGGCCTTCGACGAGCAGGGGCAGGCCGACACCGTCGAGCGGAAGGTCGAGATCCTCTCGCGGGCCTACGAGCTGCTCACGACGCGCGCGGGGTTCGATCCGGAGGACATCATCTTCGACCCCTGCATCCTCGCGATCGCCACCGGGATCACCGAGCACGACGACTACGCGAAGGCGTTCATCGAGGCCACCCGCGAGCTCAAACGGCGCTTCCCGCGCGCCAAGGTCTCGGGCGGCGTCTCGAACCTCTCGTTCTCCTTCCGCGGCAACGACGCCGTCCGGGAGGCGATCCACTCGGCGTTTCTCTACCACGCCATCCAGGCGGGACTCGACATGGCGATCGTGAACGCCGGACAGCTCGCCGTGTACGAGGACCTCCCGCCAGACCTCCTGGAGCACGTCGAAGACATCATCTTCAACCGCCGACCCGACGCGACCGAGCGCATGGTCGCGTTCGCCGAGAACGTCCGCGGCTCCGCCACGCGGCGTGAGGCCGACCTGTCCTGGCGCGAGGCATCCGTCGAGGAGCGCCTGCAGCATGCGCTCGTTCACGGGATCGTCGACTACATCGAGGCCGACATCGAGGAGGCGCGCAAGCAGTACCCCCGGCCGCTCGACGTGATCGAGGGCCCCCTCATGGCCGGCATGAAGATCGTCGGGGATCTGTTCGGCGCCGGGAAGATGTTCCTGCCGCAGGTCGTGAAGAGCGCGCGCGCCATGAAGCGCGCCGTCGCGTACCTCGAACCGTACATGGAGGACGAGAAGCGGCGCTCGGGCGTCGCTGGACGCGCCCAGGGCAAGGTCGTCCTGTGCACGGTGAAGGGCGACGTCCACGACATCGGCAAGAACATCGTCGGCGTGGTCTTGGGCTGCAACAACTACGAGGTGATCGACCTCGGTGTGATGGTTCCCGCCGACGTGCTGCTCGACACGGCCGTCAGGGAGGGGTGCGACGTGGTGGGCTGCTCGGGGCTCATCACCCCGTCCCTCGACGAGATGGTCGCCGTGGCCAAGGAGATGGAACGCCGAGGGCTGGACCTTCCACTCCTCATCGGCGGAGCCACCACGTCCCGGCAGCACACGGCGGTCAAGATCGCCCCGGAATACGCCAGCCCGACGGTCCACGTGGCCGACGCCTCTCGAGTCGTCGCCGTGGTGTCCGACCTCCTCGATCCCGACCGTCGCGGCGAGCTCGATCGCACCAACCGCGCCGACCAGGAACGGCTCCGGGTACAGCACCTGGAACGCGACCGGCGTCCGCTCCTCACCTACGCCGAGGCGCTCGCGAACCGCACGCCGATCGTCTGGCACGAGCGGGACCTCGCGACGCCGGCGTTCACGGGGGTCCGGGTGATCGAGCCACCGCTCGCCGAGCTCGTCCCCTACATCGACTGGACCTTCTTCTTCACGGCCTGGGAACTCAAGGGCCGCTACCCGCAGATCCTGGACCACCCCGAGCACGGGGGCGCCGCACGCGAGCTCTTCGAGAACGCGAACGAGCTCCTCGAACAGATCATCGCCGACGGCTCCGTCACCGCCCGCGGCGTCTACGGCTTCTTCGAGGCGACGAGCGAGCACGACGACCTGGTGCTCGCCGACGGGACGAGGTTCCACTTCCTCCGGCAGCAGGCCGACCACGGCGACGGTCGACCAAACCGGTCGCTGGCCGACTTCGTGGCGCCCGTGGAGGCCGGTCTGCGCGACCACATCGGGGCGTTCGCGCTCACCGCCGGCATCGGCGCCGACGAGCTGGCCGCTCGGTTCGAGGCCGAGCACGACGACTACCGGGCGATCATGGTGAAGGCCCTCGCGGACCGTCTGGCGGAGGCGTTCGCGGAGTACCTGCACGAGGTCGCCCGGCGAGTCTGGTACGAGACGGGTCCCAAGATGTCCGTCGACGAGCTCGTGGCCGAGCGCTACCGCGGGATCCGCCCGGCGTTCGGCTACCCGGCCTGCCCCGACCACAGCGAGAAGCGCACCCTGTTCGACCTGCTCGGCGCCGAAGGGGTCGGCATGCGCCTCACGGAGTCCTGCGCCATGCTCCCGGCCGCCTCCGTCTCCGGCCTGTACTTCGGCCATCCGGCGTCCCGGTACTTCAACGTCGGACGGGTCGGCCGCGACCAGGTCGAGAGCTACGCCTCCCGCAAAGGCATCGAGATCGGCGAGGCGGAGCGATGGCTCCGCCCCAACCTCGCCTACGACCCCGAGTAGGGATCAACGGCAGGCAGACAGCACACGCCGTCGCCACATCCGGTGGCGGACGGCCGCGACGAGGGACGGGATCGAGATCACGATCGCGATCCCGACCATCGTGAGCCAGTCGTGGAGCTGGTTCGCCAGGCCCGGGGCGACGGTGCTCGCGACGTCGAGCACGATCATCACCTCCGACTCCAACTGTGCGCCTTGCACCGCCCGGCCCCACCGGGCGGGCGTCACCGGTCTGTCGGGCCCGGGCGCGCTCGGCCCTAAGGCCGGCGCCCTAGAGGCCGGGTCTCAGCCGCCGGAGCTGCCGCGGCCGGGCGCGACCACCGCGTGGATCTGCGCGGTGAGCTCGTGCACCTGCTTGGTCAGGTCCGTGTTCGCCTCGAGCAGCTCGCGCAGCAGGACCAGCATCCGCTCGCTCTTCTGCGATTCCGCGTAGTGGTGCCCGGCCAGCGCCTCGTCGCGGGCGGCCGCCCGGTTCTGGCTCATCATGATGATCGGCGCCTGGATGCCCGCGATTCCGGACAGCATGAGGTTGAGGGCGATGTACGGGTAGGGATCCCACTGCCGGTCGTGGAGAACCCGGGCGAGCACGACCGTGTTGAGCACCATCCAGCCGGCGATCAGACCGATGAACAGGAAGATGAACGGCCACGAGCCGCCGAACCGCGCGACGTCGTCCGCCACCCGCTCGCCGAGCGTCCGCTCGTCGTGGGAGGACTTCACGGCGGGGTGACGGTGATCGTGCCTGCCCGACCATGGGAACCAGCTTCGACGGCTCACCGCGTCCGTGGCGCTCACCCTCAGGCTCCTTTCTCAGGCCCTCCTGCCCTGCATGGCCGGCCGAGCCTACGCCTCCCGGCTGGCGGGCGCGAGAAGGAAAGGAGCTAAAAGGAGCTAGTGGAACGAGTGCCCGCAGGCGCAGGAGCCCTGGGCGGCGGGGTTGTCGATCGTGAACCCGGAGGCCTCCAGGGTGTCCACGAAGTCGATCGTCGCCTGCGACAGGTACGGGGCGCTCATCCGATCGACCACGATCCGGACCCCGAACTGCTCCTCGGTCAGGTCCTTGTCCGAGAGCTGGTCGTCCAGGTACATGGCGTACCGGAGCCCGGAGCATCCGCCGGGCTGAACGGCGACGCGAAGCCCGATGTCGCTCCGGCCCTCCTCCCGCACGAGCTCCTTCACCTTCTGGGCGGCGGCCTCGGTCAGCTGGATCATGACTCCTCCGGTCACGTGGTCCGACCCCCAATTCTAGCGGGTCGCCGCCCGAATCCGATCGGGTGGGTCAGGTTTGCTTGAAGTCGGCGACCGACGCCCCCGAGGCGACCACAAGCTCGGCGGCGGTCGTTCGGAAGACGGCGTCGGGCGTTCCGGCCGCCGCCCACAGCACCTCGTGACCAAGGAGATCGCGGTCGAGGAAGGCCATCAGGCGCTCGGGGTGACCGAACGGCGGCGTGCCGCCGATCGCGAAGCCGGTGGCACGCCGGACCTCCTCCGGACTCGCGCGCCGCGCCTCCGACGTGCCCGCGAGCCTGGCGAGCTTGGCGGTGTCGACCAGATTGGCTCCCGAGGTGAGCGCGAGGACCGGCCGGCCACCCGCGACGAACACCAGAGACTTCACGATCTGCCCGACCTCGCAGCCGATGGCGCGGGCGGCGTCCTGGGCCGTCTTCGTCCCCTGAGGAAACCGCCGGACCTCGACCGCGTGGCCCAGCACGCGCGCGGCCTGCACGAAGCGCTCGAGGGCTCCGCTCACGGGCGCGAGGATAGCGCCGGGGCGCGCTCCGCGACCGAGGCCGCAAGATCCTCGAGCGCGATGCGCGCGTCGACCCGGGCGCGGTCCTCCCCGACCCGCTCCACCAGGGACTCGACCACCACCCCGTCGACCCCGACCTCCGAGCGCCCGCACAGCACGACCACCGGGACCCCGACCTCGCGCGCGGCTCGGATCACCCCTCCGGCGACCTTGCCGAGGAGCGATTGCGCGTCGAACGATCCCTCCCCCGTGATCACCAGGTCGGCCGCCTCGATCCGTGCCGGCAGTCCCACCGCCTCCATCACGACCCCCACGCCGGGGCGCAGGTGGGCCCCGAGGAACGCGACCAGACCGGCCCCGAGGCCCCCCGCAGCGCCCGCGCCCGGGACGTCGCGGAGGTCGAGCCCGAGGTCGCGATGGATGATCGCCGCCAGGTGCGCGAGCGCTCGATCGAGCACCTCCACATCGGCCCGGCTCGCTCCCTTCTGCGGGCCGAACACCGCCGCCGCGCCTCCAGGGCCGGTGAGTGGAGCCTCGACGTCGCACGCGGCCACGAACCGGGCGCGTCGCACGTCCGGATCGAGCCCGCCCGCGTCGATGCCGGCAAGCTGAACGAGGGCGCCGCCGCCGCCGGAGCCGACCTCCCGTCCCTCGGCGTCGAGGAGCCGAATCCCGAGGGCCTGCGCCATCCCCGCTCCGCCGTCGGTCGTCGCGCTCCCGCCGAGCCCGACGATCACCTCCCGCGCTCCCGCCCGGCACGCGGCACGGATCAGCTCCCCCGTGCCGTACGTCGAGGCCCGAAGGGGGTCCCGGCGGGGCTCTGACACGAGCGCCAGCCCGGAGGCGGCGGCCATCTCGACGACCGCCCTCGCGGGTCGCTCCGCCGTGAGCCCGAAGGCCGCGTCGACGGGATCGCCGAGCGGTCCGCGGACCCGAACCCTCCGGCGCTCGCCGCCCAGCACCGAGAGCAGCGCATCGAGCGTTCCCTCCCCGCCGTCGGCCATCGGCACCTCCTCGACCCGGTCGGAGGGACGGACCCGACGCCAGCCCGCCGCGATCGCCCGGGCGGCCTCGGCGGCGCTGAGCGTGCCGCGGAACTTGTCGGGCGCCACGAGGACGCGCATGCCGCGTACGGTACGATTCCGCGCCGATGCCTGCGCGATGGGAGTGCCCGTGACGCCGGAACCGAAACAGCTCCTCGGGATCGCCCACGCCGAGCGCGAGCGTCTCGGCCGGACGATCCAGTACGCGCCGCCGGAGTCGTGGGAGGGGCAGAGCCGGTGCCAGGGATGGCGCAACCGCGACGTGATGGCCCATCTGGCCGCTCAGGAGGCGGCCGCGGCTCAGCTCGTCGGGGGTGAGGAGGCCGAGGAGTTCCGCGCCTTTCGGGAGGCGAACGGAGGCGAGCTCTGGGTCGATGGGTTCAACCAGTGGGCGGTCGCCCTCCGCGCCGACCGCTCCCCGCGACAGATCGCGTTGGACTGGGGACGGGCAGCCGACCTGCTCCTCCACCGCGTGTCCGAGATCCCGCCGGACGACTGGAGCCGCCGGCGGGTCCCGTGGCTGGCCGGCGAGATCGGCATCCGCTACCTGGTGCAGTCGCGGATCGTCGAGTGGTGGCTGCACGGCGAGGACATCCGGCAGGGGGCCGGCCTCGAGGAGAACCTCCAACACTGGCCGATCTACCTCGTGAACGACATGGGGATCCGCATGCTGCCCTACGCCCTGGGGCTTGCCGGCCTGTCCTTCCCGGGCCGCAGCGTCCGCGTCGACCTGGAGGGGGTGGGCGGGGGCAGCTGGCACTGGGGCCTCTCGCCCCGCGAGGCGCCGGCCGAGGACAAGAAGCCGGACGCGTTCGTCGAGGGACGAGGGTCCGCCTTCGCGCTCGTCGCGGGTCGCCGGGTGACCGCGGACCTCTTCCTGGACGACGGGAGCCTCGTCATCGGCGGCGACGAGGAGCTCGCGCTGGCGGTCCTGGAGCACATCCGCGCCTACGTGGAGTGACCCCCCTCCCCCGGAGTGGACCCTTCGGGGAAACCCCATCCGGCGCCCGTCCGTACTTCCTGCGTTACCGTGTTGCGGATGAGAGCGAAGGACGCTGGCTCCGATGCCGCCCTCATGCGGGCGTTCGCCGAGCGTGACCCTGCCGCGGCCGAGGTCCTGTACGCCCGGTTCGCGTCCCGAATCTACGGGCTGGGGATCGTGATGCTCGGCAACGACGCGGCGGCCCAGGACCTGGTTCAAGACACCTTCGTCAAGCTCTGGAGGAGCGCCGACCGGTTCGACGCCGCCCGCGGCAAGCTCGACACCTGGGTGCTGCTCGTGGCCCGGAGCCTCGCGATCGACGGTCTGCGCCGGCGCGTGCTCGAGGCAAGGACGCTCGAGGCCGCGGGGCCGGTGCGGGAGGCCTCTGCCGACCTCGGGCCCGAGGAGGTCGCCGAGACCGCCGATCTCGCCGGCCGCGCGAGGGCCGCGATGGCCGCGCTCAGCCCGGGTCAGCGCGCGGCGCTCGAGCTCGCCTACTTCGGCGGCAAGACGAGCGCGGAGGTGGCCGAGCTCGAAGGCATCCCGATCGGTACGGCCAAGACCCGGATCCGGACGGCCCTGCTCAAGCTTCGCGAGGCCCTGGAGGAGCAGCGTGAGATGTGACGAGGTCCGCGACCAGCTCGCCGAGCACCTGCTCGGCACGCTCCCGCCTTCCGACGACGACCGGGTCAGGCGCCACCTCCGTGGCTGCGCCGGGTGCCGGCACGAGATGGCGGCGCTCGCCGAGGGCGTGAGCACGTTCTCCCGAGCCGCCCACCAGATCGAGCCGCCCCCCGAGCTCCGCGACGCCGTCCTCGCGGTCCTGGCCGAGGAGTGGTCCGAGACGGCCCCGGTCCGTCCGCTTCACCGCCCCGCCTCCCGGCTCGTCCGGGCGGCGGCCGCGGCGGCCGTCGTGATCGCGCTGGCCGTCGCCGGCGTCTCCACGGTCCGCGCCAACCGCTTCGAGGCTGCGGCGGGCAAGTACGACGCGCTGCTCGGGGCGCTCGGAGGGGAGAACGTCCGGGTCGGCACCCTCCGGCCCACCGGATCGAACGACGTCGAGGGCAGCGCCGTCCTCTACGACTCGAAGGTGGGGCAGTCCTGGGCCCTCGTCCTCGTCCGTGCGCCGGGATTTGCCGGCCGGGCGACCGTTACCCTCACGTCCGAGTCGGGGCGGACGATCACGATGCACCCGCTGGAGTTCGCCGAGGGGGGCGAGGCCTCGAGCTGGCTCGTCACCTCGTCGAGCCTCAAGGCCTTTCGTTCGGTCACCATCCGCGACGCCACCGGCTCGGTGCTCGCGACCGCGACGGTGACGTAGTCAGCGGCGGACGGTCAGCCGCTTGATGCGCCTCGGGTACGCGCCGAACCGGTACTTGTACTCGTAGTCGCCCTTCAGCAGGTCGAACCCGTTGCAACCGCCCTCGATGGCGATCCGGATGTCCTCGGCCACGAGCACCATACCCGGCGAGAGATGCCGCCACTCCCGGTCGAAGGCGGAGTTGTACAGGTAGTAGGTGCCCTCGTACCGGAAGCCGATCGTCCCCGCGACCTTGTGGCCTCCCACCTCGAGAAAGGTTAGGTTGAAGATCCCTCGAGGCAGGAACGCCTCGCCCAGACGTCGAAAGAAGATCTCCATCCCCGGCTGGAGGAACACCCCCTTCGGCCCCTCGCTCGAGCGGTGGAGCGAGACGAAGCGGTCCAGAAGCTCCTCGAGGGTATCCTCGTGCGCGATGAGGATGCGGAACGAACCGGCCTCGGCCTCGAGCTTCCGGGCCTTCCGCTTGATCTCGTGCCGCAGCTTCGCGGGGAGCCCGTTCAGGTACTCGTCGTACGAGCCCGGCAGCGGGAGGAACGGCGCGACGCCGTTCTTGTCGTCCTCGATCTCGGTCGAGAAGCCCTGCGCCGCAGCGGCTTCCTCGAGCCTGTGGAGCCACGGCCGGTCCTCCGGGAGCCCCCGCAGGTCGGCCTCCTCCCAGTCGTCCCGCCGCGCCAGCGCCGCGAGCAGCTCCTTGGCGAAGCCGTCCTCGGCGCCGGGCGCCGCGACCGGTCCCAGGTAGTCGGTCACCTCCGTCCCCCCGAGGAACCGGAGCTTGGGGCCGACGCGCTCGAACGCGACCGCGCCGACCTGCGCTCCCTCCTCCTCGGCAAACGCGAGCAGCAGATGCTCGGGCTGCTCACCGAACTCCTCCCAGTAGAGCTTCAGGAACTGCGGAGTGTGGAAGAAGGTGCCGGAGGGATCGTCGCGCACCAGGTTCGTCCAGTCGCGCCGTACGAAGTCGCGACCGTCCTCGGAGAACACGACGTCCATCGCCTACCGGTCCAGGACGAACACGGTGTGATGGTACGTTCCGAGGGTGGGCCAGACCGGTCGGTAGGTTTCCACGTGCGCGACGTTGAGCTCACGTGCCCGGAACAGCTCGAGCCACCCGTCCACCGTCCGAAACGTGAAGGGGGTCGGAACGCCGTGCCGGAGGTTCAGGAGCCAGTCCCACGCGACGTTGAAGGCCCGGTCCAGACGTGAGACCGGGGTGTCCTCGGCCACGATCACGCGACCGGCCGCGATGCGAACGGCCTCGTCGAGCAGCCGTTCCTGGTTCTCCCACCGCTCGATGTGATGGAACACGAACATCAGCAGCACGACGTCGAACGACCGGTCCTGCACCGGGACGCGGCTCGGGTCGGTCTGGTGAATGAACGGCATCGAGCGATCGCGGTTGCCGTAGTCGACGAGGTCGCAGAGCGTCGGACGCACGCCGGTCCGGTCCCGCAGCCACCTCGCCATGAAGCCCGTTCCGGCGCCGAGATCCAGCATCGTCTGCCCGCTCCGCAGGTGTGGAGCGATGCGTCGGCCCTCCTCGTTCTCGCGAAGAAACACGCGGTCCACTCTACCGGCTGGCGCCCGACGTCCGGTCAGTGGGCCGACGTGCCGGAGGCGAACCCCTCGCCGTCCCCGAGGGCCTCCTGCAGGACGTCCCAGGCGAGGACCGCGCACTTGATCCGGATCGGGTACCTCACGACGCCCTTGAGCGCCACGAGATCGCCCAGCTCGTCCTCGCCCGGGTCGGCCTCCCCGGCCATCATGCCCCGGAATTGCCGGATCAGCTCCCGCGCCTCCTTGATGGACTTGCCGCCGACGGCCTCCGTCATCATCGAGGCCGAGCTCTGCGAGATCGAGCACCCCTGCCCCGTGAACGACACGTCGGCGAGCCGTCCGTCCTCCTCGTGGACGAACACCGTGATCTCGTCGCCACAGAGCGGATTGTTGCGCGAGCAGGACCGCTCCGCCCCCGGCATCTCACGCTTGTTCCGCGGCTTCTTGTAATGGTCGAGGATGACTTCCTTGTAGATGTCGTCGAGCGGCACGCGACCCCTTCCCGGACGCCCTAGGTGAACACCGACTCGGCCTTGCCGAGCGCCTCCACCAGCGCATCGACCTCCTGCACGGTGTTGTAGACGTAGAACGAGGCCCGCGCCGTCGCCGGGACCCCGTAGCGGCGCATCACGAGCTGGTTGCAGTGGTGGCCGGCCCGGATCGCGACCCCCTCCTCGTTGAGGATCGTGGCGAGATCGTGCGGGTGGACGTCGCGGTACCAGAACGAGACCACCCCGCCGTGGACGGCGACGTCGGTCGGCCCGAAGATCCTGGCCCCGACCTCGGAGAGCCGCTCGAGCGCGTACGCGGTGATCGCCTCCTCGTGCTCACGGACGCGGTCCATCCCAAGCGCCTCGAGGTAGTCGATGGCCGCTCCGAACGCGACCTCCTGCGCGACGTTCATCGTGCCGGCCTCGAACTTCCAGGGGACCTCGTTGAACGTCGAGTGGTCGTGGAAGACCTCGTTGATCATCTCGCCGCCGCCCAGGAACGGGTCCATGGCCTCGAGCAGCTCGCGCTTGGCGAAGAGCCCTCCCGAGGCCGTCGGGCCAAGCATCTTGTGGCCGCTGAACGCCAGGAAGTCGCAGTCGAGCTCGACGACGTTCGCGCCACGGTGAGGGACGAGCTGAGCGCCGTCGACCAGCACCAGCGCGCCGACCGCGTGGGCGGCCTCGATGAGCCGCGGGAGGGGCGTGATGGTTCCCAGGGAGTTCGACATCCCGGTCACGCACAGGATCTTCGTCCGCTCCGTGAGCAGGGCCTCCAGGTTCGAGAGGTCGAGGAGGCCGTCGTCGGTGAGCCCGAGGTACCGGAGCACCGCGCCGGTGTCCCGGGCCGCGAACTGCCACGGCACGATGTCCGAGTGGTGCTCCATCTCGGTGAGCAGGATCTCGTCGCCCTCCTTCAGGAACTTCCGTCCCCACGCGTGGGCGACCAGGTTGACCGACTCCGTGGTACCGCGCGTGAACACGATGGTGCTCGGGTCCGGGGCGCCCAGGAACCGCGCGGTCTTGGCCCGGGCGCCCTCGTACAGGTCGGTGGCCTCCTCGCCGAGGAAGTAGATCGCCCGATGCGCGTTCGCGTTGTGCTGCTCGTAGAACTCGCGCTCCGCGTCGATCACCTGTCGCGGACGCTGCGCCGTGTTCGTGCTGTCGAGGTAGACGAGCGGCTTCCCGCCGATCGTCCGCGACAGGATCGGGAAGTCCTCCCGGATCCGGGCCACGTCCAGCCCCGCCGATCGCTCCTGGGTCACCGCCATCGGACCGTGCGCCTCCTCACGTCACTCCTCGCCCGCGCCCTTCTCCAGTCCCAGCTCGGACCGGATCCCCTCGTACCCCTTCTCCTCGAGCTCCATCGCCAGCTCCTTGCCGCCGGACTTGACGATACGCCCGCCCATCATGACGTGGACGAAGTCCGGCGTGATGTAGTTCAGGATCCGCTGGTAGTGCGTGATGAGCAGGACCCCCAGATTCGGCCCGATGAGTTGCTGGACGCCGGTCGCGACCTGCTTGAGCGAGTCGATGTCCAGGCCGGAGTCGGTCTCGTCCAGGATCGCGATCTCGGGCTCGAGCACCGCCAGCTGGAGGATCTCGTTGCGCTTCTTCTCGCCTCCGGAGAACCCCTGGTTCAGGTACCGGTTGACCATCGAGTCCTCGACGCCCAACAGGCTCATCTTCTCCTTCATGTGCTTGCGAAACGCGAGCGCGCTGACGTCGCCGCCCTTGACCGACTGGTAGGCCGTCCGAAGGAAGTTCACGACCGAAACCCCGGGGACCTCGACCGGGTACTGCATGGCCAGGAACAGCCCTCGCCTGGCTCGCTCGTCCGCAGTGAGGCCGAGCACGTCTTCCCCCTTGAACCGCCCCTCCCCGGCCGTCACGGTGTACCCGGGCCGTCCCATCAGCACGTTCGCGAGCGTGGACTTGCCCGACCCGTTCGGGCCCATGAGGGCGTGCGTCTCGCCCTGATGGACCACCAGGTCGATGCCCTTCAGGATCTCCTTGCCCTCGACCTCCGCGTGCAGGTCGCGGATCTCGAGCGTCGCCACCGTCACCGCCGTCGTCATTCGTCCACCTCGATCATCACGTCGTCGTTCTCCAGCTTCACCTGGTAAGCCGGCACGGGGAGCGTGGCCGGCAGCGTCCTCGGCCGCCCCGTGTTCAGGTCGAAGGTCGATCCGTGCTTTGGGCACTCGATCGTCTCCTCGTCCACGTCCACCTCGCCCTCGTCGAGGAAATAGTGGGCGTGCGAACAGATCGCGCCCACCGCGCGGAACCCGGCCTCGCCCAGGTTGACGACCGCGACGGGGCCGTCGGGGGTCTCGAACCGGCGGGCCTCCCCCACCGGCACGTCGGATGCCGCGCACAGCCGGACGAGGGGCACCTCAGGCTCCTCTCGCGAGCTCGGCCTCGATCGCGGCGCTCACGCTCTCGCGCACCTCCTGGAGCCGCACGCGGTCCAGGACCTCGTTGAAGAAGCCGAACACGATCAACCGCTCGGCCTCGGCGCGGGGAATGCCGCGGCTCATCAAGTAGAAGAGGGTCTCGTCCTCGACCGGCCCGACGCTCGCCGCGTGGCCGCAGCGGACGTCGTTGGCCTCGATCTCGAGGTTGGGGATCGCGCGGCCGAACGCGCCTTCCGACAGAAGGATGGTCCGGCTCGTCTGCATCGCGTCGGTCTTCTGCGCCCCGGGGCGGACGTGGACCCAGCCGGAGTACACCCCTCGGGAACGGTCCCGAAGCGCTCCCTTGTACAGGAGGTCGCTCGTGCAGCTCGGCGCCCGGTGGTCCTGCTCGGATCGATGGTCGAAGTGCTGGGTCCCGTCGGCGAAGAACACCCCGAGCATCTCGCTCGTGCCCCCGGGCTCGGCGAGCACGCTCTCGGCCTCCGCCCGGGCGAGCGACGCCCCGAACCCCACCGCGAGGGAGCGGAAGTCGGCGTCGCGTCCCACCCGGGTGCGCTGGATGCCGAGGTGGACGACGCCGTCGCCCCACTCCTGGATCGAGACGTACCGAACGCGCGAGGCCGGCCCCGCGTAGATCTCCACGATCGCGTCGGAGAGCGCGCGGGACAGGTCCGGCGAGGCGAAGCGGTCGATGAACGTCACCTCCGCGTCCTCACCGGCCACGATCAGCGTGTGCGGGAACACCGCGGCGCCATCGGCGTCGAGGTACGTGAGCGTCTGCAGCGGCAGCTCGACGGTCACGGCGGGCGGCACGTACAGGAACGTCCCGCCCGTCCGGAACGCGCCGTGCAGAGCGGTGAACTTGGTCCTTGAGGTCGGGACGAGGGCGTGCAGGTTCGGCTCGACGAGGTCTGGGTGCTCGAGCGCGGCCCGGTCGAGGTCGGTGAAGATCACGCCCTTCGCGGCCAGCTCGGGGTCGAGGTGGGTGACCATGACCTCCGAGTTGCGCTGGATCTGCAGGCCGGCGCGGTCGCCGACGACGCCCGCCGCCTCGAGGATCTCGCCCGGCACCTCGTCGAGGTTGCGAGCCGCGCCCCCGGGCGCGAACGGCGCGAACGACAGGTCGAGGTCCGACAGGTCCGTATAGCGCCACTCCTCGGTCTCCTGCGACGGGATGGGGAGCGCGAGGAACTCCTCAAAGGCCCCCTTGCGCAGCGCGGTCACGAAGTCGGGCACCGGCGGCAGCGCCGCGAGCGCCTCCTCGTCGAGCCTCGAGGTCGCGGGACGAGCCATGCCCAAATCCTATCAGGGCAGTCGAATTCCCCTCCGGCGCACCCGGGGAGCCTCAGCGGCCCAAGCGCTCGGCCCCGGGGCGGCCGGGGTCTCCCGCGAGAGTGCGAACGTACGTTCGGAGAGGGAGGGCACGACCGGCCGGCGCTACCCGACCGAGCCCTCCATCTGAAGCTCGATCAGGCGGTTCAGCTCGACCGCGTACTCCATCGGGAGCTCGCGCGTGATCGGCTCGATGAAGCCGTTCACGATCATCGCGGTCGCCTCGGGCTCGCTGAGACCGCGGCTCATCAGGTAGAAGAGCTGGTCCTCGCCGACCTTGGAGACGGTGGCCTCGTGGCCGAGCGCGGCCGTCTCCTCCTCGACCTCGATGTACGGGTACGTGTCGGAGCTCGAGTCCTCGTCCAGGATCAGCGCGTCGCAGCGGACGTTGGACTTGGCGTGGTGGGCGTCGGGCTCGACGCGAACCAGTCCGCGGTAGCCGG
>JAJPHY010000067.1 GCA_021325015.1 Actinomycetota bacterium | reverse complement strand
CAACATCGCGGCGGGCGACCTCGGCGGCGCGGCGGCCAAGAAGTACGACATCGAGGTCTGGCTGCCCGGTCAGGGCCGGTACCGGGAGCTCACCTCGTGCTCGAACTGCACCGACTACCAGGCCCGCCGCCTGCAGACCCGCGTTCGGAGAGCGGACGGCTCCGTGGAGGTGCTCCACACGTTGAACGGAACCGCGACCGCGGTCGGACGAACGTTGATCGCGCTCTTGGAGAACCACCAGCAGGCCGACGGGAGCGTGCGCCTCCCCGAGGTCCTGCACCCCTACCTTCCCGAGTCCCTGCGCGTGCTGCGGCCAAGGTGAGGGCAGGCGGCCGACCTCAGGAGGCGCGCGCCTCCCACCGGAAGCTCGCCCCGGCGACGAGTCCCTGGGCGGCCGGCTCGTCGGCCAGCCGGACGGTGAACCGATAGGCATGGGTCTCGTGCTGTCGCCAGGTCCCCGGGTCGACCAGCCCGGTCGCCCACCGCGTGGGAAAGTCCGCGAGCGTTCCGCGATAGAGGACTCCGGGCCCGGCCCCGACGTAGTCGATGGAGTCGGGGATGAAGCTCGAGCCTTCGCCGGTTCCGCGCGTAACGGTCACCGTCAGGAACTGCGCGAGGCCGGTGCCCGAAGTCCTGGCGTACAGGCGTACGCCTGCGGGGATCGAGCCGAGGTACTGGATCGTGACGGTGGAGGTGTCTGCCTCGCCGGGCGCGGCGTCGGGCATCCGGAACAACGCGCCGCCCGCGTCGCTCCGGAGGTCGACCGTCCCGCTCGCGAAGCCCCCCTCGTCGGAGGCGCCGAGCGCCGCCACGGCGTTCTGCACCGCGAGCGGGCCCAACGCTGCCAGGACGAGCATCGTGAGCGCGATCCGGCGGGCGAGCCCTCGCCTGCCGGCCCTCCTGCCCTCGATGCGCTCGCTCGTCCCCTCCACCGCGACTCCTCGGTCTCCGTACCGAGGGTTTCGGCATGCCGGTGACCTGGGGAGATAGTTCCTTGTACCTAATTTGCGGTACCCGGTGGGACCCTCGATCCGGTAGGTCAGGCACCCGCTGACCGGGTAGTGGGGCGTGCCGGAGCTCGGGTAGTCGGGGTCCGGGACGTTCTCGGTCGGCGGCCGACGGAGCTACCGATCGGTCGATCGGCCGGCGAGGCCGAACCTGCGTTCGAGGCGTCGCAGGTCCTCCTGCGCGCGCCGCCGGTCCGTGACGTCCAGCGCGACCCCGTGCCGGAATCGCGGCCGTCCATCGAGGTCTCGGACGAGCGCGGCCTTCGCATGGAGCCACACGGTGCGTCCGCCCCGGGCCACGACGCGGAACTCGAGGTCGAAGGGCTCCCCGGTCTTCTGGCATCGCTCCTTCTCGGACAGGACGCGCTCCCGGTCCTCGGGGTGAACCAGGCTCCACAGGTGCCCGGGGAGCCCGACCAGCTCCCCGGGCCGGTAGCCGACGATCTGCTCGGTCTGTGGGCTGAGGTGGACGAGCTGGGTTCGGCCGGGATCGAGGCTCAGAACCTCGATGTAGGTGATCGCCGGGATCTGCTCCACGATCGTCCGGTATCGGAGCTCCGCTTCCCGGAGTGCCTCCTCGGTCTCCCGTCGGGCCGTGACGTCGATGAGCAGGCCCTGGAACGCCGAGGGCCGCCCCGCCTCGTCTCGGTCGATCAGCCGAGCCTCGTCGCGGACCCACACCGTGCGGCCGTCCTTGGCCAGGAGGCGATACTCCAGGCGCCGTGGTTCACCGGTCTCCTCGCTGCGCTGCAGCTCTCGCAGGACCCGCTCGCGATCCTCGGGATGGATCACCTCCACCCAGAAGCGCTCGCGCGATCGCCACTCCTCAGGGGTGTAGCCGAGAACCCGTTGGATCTGCGTCTCGGTGAACGGCAGCGGGCGATGCCCGCCGCCGGATCTGACCAGGTGCAGGTAGGGGATGGCGCCGAGCTGCTCCGCGAACGTCCGAAGCCTGGACTCGGACTCGCTTGCCTGGGTCTCCGCCTCCTTCCGAGCGGTGATGTCCACCATGACGCCCTGGAAGGTCTTCGGCCGACCGCGCCCGTCGCGGGTGAGCAGGACCGCCTCGTCCAGCACCCAGACGATATGGCCGTCCCTGTGGAGGTACCGGTACTCGATGCTGAACGGCTCACCGGTGGCCTCCGACCGGAGCGTGGCCTCGAGCACGCGCGCCCGATCGTCCGGGTGGAGCCTCGTCATCCAGAAGTCCGGGTGGGCGTGCCACTCCTCGACCGTGTACCCCAAGACCTGCTCGATCCGGGGGCTCGTGTAGTACTGCGCGGGCGATGACGGGTTCACTTCCCAGACGTACGTGACGGCTGGGATCTGCTCCGCGAGGAGGCGGTACCGCTCCTCGGTCGCGCGAAGCTCGCTCTCCACGCGGCGGCGCTCCGCGATCTCGAGCGCCATCATCTCGTTCGCCTCCTCGAGCTCGGCGGTGCGCTCCATCACGCGCATCTCGAGCTCGTCGCGGGCGCGGCGGAGCGCCTCCTCCGCCTCCTTGAGCTCCGTGATGTCGAGCTGCACCCCTTGCCAGTACTGCGGGGCGCCGTGCTCGTCGCGAACCAGGGTGGCCACGTCGCGGAACCAGACCGCCCGGCCGTCGCTCGCGATCAGGCGGTACTCACGGCTCCAGGGGTTGCCGGTCTCGTTCGCGAGGTCGTGCGCGGCGAGCGTGGGCTCGCGATCGTCCGGGTGGAGGAGCTCCATCCAGATGTCGGGCTGCTGGAGCCATTCCTCCCGTGTGTAGCCGAGGGCGGTCTCCACCTGCGGGCTGACGTAGAGGGTCATGCGGTCGTCGTCCGGCGCGACCGTGTAGACGACGGCGGGGATGTTCTCGACCAGGGCGCGGTGCCACGCCTCCGATCGACGCAGGCTCTCCTCGGTCTCCTTGATCCTGGTGATGTCGGCGAGCACGCCCTGCCAGAACAGGACCGAGCCGCTCGCGTCGCGTATCGGCACGCAGCCCATCCGCACCCAGATCGACCGGCCGTCGCTTCTCAGAACGCGCAGCTCGCTCTCGAGCGGACGGCCGGTCTCGACGGCATGCGTCCATTCCGCCGCGGCGCGCTCGCGATCGTCGGGGTGGATGCTGCGAGCCCACAGGTCGGGGTCCTCGACGAATGACTCCGGCCGATGGCCGAACATCGGCTCGCATTGCGGGCTGACGTACAGGCAGATCGGCGTCGGTTCGTTTGCCTCGATGAACACCACGGCCGGCACCTGCTCGACGAGGGTGCGATACCGGGCCTCCGCGTCGCGGAGCGCCGCCTCCACCTGCTTCGAGGAGGTGATGTCGTGCATCACGCCCTGCCAGAGCCGGACGCTGCCGTCGGCACCCCGGAGCGGCAGCGAGCCGTCGCGGACCCACACGACCGCTCCGTCCGGCCGCATCAAGCGGTACTCGGACTCGAACGGCTCCCCGGTCTCCACCGAGTGGCCCCACTCCCGGATGACCCGCTCCCGGTCGTCCGGATGGATGCTTCGGGGCCACAGATCGGGGTCGGCCAGGAAGTGCTCGGGGGGGTGCCCGAGCAACGGCTCGACCTGGGGGCTCACGTAGATCGAGCGGGGCCGGGCGTCGTTGGAGTCGATGTAGACCACCGCGGGCACCTGTTCGACCAGGGTTCGGTACAGCTCCTCGCCCGAGGCGAAGGTGCCGGTCGCGAACAGCTGCTCGAGGTCTGGGAGAGCGGGACCGGTCATGTCGAGGGAATGTACACCGCTCCCGCCGCAGGCGGAGCCGGCGTTGTCGCGGGGAAGGCCCGAGGCTACAGTCCGGCCGGGAGGGTGGCCGAGCGGACGAAGGCGACGGTCTTGAAAACCGTTGGCGGGGCGACTCGCCCGTGGGTTCGAATCCCACCCCTCCCGCCCGAACCTGGTGGGGCCTTCGTGTGCCGCCGGGCTGTCCCTCCACCGGCGGATGGGCGCTTCGGCCCTTCGGACCGATACCGTCCGCCGCGTACGGCATGGAGACTGACGCGGTACCGTCGGCCGGGGACGAGCGGTCGCCGCCGTTCGCCCCCAGCATCGTTCCGGAGGGGTGTGTGGAGAGCAGACGGCCGCGCGCGATCATCGTGGAGGACGACCCCGACATCCTGCTCATCCTTCGAAACACCCTGGAGGACGCCGGATTCGAGACGTCGCTCGCCGCCGACGGCTCGACGGCGATGCGCCGGATCGAGACCGAGCGGCCGCACGTGGTCTTGCTCGACCTGATGCTGCCGCTGATGGACGGATGGTCGGTCCTGGCCGAGCTCCGGGACCGACCGGACGCGCCGAAGGTCGTCGTCTGCACCGCCCGCGTGAGCCAGGTGGAACGCGACCGGGCCCTCGAGATGGGCGCGGCCGAGTACGTGACCAAGCCGTTCGACGTGGACGAGCTCGTCGAGCTCGTGTGGGACGTGGTGCGCCGAGAGCCGGCCGGGGGAGCCGAGCCGGCGAGCCCCGAGCCTCCCGAGGGCGGCCCCGGGTCGATGGCCTGAGCACGGGAGGCGGTTCCCCGGGTCCTCCGTATGCTGGGGGTCGTGTCGGGCCTCGAGCGAGATCGATTCCTTCGCGCCTGCCGTCTCCAGCCGGTGGACCGAACGCCGGTTTGGTTCATGAGGCAGGCCGGCCGGTACCTGCCCGAGTACCGAGACCTTCGCGGCGAGCGCGACATCCTCGAGGCCTGCCGCTCACCCGAGCTCGCCGTGGAGCTCACGCTTCAACCGCTGCGGCGGATGGACCTGGACGCCGCCATCCTCTTCTCTGACATCATGGTGCCGCTCGAGGCGATCGGGCTCGACGTGAGGATCGCGCCGGACGTCGGCCCCGTCGTGGCGAACCCGATCCGGTCACCGGCCGACCTCGCGCGGCTCCGCCCCATCGAGCCGGAGGCGGACGTCGCGCACGTGCTCGAGGCGGTTCGCCTCCTCCGCAAGGAGCTCACGGTCCCGCTGATCGGGTTCGGCGGGGGCCCGTTCACGCTGGCGAGCTACCTGGTCGAGGGACGTCCCTCCCGCCACCACGAGCGGACGAAGGCGCTCATGCACGGGGATCCGGGCACCTGGCGGCGGCTGATGGAGGCGCTCGGTGAGCTCGTGCTCGCGCACCTGCGCGCTCAGGTCTCGGCCGGCGCGCAGGCTCTCCAGCTGTTCGACAGCTGGGCCGGAGCCCTCGACCCGACGGACTACGAGCGCTCCGTCCTTCCGACCACGCGCGCCCTCTTCGACGGCCTGCAGGACCTCGGCGTCCCGGTGATCCACTTCGGCGTCGAGACCGGCGAGCTCCTCGAGACGATGCGCCGCGCCGGAGGCGACGTGATCGGGGTCGACTGGCGCGTCCCCCTCGATCGAGCATGGGAGCGCGTGGGGCCCGACCGAGCCATCCAGGGCAACCTCGACCCCGCCGTCTGCTTGGCGCCCTGGAAGGCGGTGCGGGCCAAGGCGCTCGAGGTGCTGGATCGGGCCGGTGGCAGGGCAGGCCACGTCTTCAACCTGGGCCACGGGGTCCTTCCGCAGACGCCGGTCGGGACCCTTCAGCGCCTGGTCGACCTCGTGCACGAGACCACGGTGCGGGAGCGGACGTGACCGGCCCGATCGGCGTGCTCGTCATGGCGTACGGGACGGCGAGCGGTGTCGACGACATCGAGCGCTACTACACGGACATCCGGGGCGGGCGACCGCCCGCGCCCGAGCACCTGGCGGAACTGAAGGCGCGGTTCGCGGCGATCGGCAACCGGTTCCCGCTGCTCGAGATCACGATGCAGCAGGCGCTCGGTCTCGAGCGCGAGCTGAACGCGGCGGGATCGGGTGCGTTCAAGTCCTACCTGGGGATGAAGCACTCCCCGCCGTTTGTCGCCGACGCGGTGGAGGAGATGCGTCGGGACGGGATCCGCCGGGCGGTGGGGATCGTGATGGCGCCCCACTGGTCGGCGATGTCGACCGACACCTACCTCGAGCGCGCCCTCGGCGCGGCGGCGGAGGGGGGGCCGGTGTTCACGTTCGTCCGCTCCTTCCACGACCACCCACAGTTCATCGAGCTCCTGGCCCTGCGGGTGGCGCACGCGCTCGGCCGCCTGCCGGGCCCGGCCCGCGAGCGAGCGATGGTGATCTTCTCGGCCCACAGCCTTCCGGTGCGAACGGAGGCGGATGGCTCGCTCCGGTGCCTCCGGTGCGAGCGCTGTGTCGATTCGTGCCGGTATCGCGACGGGCTCCAGGAGACGGCCGACCTGGTCGCGGAGCGCCTCGATCTCGAGGCCCACACGATCGCCTGGCAGAGCGCCGGGCGGACCGCCGATCCGTGGTGGGGCCCGCCGCTCGAGGAGGTCATCCGCGGGCTGCCCGCCGGTGGTCACCGTGGGGTGGTGGTGTGCTCGGCGGGGTTCGTGGCGGACCACCTCGAGATCCTCTACGACCTCGACATCGAGGCTCGACGGAGCGCGGAGGAGGTGGGTCTCGCGTTCGCGCGGACCGAGATGCCGAACGCCGATCCAGCGCACGTCCGCATGCTCGCGAGCGTGGTGCGCGAGCATCTCGAGGAGGCGACCGCGCGCTGAGCGCCCGAGTCGTGGTCGTCGGTGGGGGCGTCGCGGGTCTGGCCACCGCCTACCGGCTCCTGCGCCCCGGACGCGATGCTCCCGGCGCGGGCGACGTCGACCTGGTCGTCCTCGAGGCCGAGGCGTCGGCGGGTGGCAAGGTGCGCTCGGTCGAGCTCGCCGGGACCCGGGTCGAGGCCGGGCCGGACTCGCTGCTCGCGCGCAAGCCGGCGGGGGTGGAGCTCTGCCGGGAGCTCGGGCTCGGCGCGGAGCTCGAGGCGCCGGCGACGGGTGCCACGATGGTCTGGACCGATCGGGGGCTGCTGCCGTTTCCGAGCGGGCCGTTCGGCATCACGACCGACCTGGGCGAGCTCTGGCGGTGGCCGGGTATGTCGTGGCGGGGGAAGCTGCGCGCGGCCGCCGACCTGGTTCGGCGCCCGGCGCCCCCGACGGCCGACGGTTCGCTCGGGGCGCTGCTGCGGCGTCGTCTGGGAGACGAGGCGACCGACCGACTGGTCGCGCCCCTTCTGGGGGGACTCTTCGCGGGCGACGTCGACGGGCTGAGCGTACGCGCCACCTTCCCCGAGCTCGAGTCGTGGGAGCGCGATCACGGGAGCCTGATCCGCGGCGCCCGGGCGGCGTCGCGGGCCGCGCGGGATCGCGGGGCCGGGCCGGTCTTCCTTCGGCTCCGTGGAGGGCTCCACCGGCTGACGGAGGCGCTGACCGCGGCGCTCGGGCCGGATCGGATCAGGTGCGGCGCCCGGGTCGAGCGGATCGAGCCCAGGGGGACGCGGTACGCGGTGTGGTCGGACGGCGTGGAGTGGCCGGCGGATGCCGTGGTGATCGCCACGCCCGCCTTTGCCGCCGCCGACCTCGTGGAGGGGTTCGCGCCCGTGGCCGCGAGCGAGCTCAGGGCCGTTCCGTACGTCTCGACGGCCGTCGTGGTCCTCGTCTACCCGAAGGGCTCGGCGTCGGCCCTGCCCCCGTCCTCCGGCTTCGTCGTTCCGACGGGTCGGCTCGCGATGACGGCGTGCACCTTCGTCTCGCGCAAGTGGCCGGACGAGTCCTTCGGCGACCGCGCCGTGGTGCGCTGCTTCGTGGGCGCGGCGGGGGTCGAGGACGTCGCCCTCGAGCCGGAGGAGGACCTCGTCTGGGGCGTGTCCCGACAGCTCGCGGCGCTGCTCCCGCTCCCGGAACGGCCCGAGGAGGCGCGCGTCGTGCGGTGGCCGAGGGCGATGCCCCAGTACGAGGTGGGACACCTCGAGCGCGTCGATCGGATCGAACGGGCGCTGCCGTCCGGGATGTTCGTGGTCGGGCAGGCCTATCGGGGCGTGGGCATCCCAGACTGCGTTCGCGGAGCCGGGGAGGTCGCCGCCCGGCTTCGCGCGCACCTGAGCGGCGACGTGGAAGGAGCGCGCGTATCATGAGCCGGAACGAGAGCCTGTACGCCTTCTACCCCGTGTTTGCGTCCACCGGCCTCGAGGGGCTGGATCTCGACGACGCGGCGCACGAGGTGGAGAGCCTCTTCGAGGAGCTCACCCAGCGCGTCCGCGTTCGTGGTGTGTACTCGACGGTGGGGTTTCGTCCCGACGCCGACCTCATGCTGTGGCTCGTCGCCAACAGCGCCGACGACGCCCAGAACGCGCTCGTCGCCTTCCGACGAACCCGGGTCGGTCGGGCCCTGCAGCTCTCCTGGTCGTTCATGGGCGTCGTCAAGCCGGCGGAGTTCACCCCCGAGCACTCGCCGGCCTTCGTCCGCGACGAACCGCCCCGCAAGTACCTGTGCGCCTACCCGTTCGTCCGCACGCCCGAGTGGTACCTGCTCCCGAGGGAAGAGCGGGCCGAGCTGCTTCGCGAGCACGGCGAGATCGGACGCGAGTTCCCGGACGTGCTGGCGAACACGACGAGCGCGTTCGGCATCAACGACTGGGAGTGGATCCTGGCCTTCGAGGCCGACCACCTCGAGCGGATCGTCGACTGCATCCGGCGCCTGCGGGAGGCACGGGCGCGCCTCTACACCAAGGAGGACGTTCCTTTCGTCACCGGCATCCGTAAGAGCGTCCGCGAGGCCCTCGACGACCTCGCCTGATCCGGCTCCAGCAGCTCGAGCAGCGAAACGTCGAGCGCCCGGCGCAGCCGCTCCTGCGCTCGGCGCATCACCGGGGCGGCCGCGCAGCCGGGCCAGTTCGGACACGCGGGCTCGTCGCAGCAGCAAGCGGTGAGCTCCAGGGGGCCCTCGACCGCCTCGATCACCTGCAGGAGCGTGAGGGTCTGGATCGGAGGGCCGAGGAACAGGCCGCCGCCCACGCCGCGCCGGGTTGCCATGGTCGTCGGAGCCTCGCGCCGCCGCCACGGGCCGAGGGTCCCGCCGTGGGCGGGCCGGACGGGGGATCCCGGGCCGGCGGTCCTTTGCGAACGTCCTCCCGATCTCGATTGGGAACCGCCGCCGGCTTCGACCTCGCGCCGATCCTCCTGTTCTGGGAGACGACGCGCGCCTGCGGCCTCGCGTGTCGGCACTGTCGCGCCGAGGCCATCGCGAGGCCGCTGCCCGGCCAGCTCTCCACCGCCGAGGGCCTGCGCCTGATCGAGGACCTTCGTCGCTTCGCGCCCCGCCGCCCGGTCCTGATCTTCACCGGTGGCGACCCGTTCATGCGGGAGGACCTGTGGGAGCTCTCGGCGCGGGCGAGGGCCGCGGGCCTGCCGATCGGCTTCGCACCGAGCGTGACGCCACGGCTTACCGTCGAGGCCGCGCGCCGCATGCGGGCCGAGGGAGCGCGAACGGTGTCGATCAGCCTCGACGGCGCCGACGCATTGACCCATGAGGGCGTTCGGGGTGTCCCCGGCCACTTCGCGGAGACGGAGCGAGCGGTTCGGATGCTCGTGCGAGAGGGGCTGAACGTGCAGGTCAACACGACCGTCATGCGAGGAAACGTCGAGCAGCTCGCCGACATCGCGGCCCTGGTGGCCTCGTGGGGCGCCCACATCTGGGAGGTGTTCTTTCTCATCAAGGTGGGGCGTGGGACGGCGCTCGACGAGCTGACGCCGAAGGAGAACGAGGACGTGGTCCACGTCCTCTACGAGGCCTCCCGGTACGGGTTCATCGTGAGGACCGTCGAGGCCCCCTTCTTTCGCCGTGTGGTCGCCGAGCGGCGGGCGCTCGCCGACGAGGTCGATCCTGCGGCCCGGTTCGGGCTCGGGTCGCTCTACCGGCGCCTGGTCGATCGCCTCCGTGCCGTGCTCGGTCCGCCCGGTGAGTCTCGGGCGCAGAGCGTCGGCACCAGAGACGGTAAGGGCATCCTGTTCGTCGCGCACGACGGCGACGTGTTTCCCGCGGGGTTCCTCCCCGTCCGGCTGGGGAACGTTCGCGAGGACGACATCGTCGAGCTCTATCGCCGGCACCCGCTGCTGCGCGCCATCCGGAGCGCGTCGTTCTCCGGACGGTGCGGGCGGTGCGAGTTCGCGGACACCTGCGGCGGATCCCGGTCGCGAGCCTACGCGACGACCGGCGACCCCCTGGGGGAGGACCCCGCCTGCGCACACCGGCCCGAGGCCGGTTCCCTGCCCGAGGCCGATCTCGGGCGGGGACCGTAAGGCCCGGCCGAGGAGGGACCTGCGCCCTCCACGAGGGCCTGCCGCGCGCAGTGAAGTGCGGGTAGGGAGGTTCCGATGCGCCTCGAGGTCCGCCTGACGCTGCTGCTCGCGGCGCTGATGGGCGTGCCGGCGCTCCTGCACCTCCTCGGGCTCGCGGAGGGCCGGTACGCGCACGCGTTCGTCACGGTTCCGCTGGTCCTCGGTCTCGCGCTGTTCGTCTGGGCCCTTCGCCGTCACGTTCTCAAGCCGCTCTGGCAGATCGCCGACGCCGCGAGGAGGTTCGGGGGCGGAGATCTCTCCGTCCGGCTCCCGGCCTTCGGCGGGCGGGAGCTCCGTGAGGTCTCGACGACCTTCAACGAGATGGCCGCGGCCCTGCAGGAGCAGTCGGCCGGCCTGAGCGCGACCATCGCCGAGCTCCGATCGAACCTGGAGGAGCTGGAGGAGGTCCAGGCGTTGCTCGCGACCGGCGCGGGGATCGGCGAGGTCCTGGTCCGTGCGGCCGAGAACCTGGGCACCGCGCTCCGCGCGGCGGGCGTGGGGATCTGGCGGGCCGGCGCGTCGGAGCCGGAGGCCCGGTGGGGATCGCTCCTGCCGTCTCGAGAGGCCGTCGCGCTCGCCATCGCGCGGAGCTCGCATCACCCGTGCGTGCTGCACGCGAAGAGCGGACCCGACGGAGGCATCGCGTGGGCCGTCACGCCGGCCCGCCGAGACGATCAGGTGCTGGGCGCCGTGGGCGTGGTCTGGGATCCACCCCAGTCGCTCGACGAGGGGCGGCGCGACCTGCTCGTCGGCCTGACCGGGCTGGTGGCGGTGGCCATGGAGAACGTGGACCTGATCCGCCGGCTGCGCGAGGAGGAGGAGAGTCTCCAGGGGCTGCTTCGAAAGACGCTCACCGCCCAGGAGGAGGAGCGGCGGCGGATCGCCCGCGAGCTCCACGACGAGACCAGCCAGGTGCTCTCGGCGTTGATGATGAACATCGATCTGCTCGGAAGCCAGGTCGAGGTCTCCGAGAGCTCGCACGCGCGCATCGAGGCCTTGAAGGCCCTGGCGGAGGAGGCGGCCCGCAACCTCGACAAGATGATGCTCGAGCTCCGGCCGGCGCTGCTCGACGAGCTCGGACTGATCGCCGCGCTGCGCTGGTACGTCGCGCAGGTGGGCGACCTGTGGGGGATCCCGGTCGAGTTCGAGGGCGGGTATCCGGCGAGACTTCCGGACGCCGTCGAGGTGGCCGCCTTCCGGATCGTTCAGGAGGCCGTCAGCAACTGCGTTCGCCACTCGAAGGCGACGCGGATCCGGGTTCGGGTCGCGGCGGACGAGACGTCGCTCCACCTGGAGGTCAACGACGACGGCGTCGGCTTCGACGTGGCTGCGGAATCCGCACGGGCCCGCAGCGGAGAGGCCGTGGGCCTGATGGGGATGCGAGAGCGCGCCGAGCTGGCAGGAGGGACGCTCACCGTGGACTCGACCATCGGCGCCGGGACGACGGTGATGGCGGACATCCCGCTGCTCGCCGAGGTGAAGGCAGGCCGATCATGACGATGGACGATGAGAAGGTGCGGGTGCTCGTGGTGGACGACCACGAGATCGTGCGACAGGGCATCAAGATGGTCCTCGAGACCGACCCCGAGATCGAGGTCGTGGGCGAGGCCGGCTCGGGGGAGGAGGCCATCGAGCGCGTGCGCGAGCTGCGCCCCGGTGTGGTCGTGATGGACATTGGCATGCCGGGGCTCTCCGGGTTCGAGGCGACGAGGCGGATCCGCGAGACCAGCCCGGACGTTCAGGTCCTCGCGCTCACGGTCCACGACAGCGAGGCCTACGTGTTCCAGATGCTGCAGGCGGGCGCCACCGGGTACGTTGTGAAGCGGGCGCCCGCCGAGGAGGTGATCCAGGCCGTCAAACGCGCGTACCGGGGCGAGGCCGTGCTCCACCCCAGCGTGGCCAAGCTGCTGATCAAGGACTACCTCTCCCGCGTGGAACGCGGGGAGGAGACCTCGTACGACACGCTCTCCGAGCGCGAGCGCGAGATCCTCAAGCTGATCGCCGAGGGTCGCACCAACCGCGAGATCGCCGAGCTGCTGTACCTGTCGGTGAAGACCGTGCAGGCCCATCGCGCGAACCTCATGCGCAAGCTCGGCATGCACGACCGAACCGAGCTCGTGAAGTACGCGATCCGCAAGGGGATCATCGGGATCGACGAGACCTGAGAACTCCACCGCAACCGTCCGTCGCGCCGGATAATGACGTCGACGAGCGAACCGGAGGACGAGCGTGCACGCCAAGGACAAGGGCGGCGAGAAGCACCAGAAACGGGCCGCGCAGAAGAGCATCAAGGAGAAGCGGGCCGCCAAGCGCGCCAAGCGCCAGCCGGCCTCGCGCCCGGAGCTCCGCATCGGCACCGCGAGCTCGTAGGACGATGCCGTCCGGGTTCTGCTGGACGCGAGGTCGCGGCTCACCCAGGGGCGGCGACGTCATGCGCAGTGCTGCTTCGTGGCCGTCCCGCAGATGCCGAAGGTGACCGGGATCGTGAACTCATGCAGACGGCCGTCCCAGCTGTACGTGACGCGGATGCCATCGATCCCTCCTCCCTCTGGCCCCGTCTTGGTGATGGTGACGACGATCTCGCTGATCCGGTCGCCGTGACAGGCGTTCGGGACAACCCATCCGTCAGGATGGTGCAGGTTGCGGGGAATCCCGCGCATCGATCCCACGAAGTAGACGTTCGGGTCCTGCAGCCCTTCGGGCGGGGGGCGCAGGGCATTCCGGATCGCGAGCGGCTCGACCCGCACCTGCCCCTCGACGGATGCGGGCTCGAGCGAGCGCAGGGAGGTCCGGTCCCCGGGGGCGGTCCGACATAGCATGACGCCCCCGAACGACCAGGTCTCGCCGACGCCCGAGTGGGGGCCGCCGTGCCAGACGCCCCAGGCGGTTCCCTTAGTGCTAAAAAGGGCGCCCTGCCCGTCCTGCTCCATCACGACGCCGCTTCGCGAGCAGGCGGCAAGGAGCAGGGCGAGCAGCAGGGCGCCCCGTTTCATCACACCGCCTGTGCCTCCACTTTCGGCGAGTTCTCCCCCTGAGTCGAGCTGTTCCCGCAGACCTTGCCCCTGACGTTGAACCGGAATGTGAGGCTGGCCGTCGAGGAATACCCCGCCTGCGACGACAGGCTGACACCGTATACCGTGAGGCCAATCGAATACGTCTGGTTGCTGTTGTGCGAGTGGGCGTACGTGTCGCCTGGATTGTACGTCCCGCCACAGTAGGAGTAGTTCACATGCGTGATGCTGGGCGTGTTGCCCCGCCCGTAGTAGTTGTACGGTACGTTCTGGTTCGCGATGCAGATGACGGCCCGCTCGCGGTACTCCCATAGTGCCTGAATGCGCTGGTTCGTGGCACCGGCGGAGAAGCCGGTGGAGCTGGACGAACTGGTGGTCATGGTCCCGCCGACCGTCCAGTTCGGCCCGTTCGTCAGGAAGCCGAGCGTCGTTGCGGTCGACCCGCCCAAGAAGTACGTCCCGGTCCCGGGAATCGTGGATGGATTCATGACATCCATGATCTTCGTCTGGTACGGACCGTTGTAGGCGCCCCAGACGATCGTTCCGCAGGGCGGGGTGGGGTCGACGGACCGGGACGGTCCACCCGCGCGACCGCTCGGCGGTACGACGGCTTGCGACATGTCGAGCACCGGCACCTGAACCACCGAATCCCCCGGCCAGACCGACACGCCCCAGGTCGTCACCCGAGCGCCATAGCTCGCCGCCACCAGGACGTTCACGTATCCCTCATCGGCGACGAACCGGGGGTCGAGGGACCCCAGATCAAGCGGCAGGCTGAACGACGGGGTGGCCGCCCCCTGGGCGACCGACAACATCGACACGGACTCGCCGCTCACGTCGGCTGCCCGCTCGACGCTCCAGGTGGGTTCAACGAGCAACTCCACCGTCGGGGGACCGGGATCGGGCCCTGCAGCTTTCAGCATCCGGGCCGGCACGCTCACGCGGCCGATGAACGTCACGACGGTGCCGGCCCCGGCCGGGACGGCAAAGGATCCCAAGCACACCATCGCCAGGGGTAACGCCAGGAACAGCCGCTTCATCCTCTGCCTCCCTCCGTACCAGAAGGCCACACGACCGACCGACCTCCTCCTCGTTCGGGCCGCCGTTGATTCTGCCCCCCCGGGGGGGTTGTCAAGTCGCGCAATGAGCACGGCGCCGGCTGCCGCGCTCCTCACCCCCGGGGCCTGTTCGCGCCCGCCGGGCTATCTTGCTTGGTCATGTTCGAGGACCTGTTGCGGGGCTGGGACGGCGAGGGGGTGCTCGTCCGCTTCGACGAGCCGACCCAAAGCTGGATGCTCGTCTGCCTCCACTCCACGCGCCTGGGACCGGCGGCGGGCGGCACGCGGATGAAGGTGTACCCGAGCCCGCACGACGCGCTGCGCGACGGCCTCCGCCTCGCCTCGGCGATGACGAGCAAGAACGCCGTCGCCGGGCTGCCCCTGGGCGGCGGCAAGGCCGTGCTCGCGGTCCCGGAGATTCCGCAGGGGGATGCCCGTCGCGAGCTGCTCCTGCGCTACGCGGACGTCGTTGCGTCCCTCGGCGGGACCTACCGCACGGCGTGCGACATGAACACCTCGGAGCACGACATGGACGTCGTGGCCGAACGCTGTCCGTACGTGTTTGGCCGCTCGGAGGCGGGGGGCGGATCCGGGAGCTCGGCGCCGGCCACGGCGACCGGCGTGTTCCACGGCATCCGCGCGAGCGTCGAGCACGCCTTCGGCTCGCCCGCTCTCGACGGTCGTTCGGTTCTGGTGCAAGGGGTCGGTGCCGTCGGGCGACGGCTCGCCGAGATGCTCGCCGGCGCGGGCGCGCGGCTCGTGCTCGCCGACGTGGACGAGTCGAGGGCGAAGGAGGCCGGGGCCGCGCTCGGCGCGGAGACGCTGGATCCGCAGGACGCGATCTCCGCGGAGGTCGACGTCTTCTCGCCGTGCGCCACCGGCGGCATCCTGAATGAGGCGACGATTCCCAGGCTCCGCTGCCGCATCGTGGCCGGTGCCGCGAACAACCAACTCGCCGAGCCCGCCGACGCGGAGCGTCTCGCGAAGGCCGGGATCCTCTACGCCCCGGACTACGTGATCAACGCCGGAGGGATCATCCACCTCGCCTCGCTCGAGCTGCTCGGGGAGGACCGCACCAGGCTCGAGGAGCGGCTTCGCGGCATCGGGAACACCCTCGGAGAGGTCTTCCGCCTCGCCGAGGCTGAGGGGATCTCGACGGGAGCGGCCGCCGACCGTCTGGTCGAGCAGCGGCTCGCGGCCAGCCCCGGCGCGTAGGCCCGAGGCCTCTCAGTCGCGAAAGGACGCCGCGGCCTCGAGCGTGCGCTCGATCTCCTCGGGGCCGTGCATCGTCGACAGGCTCCAGAGCTCGAACCCCGAGGGGGGCAGGTAGATGCCGCGGTCGAGCATGTGGTGGAAGAAGCGCGCGTACCGTTCGTGGTCGGCCGACCTCGCGTCCGCGTAGTTGCGGACGGGTCCATCCGTAAAGAACGGGCTGAACATCGACTCAGCGCGGTTCACCGTGACGGGGATCCCGGCCGCGGTGAGGGCCGCGGTCAGGCCGTCCGCGAGCTCCTGGCCGACCTTCGCGAGCGCGGCGTACGGGTCTCGTTCACGCGCGAGCTCGAGCGCCATGATGCCGGCGGCGACCGCGACGGGATTGCCCGAGAGGGTTCCGGCCTGGTAGACGGGGCCGATCGGGGCAAGGTGCTCCATGACGTCGCGGCGGCCACCGAACGCCCCGCCGGCGAAGCCCCCGCCCATGATCTTGCCCAGCACGGTCAGGTCGGGCGTCACGCCGTACAGGGCCTGCGCGCCTCCGTGGGCCACCCGGAACCCGGTGATCACCTCATCGAAGACGAGAAGCGCCCCCCAGGTCGAACAGAGCTCGCGAAGACCCTCGAGGAAGCCCGGCTCGGGAGGCACGACCCCCATGTTCGCGGCCACCGGCTCCACGATGACGCAGGCGATGCGCTCGCCGAGGCCTTTGAACACCGCCCGCGCGGCCTCGAGGTCGTTGTAGGGGACCGTCAGCGTATCCTTGGCCGCCCCCTCGGTCACGCCCGGCGACCCGGGAATCCCAAGGGTGGCGACGCCGGAGCCGGCGCCCCTGGCGAGCAGCGCGTCGGAGTGCCCGTGGTAGCAACCCTCGAACTTCAGGATCAGCTCGCGTCCGGTGAATCCGCGCGCCAGTCGAACGGCGCTCATCGCGGCCTCGGTTCCCGAGGAGACGAGCCGCAACATGGCGATCGAGGGCATGGCCTCGATGATGAGCTCCGCGAGCTTCACCTCGAGCTCGGTCGGCGCGCCGTAGGAGGAGCCCAGGCGGGCGGCGTCGATCGCCACCTGCACGATCTCGGGGCAGGCGTGGCCGAACAGCGTCGCGCCCCAGGACTGCACGTAGTCGATGTAGCGGTTGCCGTCGACATCCGTGATGTACGCGCCCTCCGCGTGGGCGATGAAGGGAGGCGTCCCGCCGACGGCCCCGAACGCTCGAACCGGCGAGTCCACCCCTCCGGGGATGACCCGTCTCGCGCGCTCGAACAGTTCCTCGGATCGGGGCGAGATCCTCCGCGCGTGCCGACGGGGATGACGCGGCCGGCTCACGGCTCTCCCGTGGGAACCAGCCCGAGCTCGGCCAGCACGTCCGCGGGGAGCACGTGGCAGTAAGGCTCGTGACCGGTCTTCTCGTAGTACCGCTGGTGGTAGTCCTCGGCCGGATAGAAGGCCTCGAACGGCACGATCTGCGTGGCGATCGGCCGCCCAAGCCGGGTCTGCGCCCGTTCGCGCGACGCCTCGGCCTCGGCCCGCTGCTCCGGCGTGTGCGTGAAGATCACGCTCCGGTACTGGTCGCCGACATCCGGCCCCTGGCGGTTCACCTGCGTCGGGTCGTGCATCGCCCAGAAGACCTCCAGAAGCTGCCCATAGGTTACGGCGTCGTCGTCGAACCTGATCTGGACGGCTTCCGCGTGTCCGGTCGTGTGGGAGCAGACTTGGCGGTAGGTGGGGTTCGGCACGTGGCCCCCGCTGTAGCCGGACACCACGTCGACCACGCCGGGAACCTGCCGGAACACCCACTCCACACCCCAGAAGCACCCTGCGCCGAGCGTCGCGGTCTGGATCGCCATCGCGGACCCTCCTTCGTCGATCCCTCCCAGGGTCTCACGGGACCGGCGATCCCGTCGCGGTCCGGTGCGCTCAGGCGCCGGCGAGCCAGTCCGCGGCTTCCTTCGCGTGGTAGGTCAGGATGAGGTCGGCGCCCGCCCGGCGGATCGAGGTGAGGATCTCGAGCGTCGCGCGACGGCCGTCGATCCAGCCGTTCTGCGCGGCGGCCTTCACCATCGCGTACTCGCCGCTCACGTTGTAGGCGGCGAGCGGGAAGCGCGTCTCGTCCTTCGCGCGGCGGACCACGTCGAGGTAGGGCAGCGCGGGCTTCACCATCACGACGTCCGCCCCTTCCTCGATGTCGGCGCGGATCTCGCGGATCGCCTCGTCGGCGTTCGGCGGGTCCATCTGGTAGCCGGTCCGGTCGCCGAACCGCGGGGCGCATTCGGCTGCGTCGCGGAACGGCCCGTACAGGCTCGAGGCGAACTTGGCCGCGTACGCCAGGATGCCGACGCGCTCGAACCCGCTCGCATCCAGCGCGTCACGGATCTGTCCGACCTGCCCGTCCATCATCCCGCTCGGCCCGACCAGGTCGGCTCCCGCCTCGGCCTGGGCGAGCGCGATCCTCCGGTAGCGCTCGAGCGTCCGGTCGTTGTCGACGTTCCCCTCGTCGTCCAGCACCCCGCAGTGGCCGTGGGAGGTGTACTCGTCGAGACAGAGGTCGGCGATCACCACGTGGTCGTCGCCGAGCTCCTGGCGAAGCACCCGAAGCGCCCGCTGCGCGATGCCCTGCGGGTTCCACGCCTCCGATCCCTCCTCGTCCTTGCGCGCGGGGATGCCGAACAGCATGAACGCCGGCACGCCGCGCGAGGCGATCTCGTTCGCCTCCTTTCGGAGCGAGTCCAGGGTGTGCTGGAGCTGGCCGGGCATCGAGTCGATCGGAACCGGGTCCCGCACGCCCTCCTTGACGAACAGCGGCGCGATGAGGTGGCGCGGCGCGAGGTCGGTCTCGCGCACGAGTCCACGCAGCGCCGGGGTTCTGCGGAGCCGTCGGGGACGGTGGCGGGGAAAGCCCATGGCCTCTGATGCTAGCGCGGGTGCCTCCGAACGGCCCCCGACGGCTCGGCCCCGACCCGGCCGGAGCCGCGTCGACGCGCGAGGGCGCGCTCGAGCGCGGCGACCAGGCCTTCCACCGTGTGGGGCCGGGCAACGGCGTGGACGGTCAGCCCGTGCGCGCGGGCCTCGCGCGCGGTCACCGGGCCGATGCACACGACCCTCGGGGCGCCGCGGACCTCGCGGACGGCGCCGAGGAAGCCGCGGACGGTCGAGGCGCTCGTGAACGCGATCGCGTCGACCTCCCCCGCCCGAAGGGCGTTGCGGGCCTCCGGAGGGAGCGACCTCGGCATCCGGGTTCTGTACGCGTCGACCCGAACCGGGGACCACCCCTTGGCGGCCAGGGCGTCCTCGAGCCCCTCCGGCGCGATGTCCGCGCGTGCGCAGAGCACGCGCCCCGTCCCTTTGGGGAACGCCCGTCCGAGCCCGGCGGTCGTGAAGGTCCTCGGCACCAGGTCGGGCGCCCTGCCCGCCCACCGTCGGAACGCCTCGGCGGTTCCCTCGCCGATCGTCGCCACGCGCGCCCGGACCTCGGAGGGAGCGATCCGGCGGGCGAGCACCTCCACCGTCGCCCGGCTCGTCAACACGATCCAGGCGAAGCGGCCGGACGAGAGCTCGGAGAGGGCGCGCGTGAGCGCCGCCGACCGGATCGGCGCGATCTCCACGGCCGGCGCCAGAACCACCCGGGCCCCCCGTCGCTCGAGCGCCCGGACGAGGCCTTCCGCCTGCGATTGGGGGCGGGTGACGAGCACGACGCGTCCGGCCAGCGGGCCGGTGCCCCGGGCACCGTGCGGGCTCGTCCGCCTCCCGAAGGTGGTGCTCATCCTCGTGCCGACGCCAGGATCTCCGCCGCCCCGCGCTCGAGGAGGTCCCGCGCCGCGTCCTCCGCCGCCGTCTCGGGGGACGGCGCCTCGGCCTCGGCGCGGAGGAACCGCCCGGCATCGGGGCTGGCGACGATCGCGACGAGACGCACCCGTCCGTGCTCGATCCACGCGTGGGCGCCGAGGGGAAGGGCGCAGCCCCCCCCGAGCAGGCGCGTCAGGAGGCGCTCGGCCCCCAGCGCCGACCGGCTTTCCGCGTGATCGAGCGCGGAGACCAGCTCGATGGTCGAGCGATCCTCCGAGCGCGCCTGCACGGCCAGGCACCCCTGCCCGGGCGCCGGGACCATCTCCGCGACGGACATCGGCGCGCTGTGGGTGGGCACCAGCCCCAGCCGCAGCAGTCCGGCAGCCGCGACGACGACGCCGTCCACCGCTCCCTCCTCGAGCCGGCGCAGACGGGTGTCCACGTTGCCGCGGAGGTCGGCCACCGTCACGTCCGGTCGCCAGCGGAGGAGCTGCGCCCGGCGCCGGGGGCTCGAGGTGCCAACCACGCCCCCCGGCGGCAGCTCGCCGTCGCGCGTCACCAGCACGTCGAGCGGGCTCGCGCGCTCGGGGACCGCGGCGAGGACGACATCCTCCCGGTCCTCGGCGGGGAGGTCCTTGGCCGAGTGGACCGCGAGGTCGACCTCACCGTCTCGGAGCGCCCGCTCGATCTCCGAGACGAACAGGCCCTTGCGGCCGGCGGGCGAGGAGTCGGGCGCGGCCCCGCGGTCGCCCGAGGTGAGCATCGGGACCAGCTCGACCTCGGCGCCGAGGATCATGAGACGCTCGCGAACCTCCTCGGCCTGGGCTAGTGCGAGCGGCGACCGTCGGGTGCCGATGCGAAGCTTCACACCCGTTCGGGATCGATGCCGAAGAGCTCCGCGGCCATCTTCGCATACGCGTCCTCGGTTCCCGGAGTCGAGAGCTCCTTCAGGCGGACGATCGGGTCGTGGATGAGCTTGGCAACGATGCCCCGCGCGAGCGCCTCCACGGCCTTGCGCTGCTCGGGATCGAGCCCGGCGAGCTCCGAGCGGAACCGGTCGAGCTCGGCCCGGACGGCCGCGTCTCCGCGATCCCCCAGAGCCCGGATCAGGGGCGCGAGGTGCTCGGACCGCCGGCGGACGGCGAAGCGGCGGAGCTCCTCTGCGACGATCTGCCGGGCCCGCTCGATCTCGGTTGCGGTCTCCGACGCGCGCGCCGCGAGGGCGCCCTTCAGCCGGTCGAGGTCGACCAGGTGCACGCCGTCGACGGCCGCCGCGGCCGGGTCCACGTCGCGGGGAACGGCGAGGTCCACGATGACGAGCGGGCGCGTGCGGTGGATTGCCGCCCGGCGGACCACATCGAGCGGGATCACCACGCCGGCGGCTCCGGTGGCCGAAAGGACGAGGTCGGCGCTCTCGAGCGCCTCCGGGAGCCGCTCGAGGCGGTCTGGCTCGGCGCCGGAGCGCTCCGCCAGCGTTCTCGCGCGTTCGAGGCTCCGGTTGAGGATGCGAACCGGCCCGACCCCGCGGCCGCGCAGGTGCTTGACGGCAAGGGCCGACATCTGACCGGCGCCGACGACGACGGTCCGGGCGCCGGCGAGGCCGCCCAGCGCGCGCTCGGCCGCCGCGGCCGCCTCGGCCACGAACGCGTCCGGCGCGGCGCCCACGCCGGTTTCCTTCCGCACCTTGCGCCCGGTCCGGACGGCGGTGTCGAACAGGCGCGTGAGCGTCGACCCGGCCGCTCCCTCGGCGAGCGCGCGCCGACCGGCCTCCCGGACTTGCGACAAGATCTGCGGCTCACCGAGCACCATCGAATCGAGCCCGGAGGCCACGGCGAACAGGTGCTCGGCGGCTCCGTCCTCGTAGTGGGAGTACAGGGGGCGGGCGAGCTCGTCCGGCTCGATGCCGCGCGTCTCGCACAGGAGTCGTTTGAGGGCGAGAAACCCCGCATGGTAGGTGCCCACGCTCCCGTAGATCTCGACGCGGTTACAGGTGGACAGGACCACCGCCTCGTCGATCGCGTCGTCGTCGATCGCGCGGCGGTAGGCCTTCGCGAAGTCCTCGTCGGCGAACGCGAGCCGCTCGAGCAAGTCGACGGACGCGAGTCGATGGGAGACGCCGAGGGCCAGGATGGGCATGGGGAGCCAATTCTACGCACCGGCCCCGCGAACGCGGTCGACGGCGCGCTCGCCTGCGGTAGCATCGCCGCGATCCGGAGCGGGCATGGGGTGTTCGAGCGTGCAACCGAAGCGAGCGCGGGATTACGGGATCCAGATCGGTCGGCTGCCGACCGGCGCTCGCAATGCCATCACGGACGTCGCCGGCGTTCGCGTCGGCCATCGAACGGTGGTTCGCGACCCGAGCCCCGACGGGCGGGGGGCCGTCCGCACCGGCGTGACCGCGGTCTTCCCCCACGAGGGGCTCCCGTGGGAGGAGCGCGTCTACGTCGGCACGCACGTGCTGAACGGGTACGGCGAGCTGATCGGCATCAACCAGCTGAACGAGTGGGGGGTGCTGCACTCGCCGATCGTGCTGACCTCGTCGCTCGCGATCGGCAAGGCGTACGACGCGACGGTCCGGTGGCGGTCGCTTCGCCACGCCACGACCACGTGGGAGGGCGGGGACATGCCGGTGGTCTCGGAGTGCGACGACTCCTTCCTGAACGACGTGACGACCTTTCCGCTGTCGGACGAGGACGTGTTCGCCGCGCTCGACGGGGCATCGACCGGCGACGTCGAGGAGGGGTGCGTCGGCGCCGGGACCGGGATGCAGTGCTTCGACTTCAAGGGGGGGATCGGGACCGCCTCGCGCGTGGTTCCCGAGGGGTTCACGGTAGGCGTGCTGGTGCTCACGAACTTCGGGGAGCGCGAGGAGCTGCGGATCGACGGGGTCGAGGTGGGTCGCGAGATCCGCGACCTCATGCCGGAGGGCCACACGGAGGGGTCGTGCGTGTGCGTGATCGCGACCGACGCGCCGATGCTGCCGCACCAGGTCCGGCGGCTGGCCGTTCGGGCCGGGCTCGGGCTCGCGCGGTGCGGGTCGACCGCCCGCAACGGCTCGGGCGAGCTGATGATCGCGTTCTCGACCGCCAACCACATCCCTGCGCACGCTCGAGAGCCGGCGATCGGCGTTCGGGCGCTCGTGGACGGCCCGATCGGCGACACGCCCTCCGCCTTCAACGGCCTGTTCCAGGCGACGGTCGAGGCGGTCGAGGAGTCGGTCGTCAATGCCCTCGTCGCGGCGACGACCACGCGGGGCCGCGACGGGAACGTCCTCCACGCCCTCCCGATCGATCGGACCCTCGAGATCCTCGAGCGTCACGGGAGACTCTCCCGCCGGTAGGCCCCGAGTCGTCCGGGGTCCCGTCGCCGCCGGGTCGCCCGACCCTGTCGCCCCAGGGCGGCCGCCGCACGATCCTGTGTTGGAAGGAGGGTGTGTGGCATGGACGAGACCTCTGCCTTCCTGCGGATGATCGAGGCGCGGTTCGGAACGGTCGGGGACGCGATGACGCGGAAGGTCGTGACCCTGGACCCCTCGATGCGCGCGAACGAGGCCGCGGAGAAGCTTTCGGAGGCCGGTGTGACCGGCGGGCCGGTGCTGGAGGAGGGGCGCGTGATCGGGATCCTCACGCTCGGAGACCTCGAGCGGGTGGAGGGGCGCGGGCCCATCCAGAGGACCGGACCCTTCCTCCGGGGCGACCGGCGGCTGGCCAACCTGACGGTCGCGGACGTCATGACGCGAGAGGTCGTGTGCGCCCGCGAGCACTGGCCGCTCACCACCGCGATCACCCTCATGGACGACACGGGGGTGAACCGGCTGCCGGTGATCGACCTCGCCGACCGGCCGGTTGGGATCCTGGCCCGGGACGACGTCCTCCGGGCGATCGCCGCGGCCGTCCGGGAGTGCCAGGAGACGGCGTACGCGCCGGTCCACCCCGGACGCTCGAAGCTCGAGGCCGACTAGCGCAAAGGCGGTCGGTCGGAAGCGGCCGGTCGAGGCCGCGGGTCGAGGCGGTCCCGGCGGTCCCGTAGAATCGGCGCGGAGACGTGGCTGAGTGGCCGAAAGCAGCCGCCTGCTAAGCGGTTAGGGGGTGTTGAGCTCCCTCGCGCGTTCGAATCGCGCCGTCTCCGCGGCCGTCGGGTCTCCTCGAGGCCCGCGGGTATGCTTGTTCGGAGCGCCGGTAGCTCAATGGACAGAGCATCTGACTACGGATCAGAAGGTTGGGGGTTCGACTCCCTCCCGGCGCGCGAAGCTCGAGTGCGTGAAGCTCCGGCCCCCGCTCGGCGAGTGCCGGTGTTGCGGCTGGAAGACCCGCTCGAGAGAAGCACCCGACCGTCCTCCGCGTCGGCCTGACGGGAGAGCGGGTCCCGCCTGGCCGGATTCCCGTAGCCGCCTCCGCCGCTCGTCTCGACCCGAACGACGGAACCCGGGGCGAGGGTCAACGTCGTCTTCGTTGGGATCTCGAGCTCACGCCCCTCGGGATCGAAGATTCGAAGCCGGGTCGGTGAGCCGTCCCCGCCACCGAGGACCCCGCACGGCGCAAAACGTGGGTCGGTCTGCTCCGCGTAGATGGTCAGGGTCTGCGGAAAGCCCAGGATCTCGTACTCACGGCGGATCCCGAGGCCTCCCTCGTACGTTCCGAGTCCCTGGGACCCCGGGATCAGCTCGGTGCGGCGAATGCGGACGCTGTATTCGGCCTCGCCGACCTCGACCGGCACCAGGCCTACGTTCGACATGTACGTGTCGACTCCGTCGAGCCCGTCCCCGTCGCGGTGGGCGCCGGTGCCCCCTCCCACGACATCTCCCATCACCGACGGGCGGCCGGTCTTCGGCGAGATGCTGTCGAGATTGACCCCCACGAACGTGACCGTTCCGCTTGCCACAGCCTTCTCCGGCCAGATCGCGGAGGCGGCCCTGACCAGAACCTCGGCCAGGCGCTGGCAGGTGTTGTGGCGGACGGAGACGGCCGCTGGCGGCGCGGGGTTCAGGACGCTCCCCAGCGGACAGACGATATCGACCAGGCGCAGGATTCCGTCGTTGGTGGTCATTGAGGGATCGGTCATCGCCCGAAGCAGGTAGACGACGACCGCCCGCGTGCTCGCCCACGGAACGTTGAGGGCGCCGGCGACCTGCGGAGCGGATCCCGACAAATCGACGCTCAGCCGGTCGGCGTGCTTGCGCAGGCGGGCGTGAATGCGAGTGGGGGGCCCTCCGAGCCCGTCGTCGTCCATGAACCCCTCGGCTTCGGCCTCGCCGTCGGGGAGATGGCGCAGGGCGGCGCGCGCCGCCGCCTCCACGTGGTCGAGGGCCTGCGCGAACGCTCGCCGGACCGCGTGCGGGCCGAACCGTTCGACGGCCTCCTCGAGGCGGCGACGACCGAGGTCGCAGGCCGCTCGCTGGGCTCGAAGGTCCGACATCGTCGACAGCGGGTCCCGAACGTTGTTCGTGATGACGGCCACGATGTCGGGATCCTCATGACCGGACCTGGACAGACGGACGGGGGGTAGCACGAGTCCCTCGGCGTAGAGCTGCCGCAGATGGGCCCCTTCCGTGCCGGGGTTGACGCCGCCGACGTCCACGTGGTGGGCGGTCGTGCCGGTCCACGCAAAGAGCCTGCCGTTCAAGAAGACCGGCATCAGGATGTTGATGTCCGGCGTGTGCATGCACCCCATGTACGGGTGGTTCGCGATGAACACGTCCCCGGGACGCATGGCGTTCCGCCAGCGGGCGAGCGTGGACTTCACCACCAGCGACATCGCGCCGAGCTGCGCCGGGATGTAGTCCGCCTGCGCCACGAGATCCCCGTTCGCGGCGAAGATCGCGCAGCTGAAGTCGTCCATCTCCCGGATGATCGGACTGTAGGTGGAGCGCTTCATCACCGCGCCCATCTCCTCGGCCGCCGACAGCAGCGCGGCGTGGATCAGCTCGAAGGTCACCGGGTCGAGCCTGCCCGACGGCGTCCCCCTCATTTGACCTCCTGGATCCACAGGTTCCCCAGCGCGTCCACCTTGGCTCGTTGTCCGGGCAGGATCAGCGTCGTCGAGTCCATCTCCTCGACGATCGCGGGACCCTCGATTCGATTCCCGGCGAGCAGCGTCTCCCGGTCGAGGACCGGGACGAGCCGGCGCCGTCGTGCCCTGGGGAGAAGGAGCGACCGTTCGCCGACCAGCGCTGTTCGCGACGGCTTCGAGGCGCCCCGACGCAGAGGGGCCGGTGATGGGGCCGGGAGCGTTCCGAAGCCCGACAGGCGCAGCGTGACCAGCTCGACCGGCTCCGCCCGGTTCGCGTGGCCGTAGGTCCGTTCGTGGAGGACGTGGAAGCGCTCGGCCAGCCCCCGGACGTCCCGAACGCCGAGCCCGCGGAGCGGCACGGTGAGCTCGAACCCCTGTCCGACGTAGCGGCAGTCCGCGGCACCCATGAGGCGTGCACGAGCGCGGGGGATCCCGTCCTCACGGAGCGGGCGAAGCATGCGGGCGGCTGCGTCTCGATACCAGGCGACGAGGTCATCCACCCGATCGGGATCGAAGGTTCGCAGCACCGTCTGGGAATCGTCGATCCGAAGGTCGGCCGCGACGAGCCCCGCCGCGGAGAACAGCCCGGGATGGCGAGGGACCACCACTCGATTCAGCCGGAGCTCACGGAGAAGCCGGCCGGCGTGGAGCGGTCCAGCGCCGCCGAACGCGACGAGGGAGTACCCGCGAGGATCGATGCCGCGCTCGACGGAAACGCGCCGAAGCGCCCGCACCACGTTCGCCATGGCCACGGCGACGATCCCCTCCCCGGCTTCCTCGACGTCCATCCCCAGCTTGTCGGCGATGCCTCCCACCGCGTCGCGACTCGCGTCGAGGTCGAGGTGCATGCGGCCCGCCAGCGACGTGTCCGCGCCGAGTGAGCCAATGACGACGTGAGCGTCGGTGAGTGTGGCGTCCTTTCCTCCCCGACCGTATGCGGCGGGCCCCGGGTCGGCGCCCGCGCTCTGCGGGCCGACGCGCAACCGGCCGGAAGCGTCGACCGAGGCGATGCTGCCGCCGCCCGCGCCGACGGTCACGACGTCGACGGAGGGGGCGAGGATCGGATGGACGTCGACGACGTGGGTCGGCGTTACGGGTGCCCTACCGTCCTGGATCAGGCAGACGTCGAGCGACGTCCCTCACATGTCCAGCGAGATCAGGCGGTCGACGCCGGTCCGCGCTCCGAGCGCGATCGTGCCGGCGACTCCGGCGGTGGGTCCCGACAGCAAGAGCCGGTGTGCCTCGCGGTCGGCGCGCTCGGCCGGCACGCTGCCGCCGTTCGACTGCATGATGAGGAACGGGGCCTCCACGCCGAGCTCGGCCAGCGCCGACTGCGCGCGCAGCAAGTAGCGT
>JAJPHY010000025.1 GCA_021325015.1 Actinomycetota bacterium | reverse complement strand
TAGGCGACGTTGTCGGCCTCGATGATCGCGTTGCGCTCGTCGAGGAACGACGGCTCGGGCGGCGAGAGCTCCATGCCGCGGGTGATCAGGGCCTCGGCCTTGTCCGAACCGAGCGCCGTCCGGATGTCCCAGAGCGTCTGGGCCCAGATCTCGCCGTCTGCGTGGACCTCGGGGAACCCGAGGACCCTGCCGAAGTCGCCGTACGTGTAGCCACCGGCGCCGGTCTTCTTGCCGCCCCCGCAGTTCGGGTCGCTGCTCCCGACCGGGCAGTCGATGAACTCGGTCCGGATGCCAAGGCCTCGCGTGACGTAGGTGCTCTCCATGACGTCCACGCCGGGCCCGTCGACGATGAACCCCTGGCGGACCAGGTAGTCCAGCGCGTACCAGTCGCTCCAGGCCTCGCCCATCGCTCCCGACTGCGCCGAGCTGAGCGCTCCGGTCCCGTCGGCGAACGTGATCAGGCGGTTCGACAGCCCGTGCGTGTACTCGTGGTACACCACGCTCGCGTCGTCGCCCCCGTTGGACGCTTCCCACCCGAGCTGGGGGTCGTAGAACAGGTACATCTGCATCCTCGGCGACTGCCCGTCGGGCGGAGTCGACATGTTCGCGTTGTCGATGTGGTTGTTGTCGGGCAGGCCGTTGTCGGCGTTCGCCCCGTCGTCGGTGTTGCCGAGCACCGGGTCGCCGCCCTTGCCCTGACCGGTCGAGTTCACGACCTGGAAGTTGCCGGCCGCCTCGGTGAACCCGATCGGCGAGGCGAGCAGGTGGTCGTGGAAGGTGTTCAGGAAGTAGTAGACCTGCGTCGCGTCCTGCGCGGCGTTTGCCTGCCAGCTGAACGGGATCTGCGGGTTCCACGTGCACGGGTACGAGGTGGAGCAGAAGTTCCCCGTCGTCGTGGTGTCCGTGACCACCGGGAACTGCCACACGCCCGGCGCGGTCGCGGCGATCTCATCGCCCGGGTCCGGCCTGTCGTCATCGTTGAAGTCGAGGAACACGTGGGCGTTGTTGCCGGAGAGCGCCGAGTCGCTCGCCACCGGGAAGCTCAGCGGCTGCTGCGGCAGGCCGCCGTTGTTCGGCAGGCCCGGACCCGGGTAGTAGGGCCACACGTAGCCGGTGCCGGTCGAGTCGAACTTCACCTGGTTCTCCCGGTACAGCACGCGGCCGGTGGCCGCGTCGACGACCGACAGGTACTCCTTGGTCGAGGAGACGCGCGCGAGCACCTTCCACGCGAGCGTCGCCCCGCCCGAGCGCGCGAACAGCACGAGCGCGGCCATGTCACCGCTCGCGAACGAGGTGGCGCGCTGCGCGCCGGCCGCCGTCTTGGTGACGGGTCCGGGGCTCGCGACCGGCGCGCCGACGTTCCGGCGGACGGCCGAGGCCGCGGCCCCGGCGCTCACGAGCGGGGTGGTCGTCCTCGGCGCGAGACCCGCGACCGGGGCGCCCATGACGTTGACCAGGCGACCGTCCTTCGTGACGCTCGCGCGCAGGTCGCTGTCGAACAGCGGGATCCCGCGGTAGCGCTGCTGCCAGATCAGGTGGTGGGTGCCGAGGATGTCGACGTAGTCCTTCACGAGGTGCAGCGTGCGAAGGTCGGCGCCGGACAGACCGAACGCCGACAGGTGCGCGCGCACGTAGTCGAGGACGATGCTCCGCGCGGACGCGGCGCTCGGGCCGGTGAGGAACCCGTCGAGCCTGGTCAGGACGCGCGGGGTTCCGGTGACCGGGCTCACCTCGACCACGCCCTGCGTCCCGAGGCTCCGGGCCAGGGCGACCCGCGCCCTCGCGACGTCGATCGGAACCCGAACGGCGGGCGCGCCCTCGCGGATGTCGAAGAAGGGGAGCCCCTCCCGCGTCGCTTCCTGTTCGGCGATCCGCATCCGGGGCCGGCTCGAGGTCCTCCCGCCCGCCGACGCCGGCGTGCCGAGCGTGAACAGCGCGATCGTCGCGAGCGTGGTGATGAGCGCTGCGATCCTCACGCCGTCGGCGTGCCGGGTCGCGGAACGTCGATGCCTCTCACGCGGCATGGTTCCCCCTTTCTCCACCGCGCAACGGAACAACCTACGCTACCATCCCTTCCCCCGCGGGAAGGCCGGAACGTCGCTCCTTTTCGGGTTCGGTCGGTCCAGGGTCACGCCGAGCTCTTGGGCGGGATCGGGAGCCGTCCCCGGATGGAGGTCCCCCTCCCCGGCCCCGACGCGATCTCCACGGTCCCACCCACGGCGTCGATCCGGTCGATCATCCCCTGGAGGCCCGTGCCACGAACGGCGTCGGGATCGAATCCCACGCCGTCGTCGTCGATGGTGAACGACAAGACGTCGTCGTGGGCCTCCAGCCGGATCGTCGCGGACGTCGCGGCCGCGTACTTCGCGACGTTGTTGAGCGCCTCGAGGACGCAGAAGTAGACGGCCGACTCGACCTCCTGGGGATACCGACCCATTCCCTCCGCGGCGACCTCGACCGGAACCGCCGCCCTACGCGCCTGAGCACCGATCGCCTCGACGAGACCTTCGTCCGCGAGGAGCGGCGGGTAGATCCCGTGCGCGAGATCGCGGAGGCTCTCGAGCGCGTCGGTCACCTCCCCCGCGAGACGGTCGAGGGACGCTCTGGCTTGCTCGGGATCCTGATCCACGAGCCGGCCCGCCAGACGCAGCTTGACGGCGAGGGCCACGAGCTGCTGCTGCGCGCCGTCGTGCAGATCGCGCTCGAGCTTGCGCGCCCGCTCGTCCTGCGCGGCCACGAGCCGCTGGCGGGAGGCGCGCAGCTCCTCGATCAGCCGCACGTTCCGAAGGACCAGGCCGGCCTGGGCGGCCAGGTCTTCCACGAGCTTCCTCCTCGCCGGGGTCTTTGGTTCAGACGGTGGCACCACCACCGAGAGAGCACCGAGTCGGTCGCCCTGGTGGAGGACCTCGATCGCCTCTTCAGGGAGCGTGATGGGCTGGACCGCGTCGGGCGGCCACGTCGCCGCCGGACGCATCGTCCCGGACACCTGCAACCAGATCGTGGCCGATGCCGCACCGGTACCGCCCGCCAGGACCTCGGCCATGCGGACCAGGACGTCATCGGTGGCGTAAGCCTCACCCACCCGGCCCGAGAACTCGGACAGGACCTCGTACGGCGTCGCTCGGCGTCCGTACACCAAGCGGTCGGCGAGCTTCCGCGCCTGCTCTCGGACGGGCTGGAACGCGATCGCCAAGACGGCCGCCGCGGCAAACGAGAGCACCGGGTTCGAGCGCGATCCGATCACGGTGCCAGCCCCGGCCACGATCACCGCGTAAACGACCGCGATGAACGCCGCCAGCAACCCGAAGACGACGGCCTTCCGCACGACCACGTCCAGGTCGTAGAGGCGGTAGCGGAGGATCGCCACGCCGCACGCGACCGGGATCCCGAGCGTGAGGACGGAGAAGCCGAGCGCGAACATCACGTTCTCGACCGTGGCGTTCCCGCCGGTGAGCGCTGAGAGCACGATGTCAAGTACGAGCAGCGCGAAGAACGTCACCCACACGAGTGCCAGCCAGCGGATCTGTTGTCGCACCTCGTCGCGTGCCCCCCGGTACCGGACCACGATCGCCGAGCAGGCCAGGATCGATGCCACGAACGTGATGGCGCCGGCGAACGCGGTGACCGCCTGCACGATCCCTCCCGGCGATCCCACGCCGAGCGGGTTGCGCACGTCGAGATGTTCGAGGTGGGCCATGAACCCGGTCATCCGCCCGGGTGTCGTCGCGAACGCGAGCGTGGTCAGGCCCATCGAGCCGAACAGCAGGACCGCGACCCACCGCCATCGCGGGGACGGCAGATGTCCGTCGGGGTAGAAGAGGAAGATCGGGACGAAGATGAAGAGCGCGGCCACCAGGAGCCATCGGTCGAGCCACGCTGACCAGATGCCGAGGGGGAGCGACGTGCCCGGGACGGCTAGCGCTCGCGTCGCGTAGCTGCCGTTCCCGAGCGCCAACGACCCGACCACTGGGATGGCGATCAGGAGCCAGCCGACGGTGTTGGTCGGTTGTCGCGACACAATCAGCCGTCCGACGACCAGGTAGATCAGACACCCGAGGAACGCGACGACGTAGTACAGGTTGTCGCCCGGGTCATAGCCGACGTAGGGACGGTCCAGGCTCCCGAACACGCCGTTGACAGCGAGCATCACGAAGGTGAACGCCATCAGGCCGGTGGCCGTCCGACGCGCCGTCCGTCCGGTCACGACGGGAGCTCCTCCGCGGGAACGGTTCCGGAGACGGTCGTCCCGCGCCCGGGTTCGCTCGTGACGACGAGCGAGCCGCCGACCGCATCGAGGCGATCGGCCATCCCTTGGAGCCCGGTTCCATACGGGGTCGACCCAGGATCGAAGCCATCGCCATCGTCCTGCACGGCGAACGTCAACATACCGTTCGACCACGCCAGATGGATCCTGGCGTGCGTTGCGTTCGCGTACTTCGCGACGTTCTGCAACGCCTCGAGCGCGCAGAAGTAGACGGTGGCCTCGGTGTCCTGCTCGTAGCGGTCCGTCCCATCTGCCTCGACCGTGGTCGGGACGGCCGCCTTGCGCGCTTGGGCCTCCAGGGCGGCGCTCAGGCCCTTGTCCGCGAGCAGCGGTGGATAGATCCCGCGCGCGAGGTCCCGGAGGTCCTCGAGTGCCTCGTCCGTCTGGGCCTGCATGTCCTCGAGCATGGAGCGCGCGCGGTCGTCGTCCTTGCCGATCAGTGACGCGGCGAGCCGTTGCTTCACGCTGAGCGCGACGAGCTGCTGTTGTGCGCCGTCGTGGATGTTGCGTTCGAGCTTGCGTCGCTCTTCGTCCTGGGCGGCCACGAGCCGCTGCCGCGAGGCCTTCAGTTCCTCGATCAGTCGGACGTTTCGCAACACCAGCCCGGCCTGCATCGCCATGTCGTTGACCAGTCGCTCCTTCAGCGGATCGATCGGGTCGTTCGCCGGGAACGTCATCACGAGCGCACCCAGGGCTTCCCCTTGGTGGGTCACGAGTGTCCGATGCTCCTGGCCCTCGGGCTCGCCGTGCGCGGCGACCTCTCGGAGATCCGACCCCACGCGAAGGAGCACGCGTGCGGAGGAGGCACCCGTGCCTGCCGTGAGCACCTGCGCCATGCGCGGGAGGACGTCGTCGATCGAGTACGTGTCGGCGACCCTCGTGGAGAACGTCGACAGCACCTCGTACGGAGTGGCTCGTCGTCCGTACACGAGCCGATTCGCGATCCTGCGTGCCAGTTGCAGGAGCGGGACGAACAGCGCGCCGATCACGATCCCGACGAGCACCGAGATGGCCTTGGGGGTACCCCTCCAGAGCGCGACCTGGCCGGCCGTGGCTACCACGAACAACCCGACGGTCGCGAGCAGGAGCGCGAGCACTAACGCGATCAAGGCCTTCTTGATGACGAGGTCGATGTCGTAGAGGCGGTACTTCACGATCGCGATGCCGACCGAGGAGGGAACCAGCGCGAGCACGAGGCCCTGGACGGCATCCGCGGGACCGCCGGTGCCATGGTCGAGCGGGATCGCGAGCCAGACCAGGAGGACGGCCGCGGCGAACGCGACCCATTTGATCTGCTCGCGCTCGTCGCCTCTGCGGCTCCGGAAGCGGACGATCAACGAAGCGATGCACAAGCCCATGATCGTCAGGGTCGCGATCGCCAAGACCTCGCGGCCGACGTTGAAGATCGGCACCAGGCTGGGGATCGTGTATGGGTTCGGAGCCGAACGGTTGAACGCGTCGGTGTAATCGTGAGTCTCCAACGCGAACGCGATCGACGAAAGCACGAGCGCGATCCCCGCCGCCCACGCGACCGGACGCCAGCGTCGGGATGGGAGGTGGCCATCGGGGAAGAGTAGGAACGGGAACGTAAGCAGCACACCAAAGATCGGCACCCAGAGCCAGTTCCCGAACCAGACGGCCTGCGTCCCTCCTGGCGCGTGGTGCACCGTCGCCCAGTAGGCGTAGCTGCCGACCAGCGCGAACACGATCCCGACCCCGGCCCATACGCCCAAGTAGATCCATCCGACCGCGTTCGACGAATGCCGTCTGGCGATCGCGAGCCCGGCCACGCCGATCGCGGCGAACGCCGTGACTTGCGTGATCTCCGCCCATTGACCGGGTCGTCCGTCTCTCAGGTCGATGAGGAAGCTCGCCACCAGCCCAACGAGACCGGTGGCGAACAGCCCCCATGCGAGCCGCCGCGTCGACCGTTCGGTCACCGGTCCGCTCCGATCGGAAGCGATCCCGCGACGGTGGTGCCGACCCCGGCGGTCGACCGGACCTCCACGGTACCGCCGAGCGCGGCGAGTCGATCAGCGATCCTCTGCAGGCCGGTGCCGAACGACGACCGCGCCGCGTCGAAGCAATGGCCATCGTCGGTGACGTCGAACCGCAGATCTCCGTTCGTCTGCACGAGTCGAAACACCGCCGGCGTCGCCTCGGCGTACTTCGTGACGTTCTGGATGGCCTCCAGGCACGAGAAGTAGACCGCCGCCTCGAGGTCCTGGTCGTAGCGGTCGATGCCGTACCCCTGGACGGTCGTGGGGATCGGCACCTTGCGCGCCTGCGCTTCGAGCGCGGCGATCAATCCCTTGTCGGCCAGCAACGGCGGATAGATCCCACGGGCGAGATCCCGGAGATCCTCCAGCGCGTCGGTCGCTTCGCCCTGCAACTGGACGAGCATCTCCCCGGTCCTCAGCGCGTCCCGTTCGGCGAGCCCGATCCAGATCGCGCGGGCCCACCGACGCGAGAGCGGTCGCCCGTCGGGAAGGAGGGCCAGGGCCAGCACCGGGGCGCCGAACCCGAGCATCAAGATCCAGTCCTCTCCCACGGCGGCGATCCGTGCGATCGCGGACGTCGACCCGTTCTCCTGGATGGCCCAGATCGCCTACCCGTCGGAGGCCTGCTGGAGCCCGGCACGACCGCTCCGGCGAGGAAGAGCAAGCCGATCCCGTTGTCGGGGCGTTTGGTCGCGAGGATCAGCCCGGCCGCCGCGAACTCGTACGCAAGGAGACCCGCGAAGCCGCGGGAGCCGAACGCCTGGGGCGGCAGCGGGGCGTGCCAGGAGGCGAATGTGTAGCCCGGGCGGATCGTCGCCAGGAGCACGGCGACAACCGCGAGCGTCCAGGCGAGCCACCGGAGGTCTCGCACCGCCCCTTCCTTCTCGACCATGAGCCGGATTCTGGCGGGTCGTGCGAGCCCTGGGGAAGGGGGAGCGGACCACGGTTCGGGTGGTGCTGGCACCCCCCGGCAACCGTGGTGCCGGCCGGGTCGTTCGCCGGCGCGTCCGCGCCTACCGTGGGGCCGTTGAAGGAGAAGGAGGCCTCAGATGAGCACCATCCTGGTGGGGGCCGACACGTCGGCGGCTGCCGACCTCGCGGTCGAAGACGCTGCCCGCCTGGCTCGCGATCGTGGCGCCGAGCTGTTGGTCCTGTACGTCCGCCCGGACTCGGACCTGCGCTCCGTGGTCGATCCCGGCCGCGCTGCTGACCCAGCCGCCTACCTGGGCCGCATCCCCGGGCGCTTCCCGGACATCTCGACGCGGACCCGCGTCGAGCGCGGCGACCCGGCGGATCGGATCGTCGACGTGGCCGAGGAGGAACGCGTCGAGACGATCGTCGTCGGGAACCGTGGTGTCCACGGCTCCCGGTGGCGCGTCCGCGACAGCGTTCCGAACATCGTGCTGCGGCACGCGCCGTGCTCGGTGTTCATTGTGGACACCCGACGGGCGCAGTGACGCGCTCAGCCGTGATCGGTCTCGCGGAGGAACGCGAGCACCGCCATCACACGGCGGTGCACGTCCGGCTCTTCCGTGAGACCGAGCTTGTGGAACAGGGAGTTGATGTGCTTCTCGACGGCGCGTTCGGTAAGGAAGAGGGACTTCGCGATCGCCGCGTTGTTCTCGCCCTGCGCCATGTGGCTGAGCACCTCGCGCTCGCGCTCCGTCAGCTGCGCGAGCGGCGAGTGGGCCATGCGGTCCTTCGCCGTCATGAGGGCCTCGACGACCTTGGGGTCGAGCACGGAGCCGCCTTTGGCGACCTCGGTGAGGGCGCGAACGAGCTCCTCCAGGTTCGAGACGCGCTCCTTCAGCAGATAGCCGAGCCCGGCCGCGCCGTCTCTCAGCAGCTGGTAGGCGTAGTCCTCCTCCGCGTACTGGGAGAGCACGACCACGCCGATGTCAGGGTGCTCCGCCCGGATCTGCTTGGCGGCGTCGATGCCCTCGGTCGTGTTGGTCGGCGGCATGCGGATGTCGGTGAGCACGGCGTCGGGCCGGTGCGTCTCGACGGCCTCGAGGAGCCCGTCGAGGTCGACGGCGGTTCCGACGAGCTGGACCTCGTCGGAGGTCTGCAGGAGGGCCGCTGTGCCCTCGCGCACGAGGAAGTTATCCTCCGCGAAGACCACGCGCACCATGCGCGGATCGTACACGGGGCGGGGGAGGCGGTATGACCATCCGCGTGGTGCTCGGCGAGGACAACGTGCTGGTGCGCGAGGGCGTTCGAGCGCTCCTGGACTCCTACGAGGATATCCAGGTGGTCGGTGTTGCCACCGACGCTTCCACGCTGATGGCCGCGGCCGAGGAGCACGCCCCCGACGTCGTCGTGACTGACATCAAGATGCCTCCCAGCTTTCGGCTCGAGGGGATCGACTGCGCGCACGCGATCCGCGACCGGCATCCCGGAACCGGTGTCGTGGTGCTCTCGGCCCACGATGACGAGGAGTACGCGCTCGCCCTCCTCGGCAAGGGGCGGAGCGGGCTTGCGTACCTGCTGAAGGATCGAATCGCGCAGGGCGACGAGCTGGTTCGGGCCATCCGGGAGGTCGCGAGAGGCGGCAGCACGGTCGACCCGGCCATCGCCGAGCGCCTGTCGGGTCGGAGCGACGCTCCCGAGCGGGAGCGGACGGTGCTCGACATGATGGCCAGGGGCCTCGGCTACGCGGAGATCGCGGCTGCGCTCGGAACCACGCAGGAAGCCGTTGACCGCCAGGTGACGGAGCTGTTCCAGCGGCTGGCGGGCGGCGGCGGCTTGAGCCTGGTCGACGAGTTCAAGCGCCTGCACGCCGCGGTCGTCGAGCAGGCCTCGTCCCGCCGGACCCTCGCGTCGTTCGTGCCGAGCCAGCTCGCCGATCGCCTCGCTCTGCGACCGGACGCGCCGATCGAGCCGCAGGAGGTCGAGGTGAGCGTCCTCTTCTCCGACATCCGGGGGTTCTCCGCGATCGCCGAGCGCCTGGCGGCGCGCGACGTCGCGACGGTGGTCGGCCGGCACCTATCGGCGATGGCGGAGGTCATCGTCGCGCACGGCGGGACGATCGACAAGTTCCAGGGCGACGCCGTGATGGCGGTGTTCGGCGCGCCCGATCCGCAGCCCGACCACGCCGAGCGCGCGCTCCGGTGCGGGATCGCGATGCAGGCCCGCCAGGTTGAGCTGAACGCCGAGGGCTGGGGGATCGAGGACGTGCCCGAGCTGGGCGTCGGGATCGGCGTGAACACCGGTCGCGTGATCGCCGGGACCGTCGGCGGCGGCGGGCGTCTCGAGTACACGGTGGTGGGCGACGCGGTGAATGTGGCGTCGCGGCTGCAGTCCGAGGCTGAGGCCGGCGAGATCGTCGCGTCGGCCTCCACGATCGCACAGGCGCCCGGCGTCTCGCGCGTGCCGATGGGCCCGAGGGTCGTCAAGGGTCGCGAGGAGCCCGTGGAGGTGTTCCGTGTCCTCGCAGGTTGAGACGATCGCCCGAAGAGCCGGGCCTCGATGGCCGTGGGTGGTCCTTGCGTGCTTCCTCTCGACCATCGGGACGGCCATGGTTCTGGTCGCCCGGAACGGCGAGGAGCTGTCCCTGCAGATCGGCTACGTGATCGCCTTCACGATGTACGGTGTGGTCGGCGCGCTGGTCACGAGCCGGGACCCGCGGAACACGATTGGCCTCCTCTTCTTGTGGTCATCGTTCACGGTCGCGCTCTCGTTCCTATCGGGCGAGGTCCTCACGTATGCCGTCGAGCACGACCTGGGCGGCTGGTGGGTGGCCTCCTGCGGGCTGGTCAACGCGGCCGGGTGGTTGCTGGGGATCGGCCCGATCCTCCTCCTGCTGCCCCTCCTGTTCCCGGACGGGCACCTGCCGTCGAGGAGGTGGCGTCCGCTCCTCTGGTTCGTGTACGCGTTTGGGGCCGCGCTGTTCGTGGCGGAGGTCTTCGGAACTAAGCGATTGACGGGCTCGAGCGACGTCGCGGTGGCGAACCCCCTCTACGTCGCGGCGATCGGCAGGCTTCCGACCTTCGACCCGGTCGTCGGGGTGGTGTTCCCGGGCACGTTCGCGCTGTCGATCCTGTCGCTCGTGCTCCGCTTCCGCCGGTCCGGAAGCGACGAGCGTCAGCAGATCAAGTGGGTCTGCTTCGGGCTCTCGGTCGCGCTCGTCACGCTCGTCGCTTCCAACAACTTCCTCGGGGATGCGGCGTTGTTCGGAGCCCTCATCGGCGGCGTCGCCTACCTGATGTTCCCGCTGTCCGTTGGGATCGCGATCCTTCGGTTCCACCTGTACGACCTCGACGTCGTCGTCCGAAAGACCGTCGTCTACGCCGCGCTGGCCGTGTTCGCGACCGTCCTGTACCTGGGTCTCGTGGTCGGCGTGGGCACATGGATCGGGCGTGGCAGCTCGTTTCTGACGATGGTGGCGGCCGTGATCGTGGCGGTCACGTTCCAGCCGGCCCGCGTGCGCGTGAACCGGCTCGCCAACCGCCTGGTCTACGGTCGGCGGGCGACGCCATACGAGGTCCTCTCGGCGTTCTCCGAACGGGTCGGCGGCGCGTACGCAGACGAGGACGTGCTCCCGCGGATGGCCAGGATCCTCGGTGAGGGCGTCGGTGCCGAGCGCGCCGACGTGTGGCTCGCGGTCGGTGGCGAGCTGAGGGATCTGGCCGTCTGGCCGCCGGACGGTGAGCCGTTCCACCCGATCGTGCTCGCCGGCGATCCACTTCCGCCGATCCCGGGCGCCGACCGAGCATTCCCCGTCGAGCAGTCGGGCGAACTCCTCGGGGCGATCGCGATCCGCAAGTCCGCCAGCGATCCGATCTCCCCGTCGGACGACAAGCTGATCGCCGATCTCGCCGCCCAGGCTGGGCTCGTGCTCCGCAACGTGCGACTGAGCGAGGAGCTCCGCGCCAGGTTCGACGATCTCAAGCATGCGCAGCGCCGCCTGGTCTCGGCCCAGGATCAGGAGCGCCGCCGACTGGAGCGCAACATCCACGACGGCGCCCAGCAGCAGCTCGTGGCGCTCGCGGTCAAGGCCCGTCTGGCTCGATCTCTCGCGGAGCGCGATCCGGTCCGAGCCGCCGAGATGCTCGGGCAGATCGAGGGCGAGACCCAGGCCGCCCTCGACGACCTGCGGGACCTCGCACGCGGGATCTACCCGCCGCTGCTCGCCGACAAGGGCCTGGTCGCGGCCCTGCAGGCGCAGGCGCGAAAGACGGTCGTCCCGACGGAGGTGAGCGCGGACGGCGTCGCGCGCTACCCGCAAGAGGTGGAGGCGGCCGTGTACTTCTCGGTGCTCGAGGCGCTCCAGAACGTGGCGAAGTACGCCGATGCGTCCGGCGTGGTGGGCACGCTGGCGGAGGCCGACGGCCAGCTCCGGTTCGAGGTGCGCGACGATGGGCGCGGGTTCGACCCGGCGGCCACGGGCTACGGAACGGGTCTGCAGGGCATCGCGGATCGGCTTGCGGCGCTCGACGGAGAGCTCGAGGTGCGCTCGTCCCCCGGGGCCGGGAGCGCGATCGTCGGCCGCGTGCCGGTTTCCGAGCGCGCGGAGGTGGGCGGCGTACGATGAGCGCGACCCCGCCCCGCGCCCGCTCCCTCTTCCGGCGGGTCGAGCGGTGGGCGGTCGGGCTCGCGATGGGGTTCCTCGCGTTCTTCGTCGAGAAGGCCGTCCTCCGTGCCATCCGCAAGGGGACGGTGGAGCCCAAGCCGTCCGAGCCCACGCCGATTCGCGCCGTGGGATCCGACGCGGAGCCGGTGGAGCCGACCAACTAGTCTGTTTCAGACTAGTTCCGGCGGAGCAGGTCGACGATCAGTCCCAAGGTCAGCAGGCCGCCGACCACCCCGAACGTCACGGGCACCCACGCCGCGACCCGGTCCGACATCGCGGTGAGGCCCGCGCCGAGCAGCGAGGCCCCGGCGGTGAGCGCGAGCGCGAGCCGCCGGCCCGCGCGGCGGATCGTCGTCTCCAGCGTCGCCGCGCGGAAGTTCACCTCGAGCTTCTGCCCGGGGCGGGCGCCGATCAGGCGCTCGACGGCCTCGACCACGCGGAGGAACCGCACCTTCAGCCGCTGCGACTGGTAGAAGAGCGCCTTCGGATCGAGCTTGGCTCCCATGCCCCGCAGCACCTGGCGCATGAGGAACTTCCCGGCCACGTCGAACGGGTCGAGCTCGGGGTCGAGCTCGGCGGTCGCGAGCTGCATCTGCGCGAGCGCCTTGCCGGTGAGCGCCAGCGAGGCGGGCAGCGGCACGTTGTGGCGGATCGAGATCTCGGTCATCTCCTGCAAGATCGGACCGAGCTGCATGTCCTGGAGCGAGACCGTCCGGTACTTGGCCATCAGCGCGCCGATCTCCTCCTGAAACGCCTTCACGTCCAGGTCGCTTCGGTCGATCGCGCCGGCGAGCATGAGCGTGACGTCGGTGAGGAACGCGACGTCCTCCTGCCAGAACGCCATGAGCAGGAGCATGAGGTGCTCGCGCATCTCGGCCCCCACCTCGCCGACCATGCCGAAGTCCAGGAAGTAGATGCGGTCGTTCCACCACATGAGGTTGCCGGGGTGGGGGTCGGCGTGGAAGAAGCCGTCGGTCAGGATCTGCTTGTAGTAGCTCTCCAGGAGCTGGCGGGCCGCCTCCTTGCGTTCGGCGCCCATCGGCGCCTTCGAGATCGGGACCCCCTGGATCTCCTCCATGACGAGCAGGCGCGAGGAGGACAGGTCTCCGTACACGCGCGGGACGGCCAGGCGCGAGAAGCCCTCGATCACCGAGGACATCCGCTCGATGTTCGACGCCTCCTGGCGGAAATCGAGCTCGCGGTGCAGCGAGCTCGACAGGTGCTCGAACACCGCGCCCATGTCGATCACCTGCTTGAGCCCCTGGCGGTTCCCGGCCTTCTCGGCGAACAGCTCGAGGAGCGCGAGGTCCTGCTCGATCTCCTCGCGCGCGTTCGGGCGCTGGACCTTGACGACCACGCGCGCGCCGTCGGTCAGCGTGGCGCGATGCACCTGCGCGATCGTTCCGGCCGCCATCGGCTTCGGGTCGATCGACTCGAACACGTCCTCCCACGGCACGCCGAGCTCCTGCTCCATCACGCGCACGACCTGCTCCTCGGTGAGGGGGGGCACGTTGTCCTGGAGCGTGGCCAGCTCCTCGATGAACTCGGGCGGCAGCAGATCCGGCCGGGTCGAGAGCACCTGCCCGAGCTTGGCGAAGGTCGGGCCGAGCTCCTCGAGCGCGGCGCGCAGGTGCCGGGCTTGCTTGCGCTTGCCGGTCACCCCATCGGCCTCGGTGCCGAACAGCGCTTTCACGCCGTGCTTGGTCATGACGGCGGCGATCCGCGCGCCGCGGGCCGTGAGGTGCGGCTCGGTCTCGGGGATCTCGCCGGCGCGGACGACGCGGGTCGAGGGCGTGGCGAGCGCCCGGCCGTCGGCGGAGACCGTGTTCACGATAACGACGGTGCAGCGGGCGTTGTGCGAGATGCGGTTCGGTACGTTGCCGAGGAGGAACTCCTTCCGTCCGGCCATTCCCGCGTTCCCGACGACGAGGACGTCGGCCGCCTCCTCCTCGGCCGCCCGGACGATCGCCATCGCCGGATCGTCGTCGACGACGACCTTGCTTCGCGACCGTTCGCCGGCGAGTTGGAACGCGAACTGCCGGAGCTCGTCGCCCGCGGCCTCGGCACGGGTGCGCTCGGCGGCTCCGTACTCGGTGTCGGCCGGGCTGGTCGGGACGATGACCTGGAGGACGAACAGCTCCGCGGCGAACCGTTCGGCGAGCCCGGCCGCCCACCGGACGGCGCGGTCGGCCGTCTCGGAGCGGTCGGTCGCGACCATCAGGCGGCGAACGCCGCCGATGCCGAGCTCCGCCTCCGCCCCCATCTGCGCATTATGCGGGAGCGGAGCGCCGCGGACGACCAGGCCGCCGCGCCACGGACGCCCGACGGCGCGCCGCCCTGTAGCTACACTTTCGCCCGGCGGGCCGCGGCGTCGCTACACTGACGGCCGTCGAGCGAACGCTGGCCCGGCGATCGCCTTCGATTCCTCGCCGGTGTAGCTCAGTTGGCAGAGCAGCGGTTTCGTAAACCGCAGGTCGTCGGTTCGAGTCCGACCACCGGCTCCACGGGGTCTTCGGTTCCACCACCTGTCTGGCTGCCGGGGGCGCGAGGTCGCGCCTGCTCGGGTCGCCTGTGGGTTCCTTGCTAGAATCCCCGCCGTGCGCCCCAGGCTCCTCATGAGGTTCGTCCTCGTCCTCGGCACGGCGACGGCTCTGGTTGTGGCTGCCGGCTCGAGCGCGCTCGCGCAGGTGCTGCCGAGCCCGAACGAGACCCCGACGCCCAACAACGGAGGCTGGGTGTACCTCGCCGCGATCGCCCTGACGGCGCTCGGCGTGCTGATCGCGCTCCTCGTGGTCTTCGGGTACCTGCGGTTCGCGCCCAGGTTCCAGCGCGAGGAGGTCGAGACGGTGCGGGCGCCGCGGATCCGGCCTGGCAAGGAGGCGCCCAGGCGCCCGGTCACGATCACGGGGGCTCCCGTGGTGGTTCCCGCACCCGTCCCCGCGGGAGTGGCCGCCGGCGGTCCGGGACCCGGCTCCGTCCCGGCCGCGCCGGCGGGGGGCGGGGCTCCGCCGGGGTCTGCGCAGCTCGCTTCGCCGCCGCCCGCGGCCGCTCCGACCCAAGCTCCTCTCGCCGGCGGCGCGGGACCCGGCTCCGCCCCGCCCCCCGCCGAACCGGCCGCCCCGGCCGGGGCCCGGGAGCCCGCGGCCGCTCCGGCCGCCCCGACGGCTTCGGCTCCGGCCTCTCCAGTCGCATCCGCCCCGGCCGCGGCGGCTCCCGCGCCGTCGGCGGGGGAGCACAAAGAGGTGAGCCTGGACCAGGAGACCTTCGAGAGGGTTCTCGCCGAGCTTCTGGAGAAGGGCACCAGCCGGCGCGTGGCGGAGGGTCAGGCCCGGCGCGCCGCGATGATCGCCGCTCGAAAGAAGGCCGGGGGCTAGGCCCCGGAGGGGCGATGGAGGCGGCCAGGGTCGACTGGTCCATGGGGTCCCAGGCCGCCAGGCTGGTCGACTGGCAGACGGCGGCCGACGTCGGACGCCGCATCGGGGGATCGGGCCCGCCCCTCGCGGCGATCGAGCGAGCCCGGCTCCGCGAGGACCTCGCCGATTCCGTCCCGCGCGCCGAGTCCCTCGTCTCGGAGTTCACCGGACTGTCGGCGGACGGATTCCGCTCGCGGCCGTGGGTGATGTCGCGCGGCGAGTGGGTGCGCGCCAACCTCCAGGGCCTCCAGCGCCTGCTCGAGCCGCTCGCGGTCCGCATCCTCTCGGACAACCCGCACCGCTCGCAGGTGCGCCGCAAGGCGCTCGGAGCGCAGATCGGGGCGATCATGGGCTACGTCTCGCGGAAGGTCCTCGGCCAGTACGACGTGTTCCTCCCGCCCGACGACGAGGGCCTGATCTACTTCATCGGTCCGAACCTCGCCGAGACCGAGCGCCGGTTCGGCTTCTCCGGCCACGAGTTCCGTCTGTGGGTGGCGCTCCACGAGGTCACGCACCGGCTGCAGTTCGGCGGCACACCGTGGCTTCGCGGGTACCTGTCGCGCCTGGTGGACCAGTACTTCGCGACGGTGCAGCTGGACACGCGACAGGTCGTCGAGCAGCTCAAGCGCGCGGCCGAGGAAGCTCGCGCCGGGGCCGAGTGGCGCGGCGTCGGCGCCCTGTTCCTGCTGATGACCCCGGAGCAGCGCGAGCTGTTCCACCGCATGCAGGCGATGATGTCGCTGCTCGAGGGGCACGCGAGCTACGTGATGAACACCGTGGCCGCCGGCCGGATCCGGGACCTCGACCGCATGCGCAGAGGGCTCCGCGAGCGACGGCGCTCCCGCGGCGTCGAGAAGGCGTTCCAGCGGGCGATCGGCTTCGACTCGAAGGTGCGCCAGTACGACGCCGGCGAGCTGTTCGTCCGCTCCGCGGTCGAGCGGGCCGGGATGGAGGGCTTCAACCTCGTGTGGAAGGAGGAGGCGAACCTGCCGACGATCGAGGAAATCGCGAACCCCGATCGTTGGGTCGCGAGGGTCGCCGGACGCTGATGCGCCGCCCCCCGGCGGTCGCCCGGGTGCTCGAGCGGGTGACCGGCACCGTGCGTCGGCACGAGATGCTGCTGCCCGGCCAGACGGTCCTCGTCGCGTGCTCCGGCGGCCCCGACTCCGTCTGTCTCCTCCACGCGCTCGTTGCGCTCCGCCGGCTGCTCCGGGTCCGGGTAGAGGTCTTTCACTTCGACCACCGGCTGCGGCCGGACTCGCGTCTGGATGCCCGCTACGTCCGCGCGCTCTGCGAGCGACTGCGCGTGCCGCTCCACCTGGGCGAGGCCGACTCGGCGCCGGCGCGGGGGCGGTCGGTGGAGGAGTGGGCCCGCTCGGTTCGCATGCCGGCGCTGGTCGCCGCCGCCCGGGAGGTCGGCGCCTCCCGAATCGCGCTCGGCCATACGCTCGATGACCAGGCCGAGACGGTCTTGATCGCGGCGATCACGGGCTCGGGTCTGGACGCGGTGGCCGGCATCGACCCGGTCTCGCCGCCGTTCGTGCGTCCGCTGATCGACGTCACTCGCGAGGAGGTCGAGGCGTTCTGCCGGGCGCTCCGGCTCCGCCCGCGGCGCGACCCGACGAACCGCGACCTCCGCCTGCTCCGGAACGCCGTGCGCCGTCGAGGGCTCCCGGCGCTCGAGCGGGCCGTGGGACGGGAGGTCCGTCGGCCGCTCGCCCGGACGGCGGCGCTCCTTCGCGAGGACGCCCGCGAGCTTGCTCGACAAGCCCGCCCGGCCATGGCCGAGCTGATCGAGGAGGTGCCGGAGGGCGTCCGGCTCCCGTGCGTCTCCCTGCTCTCGCTGCCGAGGGCCCTCGCCGCCCGGGTCGTCCGCGAGTCCATCCTCCGCTGCGGCCGCCCGCCGGCAAGGGAGCAGGTGGAGGCGATCCTCGACCTCGCGGCCGGTCGCGTGGGCAGGCGCCGCGACCTCGGCGACGGTTTGAAGGCCGTGAGGAACAGGGAGTATGTTTGCCTCTCTCGCCCTTCCCCCGAGAGCCGGGGATGAAAGGGGAACGCGAGATGGAAGGTCCGGTCGCTCTGTCCGACGCCCACGACGTACACGCCGACCCCGCGGTTCCCTTCGCCGAGGACTACGAGCGTGACATCCAGCGCGTGCTCCTCACGGAGGAGCAGATCCAGGGCAAGCTCCGGGAGCTCGGCGGGCTGATCACCCGCGACTACGCGGGCCGCGTCCCGTTGCTCGTCGGCGTGCTGAAGGGCGCCTTCGTCCTGATGGCCGACCTCGCCCGCCACGTTCACATCCCGGTGGAGGTCGACTTCATGGCGGTCGCCTCGTACGGAGCGTCGACCCAGACCTCCGGCGTGGTGCGGATCCTGAAGGACCTCGACCACGACATCGAGGGTCGGCACGTCCTGCTCGTCGAGGACATCGTGGACTCCGGGCTCACGCTCAACTACCTGCTGAAGATCCTCCGGGGCCGGCGCCCCGCGAGCCTCGAGGTCTGCGCGCTGCTGCAGAAGGTGGGGATCCAGCGGGTCCCGCTCGACCTTCGGTACGTGGGGTTCGAGATCCCGCCCGAGTTCGTGATCGGCTACGGCCTCGACTTCGCCGAGCGCTTTCGCAACCTCCCGTACATCGCCACGCTCAGGCCCGAGGCCTACCGGGAGGGGTGACCCGAGAAGCGGCCCAGGTGCCCCGTCGAACGCGCGGACAGCCCCTGTCCCGACCGGCCGCTCGCCGACACCGAGGTCCGGGTCCTGAACGAGCGCGGGGACGTCGTCGCGACCACCCGCACCGATCGGGACGGCCGATTCGAGATCCACCTGGCCCCGGGTTCGTACACGGTGGTCCCCGTGCTCGACGAACCCGGACCGCCGAGCCCGATCCCCGTGTCGGTGATCGTCCGGCCGCACCGGTTCGCCGAGATCACGGTTCCGGTCGACAGCGGGATCCGGTAACCGGCGGGATCGGTCCACGGTAGCCCCGCCGATCGGTCTACGGGGGCCCGCCGCGACGGTCCACGGCCGGGGTCTGGTCGGAGTCAGACCCCCTTGCTACCATCGCGGAGGGCCCGAGGCTCGGGTGGACGCCTGGGGCCTCGACATGTCTCCGCAGCTCGAAAGGAGCTCCCCTGGCCCCACCCGAGTCGCCGTACCGCAGGTTGCTCCGCGGACCCGCGATCTACATCCTGATCGTCCTGTTCGCCCTCTGGCTCTTCGTGCTCCTCGCGAACCGCGGCGGGCAGGGGCAGCAGCTCTCCTACTCGGAGTTCCAGAGCCTGCTCCAACAGGGCCAGGTCCAGACCGCCACGTTCCTCGAGGGCGACCAGAAGGTCACCGGCCAGCTCACGGACGGCCGCTCCTACGAGGTGGCCTACCCGTCCTCGGACCAGGAGGCGCTCACCAGGCAGATGCGGAGCGAGGGCGTCCGCATCGAGGTCGACCCCCAGAAGGGTTCGGCGATCGTCGGCTTCCTGATCCAGCTCGTTCCGGTGATCCTGATCATCGGGGCGTTCGTCTGGATCATGAACCAGTCGCAGGGCGGTGGCGGCCGCGTCATGCAGTTCGGCAAGGCCCGGGCCAAGATGGTCACCAAGGACCAGCCGAAGACGACCTTCGACGACGTCGCCGGAGTCGACGAGGCGATCGAGGAGCTCCAAGAGGTCAAGGAGTACCTCCAGAACCCCGCCAAGTTCCAGGCGATGGGCGCCAAGATCCCGCGCGGCGTACTGCTGTTCGGCCCGCCGGGCACCGGCAAGACCCTCCTCGCCCGGGCGGTGGCCGGCGAGGCCGGCGTCCCGTTCTATTCGATCTCCGGCTCCCACTTCGTGGAGATGTTCGTCGGCGTCGGCGCGGCGCGCGTGCGCGACCTGTTCGACCAGGCCAAGCAGAACGCGCCGGCGATCGTGTTCATCGACGAGATCGACGCGGTCGGCCGGCACCGGGGGGCGGGCCTCGGCGGCGGCCACGACGAGCGGGAGCAGACCCTCAACCAGCTCCTGGTCGAGATGGACGGGTTCGACCAGCGCACGGCGGTGATCCTGATGGCCGCGACCAACCGCCCCGACATCCTCGATCCCGCGCTGCTGCGGCCCGGTCGGTTCGACCGACACGTCACGATCGATCGCCCCGACCTGGAGGGCCGCAAGGGCATCCTGCGGGTGCATGCGCGCGGCAAGCCGTTCGACCAGACGGTCGACCTCGACACGATCGCCCGGCGCACGCCGGGGTTCACCGGCGCGGACCTCGCCAACGTCGTCAACGAGGCCGCCTTGCTCGCAGCGCGCTGGTCGAAGAAGGCCATCGGCATGAAGGAGGTCGAGGAGGCCATCGACCGCGTCCTGGCCGGCCCCGAGCGCAAGAGCCGGGTGATGAACGACCGGGAGAAGCGCATGATCGCCTACCACGAGAGCGGGCACGCCCTCGTGGCGCACGTGCTCCCGAACACCGACCCCGTCCACAAGATCTCGGTGATCGCGCGCGGGCGCGCGCTCGGGTACACGCTGACGCTCCCCGAGGAGGACAAGTTCCTCATGACCCGCGAGGAGCTTTCCGACGAGCTCGCGATGCTCCTCGGCGGGCGCGTGGCCGAGGAGCTCGTGTTCGGCGACATCACCACCGGCGCCGCCAACGACATCGAGCGGGCGACCAAGGTGGCCCGGCAGATGGTGACCGAGTACGGCATGTCCGACGTGCTCGGCCCGCTCACGCTCGGGCAGAAGCAGCACGAGGTGTTCCTCGGCCGGGACCTCGCCGCCCAGCCCGACTACTCCGACCAGGTGGCGTTCGAGATCGATTCCGAGGTCCGGCGCATGATCGACGAGGCCCACGACGAGGCCCTCGACATCTTGCAGGAGCACCGCGCCAAGCTCGACGAGATGGCGGCGATCCTGATCGATCGCGAGACGATCGATCGCGACGAGGTCGAGCGGATCCTGGCCGACGTGACCAAGCGCCCGCAGCGCGACCAGTCGGTCCGCGGCGCCGGCCTGGCCGTCTCACGGCGCGCGGTGCGCGCGCCGCAGGAGGGCCCCACGCCCGGGTCCATCGGCTGAGGAGCGCCGGCATGGGCGAGCGGGGCGCGCGCGAGCGCTGGGCGACCTTCGACTGCTACGGGACGCTGATCGACTGGATGTCGGGCATCCGCGACACGCTGGCGGAGCTGTGGCCAGAGCGCGATGCCGAGCTGTTGCTCGGCGCGTACCACGAGATCGAGCCCGAGGTGCAGCGGGGGCGCAGGGTCCCGTATCGGCAGGTGCTCGCCGAGACGCTCCAGCGGATCGCGCACCGCGAGGGGCTGGAGCTCGAGGCCGACGACCGCGAGGCGCTCGCGGACTCGCTGCCCACGTGGCCGCCGTTTCCCGAGGTCCCGGCGGCGCTGGCCGAGCTCCGCGAGCGCGGGTGGAGGCTCGCGATCCTGTCGAACACCGACCCCGACCTGCTGGAGGCCTCGGTGGCCGCGATCGGCGTGTCCGTCGACCTGCGGATCACGGCGGCGGAGGCCGGCTCGTACAAGCCGGCGCCCGGCCACTGGGAATGCTTCTTCGCGAGGACCGGCGCCGATCGCGCCCGGCACGTGCACGTCGCGGCCTCGCTGTTCCACGACATCGAGCCGTGCGCCGAGCTCGGGCTCCGCGCCGTATGGATCAACCGCCTGGACGAGACCTCGGACCTGCCGCGCGCGGCCGAGCTCCCCGACCTCGCGGGGTTGCCCGACACGCTCGACCGCCTGGTCGGCGGGTAGACTCCGAGCGCCGTGGGGGGCTTCGACCGCAAGCGCATCGAGGAGGGCGTCCGCCTGATCCTCGAGGGGATCGGCGAGGATGCCGACCGCCCCGGGCTGGCCGACACCCCCCTGCGCGTGGCCGAGATGTACCAGGAGATCTTCGCCGGGATCGGCGTCGACCCCACGCCCGTGCCGACGGTCGTCCCGGGCGCGAACTTCGACGAGATGATCATGGTGAAGGACATTCCCCTGCAGAGTCTCTGCGAACACCACCTCCTTCCGTTCAACGGGAGGGCCCACGTCGCCTACATCCCGAACAAGGACGGGCGGATCACCGGGCTTTCGAAGATCGCGCGCGTGGTCGACATCCTGTCGAAGCGCCCGCAGGTGCAGGAGCGGCTCACGACCGAGATCGCCGACACGATCGACGCGGCCCTCGAGCCGCGCGGCGTGTTCGTCATGATCGAGGCCGAGCACCTGTGCATGACCATGCGCGGTGTGAAGAAGCCCGGATCGATGACCGTGACGTCCGCGGTGCGCGGGCTGTTCCGCTCGGACGCGCGGACGCGCCAGGAGGCGCTCCACCACCTCGGCAAGTCGTAGCCGACCGCTCGGCGACGGGCCAGGCCGGGGACTTCCCCGGAGTCGGGGCGGCTCCCAACGCCGTCGCCTAGGATGACCGTGCGATGCGCGGTCTGGTCTGGCGCTGCGGGGACCTCGCGCTCGACTGCAGCGAGCGCACGCTCGTCATGGGCATCCTGAACGTCACGCCCGACTCGTTCTCCGACGGCGGGCGGTACCTCGACCGCGAGGCCGCGATCGCGCACGGCATCCGGATGGTCGACGAGGGCGCCGACATCGTGGACGTCGGCGGCGAGTCCACCCGCCCCGGCTCCGATCCGGTCCCGGCGGAGCTTGAGGCGGAGCGCGTCGTCCCGGTGATCGAGGCGCTCGCGTCGAAGGTGCCGGTCCCGATCTCGATCGACACGCGCAAGGCGTCCGTGGCGAAGGTAGCGCTCGCAGCGGGAGCCACGATCGTGAACGACGTGGCGGCCGGGGCCGATCCCGACATGTTCCACGTCGTGAGGGAGGCCCGCGCCGGGCTCGTTCTCATGCACATGCTGGGCGACCCCAAGACGATGCAGCTCGAGCCGCGGTACGACGACGTGGTCGCGGAGGTGAAGGAGTTCCTCCGCGAGCGGCTCGAGGCCGCGGAGCTCGCGGGGATCGAGCCCGAGCGCCTCTGCATCGACCCCGGCATCGGGTTCGGAAAGACGCTCGAGCACAACCTCGCGCTCCTCCACCACCTCGACGAGCTGCTCGAGCTCGGGCGCCCGGTGCTCGTCGGGCCGTCGCGCAAGCGCTTCATCGGAACGCTGCTGGACCTGCCCGAGAACGAACGGCTCGAGGGGACCGCCGGCGCCGTCGCGTGGTGCGCAGCCAGGGGCGCGCACGTCGTCCGGGTGCACGACGTGCTCCCGATCCGCCGGGTGCTCGGCGTGGTCGACGCGATCGCGCGGTCGAACGGGTCGGGCGCGGGCGCCGGCTCAGACCTCGGCGCGAGCGCGTGAGCGAGCTCGAGCTCCACCGCGCGCGGATCTCCGCAGGCGAGATGGCGTACCTGGACGAAGGCGACCCCGGGGACCCCGCGGTCGTGTTCCTCCACGGGTTCCCGACCTCGTCCCACCTGTGGCGCGAGCTCGTCCCGCTGTTCGCGCCGTGGATGCGCGCGATCGCGCCCGACCTGCTCGGGTGCGGGGACTCCTCCAAGCCCGAGGGCGGCCGCCTCGACGTTCGCTCCCAGGCCGCCCACGTCCGCGAGCTGCTCGCCGGGCTCGGCGTCGAGCGCTTCGCGGCCGTCGGACACGCGGAGGGCGGCGGGATCGCGCAGCTCCTCGCGCTCGAGGGAGGGGTCGAGGTCCTCGTGCTGGTCGACGCCCTGGCGCTCGACGCGCGGTCGACGATCCTCGCTGCCCACCCTGCGAACACCGAGGACGCGGAGTGGCCGGCCGACGTCCGTGAGGCGCTCACCGCGTTCCTGGATCGGGCCGTCGCCTGGCGGGAGCGCCTGACCGGCGAGCTCCGCGAGGCGTATTTGCGCCCGTTCGCCGGACCCGACGGCGCGCGCGCGTTCGAGCGGCTCCGGCGTGCTGGCGACGCCGGCGGTCTTCCTCCGGCCGAGGATCTGTCGCGGATTGCGTGCCCGACGCTGATCCTCTGGGGCGAGGAGGACCCGTTCCTGCCCGTCGAGCTCGCGGAACGTCTGAACGACGCGATCGAGCCCTCGAGCCTCGCGATCCTCCCTGGGTGCTCACACCTGCTCCCGGAGGACGCTCCCGAGACGATCGGGCCGCTCCTGTTCGAGTACCTTCGCTCCCGGTACCTGGGAAGGCCCCACTCGCACATCGGGCCCGGTCGGGTCATGATCGAGCTCGAACGCAGACCGGCGAGCGGGCAAGGGGAGCCGGGCGCTCCCGGAGGCAGCGGTTGACGATCTCGAGGCTGTTCCTGACGGGTATCCGGGCCAGCGGTCGGCACGGTGCGAAGCCTGGGGAGAAGGACGCCCCGCAGGACTTCGTGGTCGACCTGGATGTGACCGTCGAGGTGACCGGCGACGAGCTCGAGCGCACGGCCGACTACCGCCGGCTGATCCGGGCCGCCCGTGAGGTGGTTTCGACGACGTCGTTCGACCTGCTGGAGACGCTCGCGCGCGAGGTCGCCACCGCCGTTGCGCACATGCCGGGCGTCCGCGGCGTCACCGCGATCGTCCACAAGCCAGCGGCGGCGGCCTCGAGCGACGTCCAGGGGGTGGCGGCCGGCGCGACCGTCGAGTCCCCCGGCTGAGCGAGCATCGTGGTGGGCGTCACGGCGTACCTCGGGCTCGGCTCCAACCTCGGGGATCGCCTCGCGAACCTCGCGCGCGCCGCGCGGCTTCTCGCCGGGCAGCCGGGCGTCCGCGTTGTGCGGTCCTCCCGCGTCTACGAGACCGAGCCGGTCGGGGGCCCGGCCCAGCCCGACTACCTGAACGCCGTGCTCGAGGCGGAGACCGCGCTCCGCCCGCGCGAGCTGCTCGCGGCGTGTCTGGGCGTCGAGGAGGCGATGGGACGCGTGAGAGGCGAGCGGTGGGGACCAAGGGTGATCGACGTCGACCTGCTCACCTACGACGACCTCGAGGTCGACGAACCGGACCTCGTCCTCCCCCACCCGCGGATGCACGAGCGCGGGTTCGTGCTGATCCCGCTCGCCGAGCTCGACGCGGACCCGCCCCTGCCGGGTGGCCGGCGCCTTTCGACGCTCCGGCTCGGGCCGGGGATGGTCCTGGGCGTCCGCCCGAGCGCACCTCCGCTGGAGATTGGTGGATGACGACGCCGGCCGCCTGCTTCCGCTGCGACTGGCAGGGCCAGACGACCTCGGCGGTCTGCCCCAGGTGCGGAACCACGCTCTACCGCGTCCCCACACGGGCCCGCGGGCGACCCGGCCCGTCGGGCTCGCCGGGCCGGGGCCCGTCGCCCCCGGAATCCCGCCCGCCTTCCGGATCCCGCCCACCTCCCTCGGAGGCCCCGCCGGCCCGGAGCGTGAGCGCTCCCGGGCGCTCGCTCGCCGCCATGTCGGCCGTCGCGCTCGTTCTGGTCCTCGTCTGGGCGCGCATCCCCAGGTCGGTCGCCCCGGCCGGCCAGCGCACCCCACCGGGCGGTCCGCGGGACCTCGGGGCCCTCGTGTACGCGGCGGAGGAGCTCGGGCGCCCTGGGCACCAGGTGCTCTGGACGCTCGATCTCGCGACCGGCGCCGCCGCGCCGGGGCCCGAGGTGCCGAGCGCCTCCCGGCTCGTCGACGCGTCGCTCGCGGGTCCCGGATGGGTCGGGCTCACCGTGTCGACGCGCGGGCGCGAGCGCGCGTTCGTGCTCCGGGGCCTGACGCCCGCAGATCGCCCGATCCCCGTGGCGGTCGGAGACCTCGTCGCGTGGGGGCCCCAAGGCGCGGAGGTCGCGGTCGCGCGGTCGGGCCCCCGCCGCGACGGGTGCCGGCGGCCGGCCGAGATCGACCTCGTCTCGGTTCGCACGCTGGAGCGGCAGCGGGTGTTCGAGCAGTCGCGCCCGTGTGGGCGGCTCCTCTCCCTCGGCCTGGACGGACAGCTCACGTACTTCACGAGGGCCAGCCACGGGCACGTCGGCATCTACTACGTCGGAGTGGACGCCGCCCATCGGGTGCTGTTCGGGTACGGGATGCTGGACGTCTCGCCCGCGTCGGACTTCCTCGTCACTCCGGTCGAGACCGGCGACCCGAGGGCCCTGGCGCTCGCCTCCCGCCGCACCGTTCTCTACTGGCGGGGCGACGGGGGACCGGTCCCGCTCGGTACGGGCAGGCGGGGCCTCCACGTCGAGCGCACGCTGGCGTGGTCGCCGGACGCCTCGGAGGCCATCGTCGCCGGCCGCCTCGGCGGGAGCCGGGGCGTGTACGTGGTGGACGCGGGACCCGGGCTCACCGAGCGGAGCCCGCGCCTGGTCGTCGCCGCGGGCAAGCGGGTCGGGGCGACGTTTGCCCCCGACGGGACGGCCTACCTCGCGATCGGCGGGGGGCTGTTCGCCTCGAGCGGACCGGAGCTCGCAAGCGCGGCCGGATCCAGCTCGACCGGGACGGCGCTGGTGAGCATCCGGCTGCCCGACGGCGCGCCGCGTCCGTCGGGCCCGATCGCCTGGATTCCCTGACGTCGGCCGCCGCGGAGACGGGGCCCGAGTTGGGATACTCGGCGCGTGGACGTGTCGATCGTCGGCGCCGGCAGGGTCGGCACCGCGCTCGGGGTTCGGCTCCGGGAGGCCGGCCACCGCATCGTGGCAGTCTCGGGAGGGGCGGCGACCGCCGAGCGGGCGAGGCGGTTCCTGCCCGGGGTGCCGGTGGTCGAGCCCGCCGACGCCGCCCGCGGAGCCGAGGTCGTGCTGATCGCCACCCCCGACGACCGCATCGGGGAGGCGTGCGACCGGATCGTCTCGGCCTGGCCGAGTGGGGAGGGCCGCTTCGTCGCCCACGTGTCGGGGGCGACCGGGCTTGGCGCGCTCTCCTCCGCCGCCGCCCTGGGGGCCACCGTGCTGTCGATTCATCCGCTGCAATCGTTCCCCGACGTCGAGCGCGCCCTGGCGCGGCTCGAGGGAAGCGGGATGGCGGTGACGGCGTTGAGCGAGGACGGGTTCGCGCTCGGGGAGCGGCTGGCGCGGGACGTGGGCGGGCGTCCCTTCCGCCTTGCGGACCAGGACAGGCCCCTGTACCACGCCGCCGCCGTCTTCGCCTCGAACTACCTGGTCGCGGTCCTGTCGGTTGCGGAGGACCTGTTCGGCCGCCTCGGGCTCGAGCGCGAGCTGTTCCTGCCGCTCGCGCGGGCGTCGCTCGACAACACGGCCGCGACCGGCGCGGCGCTCGCGCTCACCGGGCCGGCGGTCCGCGGGGACGCGGGGACGGTGGAGCGGAACCTTCGCGCGCTGGATCGTGCGGATCCGAAATGCGTTCCCCCGTACACGGCGCTCGCGGCCGTCGCGATCGAGCTCGCCGAGCGCTCGGGCCGGCTCACGCCGGAGGGCCGCCGAGCGGTGGAGGAGGTCCTGGGGCGGTGGAGGTGACCGGGGCTGGGGGGTCGGCCGGGGAGGTGGTGGAGCCGTGGAGGTGATCCGATCGGCGGCCGAGGTCCGAGCGGCGTGCGACCGCGCCCGGGCCGAGGGGCGCCGGGTCGGGTTCGTCCCGACGATGGGGGCGCTCCACGAGGGGCACGCCTCGCTCGTTCGCCGCGCGCGGAGCGAGTGCGACCTGCTCGTGCTCTCGATCTTCGTGAACCCGCTCCAGTTCGGCCCCGGCGAGGACTTCGAGACCTACCCGCGGGACGAGCGAGGCGACCTCGAAACCGCCGAGCGTCTGGGGGTGGACCTCGTCTTCGCTCCGAGCGTCGAGGAGATGCAGCCGGTCCGCCCGCCCGAGGTCACGGTCGATCCGGGTCCCCTGGGCGACCGGCTCGAGGGCGCGAGCCGCCCAGGACACTTCCGGGGAGTCGCCACCGTCGTGGCCAGGCTCTTCAACATCGTGGGCCCCTGCCGGGCGTACTTCGGGGAGAAGGACGCGCAGCAGCTCGCGGTCGTCCGCCGTCTGGTTCGCGACCTCGGGTTCCCGGTCGAGGTGGTGCCCTGTCCCACCGTCCGCGAGCCGGACGGGCTGGCGCGTTCCTCCCGCAACGCCCGCCTGCGTCCCGAGGAGCGCGAGGCCGCCGGATGCCTGTTCCTCGCGCTCTCCGAGGCGGCGGAGCGCGTTCGCTCGGGCGAGCGGGACGCGGCGACGCTGGTCGCCGTCATGGCGCGAGAGATCGGCGCCACCCCGCTGGCCCGGCTGGACTACGCGGCGGTGGTGGACGAGGAGACGTTTGAGGAGGTCCGCGAGATCACGGGTCCCGCGCGCGCCGTGGTCGCCGCCCGGTTCGGCTCGACCCGCCTGATCGACAACCTCCGCCTGCCGGGGCCGTGAGCCCGCCGCGTCTCGCGGGCAGGTCGCCGTGACCCCCGGGCCCCCCGCCTCGTTCGTGTGCCGCCGGGGCCGACGTCGGGGAGAATGAGCGCCGTCCCGGCCCGAAGGTGAGGGGAGCGTGCTGCTCGCGGTGAGCGTCGGCAACACCAACACCGTGCTCGGCGTGTTTCAGGGCGACGAGCTCAGGTGGCAGTGGCGCATGTCCACCGACCCCGAGCACACGGCCGACGAGCTCGCCGTGATCTTCGCCGGGTTTCTCGCCCAGCACGAGCTGTCGTTCAGCCGCCAGATCACGGGCGTCGTGATCTCCTCCGTGGTGCCGACCTCGACCCGCGCGCTCCGCGAGATGACGGAGCGCTACTTCGGATTCCCGCCCGTCGTGCTCGAGCCCGGCACGCGCACGGGGCTGCCCATCCTGACGGACAACCCGCGCGAGGTGGGCGCCGACCGTATCGCGAACGCGCTCGCCGCGTACCACCGGTACGGGGGGCCCTGCATCGTCGTCGACTTCGGCACCGCGACGACCTACGACGTGGTCTCCGCCAAGGGCGAGTTCCTGGGGGGCGCGATCGCGCCCGGCGTCCAGGTCTCCAACGAGGCCCTGTCGAGCCGAACCGCGCGGCTTCCCCAGGTGGAGCTGCTCGCGCCGAGGTCGGTGACCGGGCGCAACACCGTCGAGGCGATCCAGTCCGGGCTCCTGTACGGATCGGCGGCCGAGGCGGACGGGATGGTCGAGCGTCTGCAGGCCGAGCTCGGCGACCACGCGACGGTCGTGGCGACCGGAGGGCTCGCGCCCGTCGTCGTCCCGCTCTGCACGCGGATCGACGAGGTCGACGAGTGGCTGACGCTCGAGGGCCTCCGGCTCGTGTTCGAGCGCAACGTCGGACCGGCCGATGGCTGAGCAGGGGTCCCGCGAGCAGGCGGTTCTCCGCGCCCGGAGAGAGAGCCTGGAGCGCCTGCGGGCCAGGGGGATCGAGCCGTTCGCGTTCAACCTCGAGCTGGCGATCGGCGTGGCCGAGCCCACACCGTCCGCGGTCATCCGGCAGCGGCACGGCGCCACCCCCCCGGCTCGGACGGAGGAGGCGCGCTACGGAGTGGCCGGCAGGGTGCTGTTCCGGCGGAGCTTCGGCGACCTGGTCTTCCTGGTTCTGCGAGACCGCGAGGGCGACCTCCAGGTCGTCTGCGACCGGGCCCACCTCTCCGACCTCGACGCCGAGCTGCTCGCGAACGTCGACCTCGGGGATCTCGTCGGCGCGTACGGGCGCGTCGGCACCACGAAGCGGGGCGAGCTGTCGATCTTCGCTGAGCGTCTGGCCATGCTGAGCAAGGCCCTCCGGCCGCTCCCGGAGAAGTGGCACGGGCTGAAGGACCCCGACCTGCAGCAGCGCCAGCGGTACCTCCACCTCGCCACCGACCTAGAGTACCGGCGCGTGGTCGGCGCGCGGGCCGCGGTGCTTCGGGCCCTCCGGTCGGTGCTCGACGGACGCGGCTTCGTCGAGGTCGAGACCCCGGTGCTCCAACCGACGGCCGGCGGGGCGATCGCCCGTCCGTTCGTCACCCACCACCAGGCGCTCGACATCGACCTGTACCTGCGGATCGCGCTCGAGCTCTATCTGAAGCGGCTGCTGGTCGGCGGTCTCGAGCGCGTGTACGAGATCGGCCACAACTTCCGAAACGAGGGGATCGACCGCGAGCACAACCCCGAGTTCACGATGCTCGAGGTCTACCAGGCCTACGCCGACTACGTCGCGATGATGGAGCTCTGCGAGGTCCTCATCCGCGAGGCGGCCATGGCCGTCCGCGGCTCGCTGCGGTTCCCGTACCGGGATCGCGAGCTCGACCTCGAGTCTCCCTGGCGCCGGATCACCATGCTCGAGCTCGTGAGCGAGGCCGTGGGGGAGGACGTCACGCTCGACCGCCCCGACCTCGGCGAGCTCGCAAGCGCGCGCGGGATCCTCGTCCATCCCTCCTGGGGCCCGGGCAAGATCGTGCTCGAGCTGTACGAGAAGATCGTGGAAGGCGACCTCTGGCAGCCGACGTGGGTGCTCGACCTGCCACGAGAGGTCTCGCCCCTTGCCCGCCCGCACCGCTCCACTCCCGGGCTCGTCGAGCACGCCGACCTCGTAATCGCCGGCATGGAGCTCATCCCGGCCTACTCCGAGCTCTGCGATCCCGACGAGCAGCGACGAAGCTTCGAGATCCAGGCCGAGGCCAGGCGCAAGGGCGAGGAGGAGACCCACCCGATGGACGAGGACTTCCTGACGGCGCTCGAGCACGGCATGCCCCCGGCGGGCGGTTTCGGCCTGGGCATCGACCGGCTGCTGATGATCCTGGCCGATGCGAGCTCGATCCGCGACGTAATCCTGTTCCCCCACATGCGGCGCGAGGGCTGAGCCGGGCGATCAGGCCCGGTCGAGACCTCGGCCCCCGGCCGAGGTCCGTGGGTGGGTCGCCGCGATCTCAGACGCTCCTTCGGCGGCCTCGTGCAGGACCAGCACCAGGTCCTCGAGCGCGACGCCCTTGGCCAGGAAGCCGGATGCTCCCGCGGCCCTGGCCTCCTTCTCCACCCCCGGGTCGGCGTGCGCGGTGAGGATCACGACCGGGAGGTCGGGCCTCTTGCTGTGGATCCGTCGCATGGCCTCGATGCCGTCGCGGTCGGGCATCGAGAGGTCCATGAGCACGAGGTCGGGGTCGAGCGACTCCGCCTGCGTGGTGGCCGCCAGCCCGCCTCCGGCCTCCCCCGCCACCTCGATGCTGTCAACCATCCTCAGGGCAGACGTGAGCGCCCGGCGGAACGCCGGGTGGTCGTCGACGACCAGCACCCGCAACGCCATCGTCTCCTAACGGGGAAGGCTCGGGGGGAAGGCGCAGCCATGCACTCCGGTCGGTGCATCTTGCCGGATGGTCCCGCGTTCGGACAACGGGCCGTTCGGGGGAACTTGTGTAGTCCGAACGGGTGATGGTGGGGCGATCTGGGGGTGCGTCCTCATCCCGTGGCGCCCGGCTTCCGAATAACCATACGTGGGGCGCGGCCGAAGGGAGGACGCGAAGGTCGGAGGGCTCTCCCGGGCGTAGGAGGGGGCCGGGGTATACTGGCCTTCGAGGGCGCTTTGGGGGCGCGAAGGGCGCCGCTGAAGCGCCCGATGGTGCC
>JAJPHY010000117.1 GCA_021325015.1 Actinomycetota bacterium | reverse complement strand
CCCTCCACCACCTCGCCGGTCATGATGTCGAACTGGCTGCCGTGGCAGGGACACTCGATCACGGTGCCGTCCAGCTCTCCCTCCGACAGCGAGCACTGCTGGTGCGTGCAGACGTCGTCGAACGCGTGCAGATCCCCGCCGAGGTTGGCGATCGCGACCGTGCGGTCCCCGACCGAGAACGAGCTGACCTCTCCGTCGGCGACCTCCCCGGCCTCGCCGACCCTCACCCAGTTCGCCATCTGCGAATCCTCCTGTTGGGCCAGTGTCGCGGCAGATTCTCGCTCAGCATAGGCGAACGGCAACTCGCCCACGTCGCAAACGAGCCGATCCCCGGGGGCCTGCCCACCCCTACACCCCCCCGGTCCGCCTCCGCTCGAGGAACTGCGGGGCGAGGTAGCCGAGCCCGACCACCACGTAGATCGCGAACAGGATCAAGAAGGCGTCGCGAAACGCGACCTCGAGCATGGCGGGCACGAGCGCCCCGAGCACCCAGGCGAGCTGGAACACGACCTCGTAGCGAACGAACACGCGCCCGTGGGCACCCCGGGGGGCGAGCTGCTGCATGAGGCTCTGGAACGCCAACCGACCGAGCTCGCTCGACATCCCGACGACGACCCCGAAGACGGCCAGGACCGGTAGCGAGAACGCGGCGAACGCGAGCACGGCGCCGACGCCCGCCCCCACCACGCAGGCCACCACGACGGCCTCCTCTCGGAGCGAGGTGGGGAGCCGGGGCGCGAGGAGGTCGCCGCCCAGGCCGCCGGCGGTTCCGCAGGCCGCCAGCACCCCGAACCACCACGTCGGCTCGCCGCTTCGGCGGAGCGCGAAGGCCAGCGTGAAGAGCAGGAACCCGCTCGCGGCCCGTAGCCCGGCGGCCCCGATCGCCGGCGCCGCGAGCGCCGGCACGCTTCCCCGTCGACCGACCTCGGCGCCGCCGCGCGACACCCGGGGGTGCGGCAGCCGCAGGTTCAGCAAGGCGCACGCCGCGTATCCGACCGCCGCCCCGTACAGGACTGCCCTGGCGCCGCCGAGCTTGAGGAGGACCACCCCCGGAAGCGCCGCGAGCAGCGCACCACCGACCGCGATCCGGCCGAGCCTGGCGTTGGCGCGCACCAGACCTTCGTCCTGGCCCGCGTAGGCCATCGTGAGCCCGTTCTTGGTGATCGCGTGCGCCTTGGAGAGCACGAGCAGCAGAAACGCGAGCGGGTAGAGCGCCGTCGTCCCAAAGCGCGGCGCCGCGATCAGCGCCACGACCGCGCGCCCGGCCGCCGCCGTGAGCGAGATCGCCCGCCTGGGGCCCGCCCGGTCGAGCAGCGGTACCAGCAGGGGTCCCGCGACCGCGAGCGGCGCCATCGTGAGCGCGAGGTACAGGGCGACCTTCACCTTCGCCTCGTCCACGGGGATGTCGAAGAAGATCGATCCGGCGAGCGCGATCGCGACCAACGCGTCTCCGGCCGCGCTGGACAGGTGAACAAGCGCGTAGGTGTCGAGCGGATCCTCCGAGACCCACAGCCGCCGTAGCGGCCGGGCGATGACCGCCTCGAGCATCGCGAGGATGCCGAGCAGGATCAGCTGCCACCAGGGATAGCGCTTCGGCTCCCCGCGCTCGACCCGCACGGCGGCCTCGAGCTACGGCTCCGCAAGCCGCGAGCGAAGGAGCTCCGAGACCGCCTGCGGGTTCGCGGAGCCCGCCGACCTCTTCATCACCTGGCCCACGAGCGCGTTCAGCACGCCCTCCTTGCCGCCGCGGAACTGCTCCACGAGCCTGGGGTTCTCTGCGATGACCTCGTCGACCCAGGCCTCAAGCTGGGAGGTGTCCGAAACCTGTCGGAGCCCTCGCTCCTCGATCACCTCGCCGAGCGGCCGGCCGGTCTCCACGACGAGCTCGAACGCGGCCTTGGCCCCGGTCGAGGAGAGCTCCCCTTCCTCGCTTCGGCGCAGCAGGTCCGCGAGCGCCTCGGGGGAAAACCGCTTGGCGAGCTCCTCCCAGCCCTCGCCGGTGCGGTTCAGGTAGGCCGCCAGGTCCTGCGTCATCCACCTCGCAACCGCAGGTCCCGGGGCTCCGAGCGCCACCGCGCGCTCGAAGTACTCGGCCGCGCGCGCGTCCGAGCCCACGATGGACGCCTGCTCCGGCCGCAGGCCGTGCTCCCTGCGCAGCCGGTCGCGGCGGGCCGCCGGGAGCTCGGGCAGCGTCGCCCGAATCGCCTCGATCCAGGCGGGGTCGAGCTCGAGCGGGGGCAGGTCGGGCTCCGGGAAGTACCGGTAGTCGAACGCCTCCTCCTTGGAGCGCAGCGGGTGCGTGGTGCCGGTCTCCTCGTCGAAGTGCCTGGTCTCCTGCACCGGCCGCCCGCCGGCGCGCAGGAGCTCGACCTGCCGGTCGCGCTCGTGGGAGAGCGCCCGCTCGAGCGAGCGGATCGAGTTCAGGTTCTTGATCTCGACCTTCACGCCGAGCTCGTGGGAGCCCGCCGGCCGGACGGAGACGTTCGCGTCGCAGCGGAGCGAGCCCTCCTCCATCCGCACGTCGGAGACCCCGAGCGCCTCGAGGATCGCCCGGAGCTCGGTCAGGTAGGCGCGCGCCTCCTCGGGCGAGCGGATGTCGGGCTCCGACACGACCTCGACGAGCGGCACGCCGGCGCGGTTGTAGTCGACGAGCGCGTACTCGGCCTGGCCGATACGGCCGGTGACGCCCGCATGCGTGGTCTTGCCGGTGTCCTCCTCCATGTGGACGCGCGTGATCCCGATCCGCCGCACGTGCTCGTCGACCTCCACGTCGAGGTGACCGCCCACGCACACGGGTAGGTCGTACTGGGAGATCTGGAAGTTCTTCGGCATGTCCGGGTAGAAGTAGTTCTTCCGGTGGAACAGCGAGCGGGGCGCGATGTCGCACCCGAGCGCGAGGCCGATGCGCACGATGTACTCGATCGCCCGCTCGTTCGGGACCGGGAGCGACCCGGGGTGCCCAAGGCACACCGGGCACACGTTGGTGTTCGGCGGCGCACCGAACTCGTTGCGGCACCCGCAGAACATCTTGGTGGTCGTCGAGAGCTCGACGTGACACTCGAGCCCGATGACGGTCTCGAACTCCTGCGCGACGGCGGTCGTGGACGCTCCGGCCATGACGGGGTGAGCTTAGCGGGTCGGGAACCCGTAACCGGCAACGTGAGTCACGCAGGCGACGGATCTCGAGGTGACCCTATCCTTGGGGGATGTCCCCTCAGGCGGCGTCGCGGTCCCGTGCGGCCGTGCCCCCCGCCGTGTGGGGAGCGCTGGGCGCGGTGTACGTGGTCTGGGGAACCACCTACCTCGCCATCCGCGTCGTAAACGAGACCATGCCGGCACTGACGGCGGCCGGCATTCGCTTCCTCCTCGCGGGCGCGGTCCTGTACGCGTGGGCCGTTCGCCGGGGCGACCGCGAGGGGGACCGGCCGAGGCCGGCGCACTGGCGCTCGGCGGCGGTGGTCGGCCTCGGGCTGATCGTCGGCGGGAACGGCAACCTCGTGCTCGCGGAGCGAACGATCCCGTCGGGGATCGCCTCGCTGATCATCGCCCTCGTGCCCCTGTGGATGGCGCTCGTCGACCGCGTGCTGCTCGGGCGGCGTCACGGCCGGGCGACGGCGACGGGCCTCGTCCTCGGGTTCGTCGGCGCGGCGCTCCTGATCGACGGCGCGAGCGGGCGGAGCGTGCCGCTGTCGGGGCTGCTCGTCGCCGTGGCGGCCTCGGTGTGCTGGACGGCCGGTTCGCTCTACTCGCGCAGCGCGAGGCTCCCAGCGCGCCCGCTCGTCGGCGCCGGGATGGAGATGATGATCGGCGGCGCCGGGCTGGTCGCGCTCGGCATCGTCCGCGGTGAGCTGGCGCTCGTGCACCCAGAGGCGTTCTCTGGTCGCTCGGTGCTCGCCCTCGCGTACCTCGTCACGATCGGCTCGTGGGTGGGATTCACCTGCTACGTGTGGCTGCTCCGGCACGCCCGCACGTCCCTGGTCTCGACCTACGCCTACGTGAACCCCGTGGTCGCGGTGTTCCTCGGCTGGCTGATCCTGGGTGAGTCGATCACGGTGCGAACGCTGGCCGCGGGCGTGGTCATCGTGGCCTCGGTCGCCCTGATCGTGGCCGCGGGAACCGGCCGCGCGACCGGCCGCGAGGACTCGGCATCAGCCGCGCACGAGCCCCGGGACCGCGTCGAAGGCGAGCTCGTGCTCGAGGGCGTCGGCGACGCGGAGCAGCAGCTCCTCGCCGAGGACGGGAGCGGTGAGCTGAAGGCCGACGGGTAGACCCTTCTCGTCCAGCCCGCACGGGATCGAGATCGCGGGGACGCCGGCCAGGTTCGCCGGGATCGTGAACACGTCCGAGAGGTACATGGCAAGCGGGTCGTCCGTCCGCTCGCCGATCCGGAACGCCGTCGTGGGCGAGGTCGGAGAGACCAGCACGTCGAACGAGGCGAACGCCCGCTCGTAGTCGCGGATGATGAGCGTTCGGACCTTCTGGGCCTGTCCGTAGTACGCCTCGTAGTAGCCGGCCGAGAGCGCGTACGTCCCGAGCATGATCCGCCGCTTCACCTCCGGGCCGAATCCCGCGCCGCGGGTCCTCATCATCATCTGCATCGAGTCCTCCCCCGGCACCCGAAGGCCGTAGCGGACGCCGTCGTACCTCGCGAGGTTCGACGAGCACTCCGACGGCGCGATGAGGTAGTAGGCGGAAAGCGCGTAGTCCGCGTGCGGGAGCGAGACCTCTCCGACGGTCGCGCCGAGGCCCTCCAGCCGGTCGATGGCCGACCGGACGCCGGAGCGGACGCCGGGCTCGACGCCCTCCCCGAGCGCCTCCCTCACGACGCCGACCCGCAGCCCGCGCACCTCGCCGGAGAGCGACGCGGTGTAGTCGCGGGCGGGCTGATCCAGGCTCGTGGCGTCCATCGGATCGCGGCCCCCAAGCACCGAGAGCAACATCGCCGCGTCCCGGACGCTCCGCGTGAACGTGCCGACGGTGTCGAGCGACGACGCGAACGCGATCAGGCCGTAGCGCGAGATCAGCCCGTACGTGGGCTTGAGCCCCACCACGCCGCAGAGGGCCGCCGGCTGCCGGACCGACCCGCCCGTGTCGGTCCCGAGGGCCCACACCGCCTCGCCGGCCGCGACCGCCGCGGCCGAGCCGCCGCTCGAGCCGCCGGGAACCGTGTCGAGGTTCCACGGGTTGTGCACCGGCCCGAACGCCGAGTTCTCGTTGGACGAGCCCATCGCGAACTCGTCGCAGTTGGTCTTGCCGAGCAGGATCGAGCCCCCGGCGGACAGACGCGCCCAGGCCGTGCAGTCGTACGGGGGCACGTAGGTCTCGAGGATACGGGAACCGCAGGTGGTCCGGATCCCACGCGTGGTCAGCACGTCCTTCAGCGCGATCGGGATGCCGGCCACCGGAGACGTGCCGGCGCGTGCGAGCTCGGCGACCGCGCGGGCCCGCTCCCTCGCGAGGTCCGGGGTCGGGGTAAGGAAGGCGCGGACCTGCCCGTCGAGGACCTCGATGCGGTGCAGACACGACTCGACGATCTCAGAGGGCGAGATCTCGCCCTCCACGAGCCGGGATCGGAGCTCGGTGGCCGTCAGGTCGCAGAGCTCGTCCCCGCTCACTCGACCTCCACGATCCGCGGGACGCGGAAGCGGTCGTCCTCTCGGTCCGGCGCGTTCGCGAGGGCCTCCTCCGGTCCCATCGAGGGCGTCGGGACGTCGGGACGCAAGACCGTCGGACGCGGGATCGCGGACGCGGTCGGCGGGACGTCGGCGGTCGCCACCTCGCTCACCTTGGCCGCGTGCTCGAGGATCAACGAGAGCTGAGCGCGCAAGCGCTCCCGCTCCTCGTCGGAGAGCTCGAGCCTGGCCAGACGCGCCACGTGATCGATGTCGATGTCGACCGGCACGGCGCCCAGTGTAGTCGGCGAGAGAGGTCCCTCCGCCCGCGTGCGGACGTCCCCGCTCAGTCGGGCATCGGCGGGGCGGCGTCCCGGTCGACGGGCAGGTCCGGCAGGTCGGCCGTGACCTCGTGGTGCGCGTCGACGTAGCCGGGGGGAGGCTCCTCGCTTGGCGCCGGCTCGTGGACCAGCCCCGGCGGCGCCGCTGCGGGCGGGGAGTCCAGGCGCCCGGACGCGAGCAGCGGCAGCATGTCGATCCCCACGTCGACGGGGTCGAGGCTCCTGGTGACGGTCCACCGGAACGAGCCGTCCGCCGCCTGCTCGGCAAGGTCGATCTCGATCGGCTCCGCAGCGTTCCCGTGTGCGTCCAGCACGAGACGGATGGTGGGCCGTGCGAGCAACCGATCGTGGTTGCGAACGACCACACCTACCTCGCCGGTCGAGATCTGCACGAGCGACCCGACGGGGAAGATGCCCATGAGCCGGACGAAGGTGCGGACCACACGCGGATCGAAGGATCGGCCCGCACCGGCCTGGATGAGGCTCAGCGCCTGGCGCCGTTCCTCGGGTTTGCGGTACGACCGCTTGCTCGTGATCGCGTCGAAGCAGTCGGCGACCGCGACGATCCGCGAGGCGAGTGACGGGGCTCGATGACCAGAGAGTCTCGGGTACCCCGAGCCGTCGAACGCGGCGTGGTGCTCGAGCACCGTGGCGACCGCGGGGTGGAACGCGTTGCGGCTCGTGATCAGCACCAACCCGGCGCCGTCCACGGGGTGACGCTGGATCAGTCGCCACTGCTCCTCGTCGAGGGCGCCGTCGTGCTGAAGGATCTCCTGCGGCACGCGGACCTTCCCGACGTCGTGCAGGAGCCCGCCGATCCCGAGGACGACCGCCTGGTCCTTGGACAGTCCGCTCGCGCGCGCGATCGCGAGCGACAGGATGCAGACGTTCACCATGTGGTGGTACGTGTACTCGTCGTAGGACTTGATCGTGGTGAGCAGGAGCGCCTGGGCCGTGTCGGCCGCGATGAGGTCCGCGAGGTGCTCGGTGAGTCTCACGGTCGCGTCCATGTCGGCGGGGCGCCCGGCGAGCAGGCGGGCGGCGGTTTCGCGAAGGAGCTCGAGGCCAACGGCGTAGTTGCGGAGCAGCTCGGCGATGCCGCGCTGGAGCTCCTCCGGGCGCGAGCTCGGACCGGCGCGGTTTACCGCGACCGCGACGAGCACGTCCCGTCCCCGCTCGTCGCCGGTCAGGAGTCGAACGAGGGCGTCGGTGTCGGCCTCGGTCGGGTTCGGCAGGAACTCGAGCGACTGGACGCCCGCATCGCCCATCGCCTGCGCGAGCCGGTACAGCGTGAGGGACTCCCAGGCGAGCAGCGTGGTCCCGTAGTAGAAGTTGCCCTCGGAGACGAACAGGACCGGGTGACCGCCTCCCTTGGCCTCCCGAAGCTCCAGGACCAGACTCAGGAGCTCCTGCGCGGCCTCGCGCCGCTTCGGATGCCCGTCCGGATACAACGCGTACACCTGCCGCGCCGACGAGAGCGCACGGAGCATCTCCCGCGCCTTCGCGATCTCCGGCTCGGAGCCCGTCTGGGTGCTCACGACGTCCCCCCCCGGGCGAGGGAGCGCGCCCGGCGGCGGAGCCCCCAAGGCAGGCGGGGGCGGGAGGCCCGCGAGCCGAGCTCGCGCAAAATGGCCGGCCCCTCGGGACGGTGCGCGAGCTCCTGGAGCGCCAGCAGTCGAAGCGCCCGATCCCGCGAGCTGCGCGCGACCTCGGCCAGCGCCCCGGCCGCGTCCGCCCCGACGAGGATGCCGAGCTGCCCGACGGCGAGCCGGCGCACCTCCTCGTCGCCCTCGGAGGCAAGGCGCGCGAGGTGCGGGACCGCGGCCGCCCCACCGGCCGCCACGAGGGCGGTCACCACCTCCTGCCGGACGGCAGCCGACTCGTGACGGGAGGCGAGGGCGATCACGTCGAGCGCCTCCGGACCCGACGCCGAGCCCAGCACCGCAACCGCGTTGCGGACCACGTACCACCGCGGGTCGGTGAGCCGCGCCCGGACGGGTCCGAGGTGTCCGCGTGCCAGGCGGCGGAGGACGGCGAGCAGCATCGAGCGCCGGTTGCGATCCTCCTCTTCCGCGAGGAGATCGAGGAGGACCTCCACCCCAAGATCGCCGAACGGCGCAAGGAGGTCGGCCGCTTCGGACGGCTCCTGAGCCCGGTCCGACGCCACGAGCTCCATGACGAGATCCCGGTCGAGACCGCGGCGAACGGCGCTCTCCATGAGCGGTCCGCGTTCGTCCGTCCCAACTGGCAGCGCCTCGCGGATCGGCTGCAACAGGGTCTCCACGGCACGCGAATCCCGATCCCGGAGCGCGCGACGCACCTCCTCGATCCAGATCTCCAGCACCTCGCCGGCGCGGTCCAGATCGGTCTCGAGCGAGAGGTAGTCGCCGAGCGCAAGCAGCGCCACCGACCTGGCCTGCTCCTCGGTCGCGTCGATGGCCGTCCGCATCGCCCGAACGTCATCGGCCTCGGTGGCCGACAGGTACTCCGAGAGGATCTCGGTGACCGAGCTCGCGGCCGGCTCCGCCCCCGGCATCCCGAGGTCGATCCCGAGCTGCTCGAGGCCGGTGATGATCGTTCCCGCCTCCTCGTGCCCTGCCTCCAGCGCCCGGGTGAGATCGACGAGGTCGATCTGGCGGATGCCGGCCTGCGCGAGCTGCCGGGCGAGCTCCACGGGATCCCGGCGTCCCCGGCCGCCGAGGTCCACGAGCGCCCGAGTGAGCTCGGCGTTGCTCATCGTGCCGATGAGCCGTTCGGCCAGCGGATCATCGCGGACGTGGTCGATCAGCATCTCGACCAGCGATCGGCGGATGTCCGCGGGAAGGTCGTTCATCACGTTGTGCACCGTCGCGTGGAGGTCGATCGCCCGTCCGGGGGGAGCGGCCGCGCTCTCGAGGATCGAACGGAGCCGAGAGAGCAACGTCTCCGCCTGGTCGACGGGGTCGCCGTGGAGGTCCTCGACCATCAGCTCCGAGGCCAGGACGTCGGCGTCCAGCGGGCGCTCCTCGGGCGGGTACGCAAGCTCGTCGGGGACGTGGTCCGCCCCCTCCACCGGCGCGGGTCCGATCGCGGCGAGCGAGACGGAGGTCACCCCGAGGGCGCGCAGGGCCTCGTCGGCTCCACCAGCCTCAGAGAGCTCCGACTCGGGTCTCGAGAGCACCGCATACAGCCCACTCAGCTCCTCCGCGTCGGGAACGGCCGTGACGACCAGCCGCTCGACCCGTCGTTCGAAGCAGGCGAGCGCAAGCCGGCGCAGCTGCTCGTCGCTGGGGATCTCCTGCCCGCCCAGGATCAGCCGATCGCCGCGAATCTCGACGTCGACGACTCCGGACGCCAGCGCGGTGCGGGCGGCGGCGTCGATGCGCTCCACCGCCGCGACGAACCCCGGACGGTCCACGCTTCCCGGGAACAGGCGATACGCCGACAGGCCGAGCCAGAGCTGCCGGAGCAGCGCCGTGGCCGCCCGTGCTCGATCCTCCCCCTCCGACATGGCTCCCCCAGCGCCGAAGGTCCCTCCCCGCACGGTCGCGGGTCGCACCAGCAGGATAGTGAGGACGTGGGGTGCGTGCGCCCGTTCGCGTCGCCTCAGGTCGCCTCGGCGCCCTCGGGAAGCAACGCCGCCACCCGCTCCTGCGGGATCTCCAGAAACCCGTCCCGCGCCAGACGCCGGAGCAGCTCGGTCCAGCCCGCGTGGTCGCGGTACGCGATCTGGATCGTGCGACGAGCCTCGTCGAGGCGCCCCGCTCCCGCGAGCCCGAGGGCGGTCCAGAAGGCGATCTCGGGATTCTCGGGGTAGGCGGCGAGCGCCGCCTCGTGCTCGCGCAGAGCGCCGGAGAGGTCGCCCGCGATCTCGAGCCGCTCGGCGGCCTCCAACCGGTCGTAGGCGCGCTTCAGCTCGAACAGGCGGCGAAGCTCGACCAGCGGCTCGCGGTGATCGTCGACCCGGAGGTGCAGGGCCACGTCCTCCCAGGGCCGGCCGGTGGCCGTGGCCCGGACGACGAGGATGCCGGCGGCCTGCCGCCCACGGAGGTCCCCGCCTTCGGCCTCCGCCGCATCGAGCGCGTCGAGCAGCCGGCGGCCGAGGTCCGGACCGGAGCTTCGCTCGAAGGCCCTCACCATCGCGTCCCAGACGGTCGGCCGAAGCATCATGTTCGCCTGGGCCGAGACCCCGTCCGAGGTGCGATGACCGGCTTCGCGCATGCACCGCGCCCCGGTGTGCACCGCCACCTCTCCACGCGCGTCCACCATCGCCACCTGCCGGTGGTCGCGTCCTTCGTCGGCGGCGACGAGCTCGGCGAGCGCCGCCGAGGCGGACCGGCCGTGGCGCATGAGGGCGAGCCCGTCCGCCCCGTAGGCCGGTTCCACCATCGCTTGCGTCGCCACGGCGCCGACTCCCGCCTCGGCCCACATGACCTGGCCCCCGGCCGCGAACCAGTGCGATTGGACCGCGACGCCCAGATCGCCCGTCCTCGGGTCCCTCGCCACGATCGAGTACGTCATGCCTCCCCCTCTCCGGGCATGCCGCCGAGACGCCGGAGGAACTCGCGCTCGTCGACGATCTCGATGCCGAGCTGCACAGCCTTGTCGTACTTGGAGCCGGGGCTCGCCCCGGCCACGACGAAGTCGGTCTTCTTGGACACGCTGGAGGCGACGTGGGCACCGGCCTCCTCCGCCAGGCGCGTGGCCTCGTCGCGTGACATCGACTCGAGCCCGCCCGTCAGCACGATGGTCTTGCCGGCGAGCGGGCCCGCCTCGCGGCGGGCGGAGGGCGCCTCGTCCACCATGCGAACTCCCGCCCGCCGGAGCCGGTCCAGCAGCGCGCGGTTGCGCTCGTCGCGGAACCACTCCACCACGCTGCTCGCGATCTCGGGACCGATTCCCTCCACGGCGTCGATCTCCTCCCGGGTCGCCGACGCGAGCCGATCGATCGAGCCGAAGGCCCGGGCCAGGATCTGCGCCGTGGTCGTCCCCACGTGGGGGATGTTGAGACCGACGAGGAGCCGCCAGATCGGGCGATCCTTCGAGGCCTCGATCGCCTCGAGCAGGTTGCGGATCCGCTTCTCCTTGAACCCCGGGAGCTGCGCCAGCTGCTCGCGGGTAAGCGAGTACACGTCTCCTGGATCGGCCACCCACCCAAGGTCCAGGAGCAGCGAGCCCGTCTTGTATCCGAGACCCTCGATGTCCATCGCTCCGCGACTCGAGAACGCGGACAGCCACTCGACGTTCTGCGAGGGGCACGCCCGCTTGTTCGGACACCGCCAGTACGCCTCACCTTCCCGGCGCACCAGGGGGGTGCCGCACGATCCGCAGGTCCTGGGGAACCGCCAGGGCCGAGCCCCCTTCGTTCGCTTGGACAGCACAGGGCCGACGACCTCCGGGATCACGTCGCCGGCGCGTCGCACGATGACGGTGTCGCCCTCACGGACGTCCTTGCGGCGGACCTCGTCCTCGTTGTGCAGCGTCGCCGTCGTGACGGTCACCCCACCCACGTGCACGGGCTCCAGCACGGCGAAGGGAGTGACGACGCCGGTTCTTCCGGTGTGTACGTCGATGCGGCGGAGCACGGTGGTTCGCTCCTCGGGCGGGAACTTGTAGGCGATCGCCCACCTAGGGGCGTGGGAGGTAGCACCGAGCTCGTCCTGGTACACGGTCTGGTCGACCTTCACGACCACTCCGTCGATCTCCCAATCCACGCTGTGCCGGTGCTCTTCCCAGTGACGCAGGTAGCGCAGCACGCCGTCGAGGTCGTCGACGGTCTCGCTGGTGGGAGGCACCGGCAGGCGGGCGTTCCGGCACCATTCCAGGAACCCCGAGTGCGACTCGAAGCGCACGCCCTCGGCCCAGCCGAAGCTGTGCACCCAGAGCGAGAGCGGACGGCTCGCCGTGACCTTCGGGTCCTTCTGCCGGAGCGACCCCGCGGCGGCGTTGCGGGGGTTCGCGAACGGGCGCTGGCCCGAGCCCGTCAGCTCCTCGTTCAGGCGCTCGAACGCGGGCACCGGCAGGTAGATCTCACCTCGCACTTCGATCAGCTCCGGGGGCGGATCGACCGTCAGACGCTGCGGGACCGACCGCACGGTTCGGACGTTGGCCGTGATGTCCTCCCCAACGCGGCCGTCGCCTCGCGTCGCGCCCCGGACCAGCGAACCGCGCTCGTACGTGAGGGCCACGGCCACCCCGTCGATCTTCAGCTCACAGGCGTAGCGGACGTCCGGGCCGACGGCCCGCTCGATCCGCGCCGCCCACGCCCGCAACTCGTCGGGCGAGAACGCGTTGTCGAGCGAGAGCATCACGGCCCGGTGCTGAACCGGCGCGAACAGGTCCGTCGGGGTCACGCCGACCCGCTGGGTCGGGCTGTCCGGGGTCACGAGCTCCGGGAACCGTTCCTCCAGCTCCACCAGCTCGCGCATGAGCTCGTCGTACTCGGCGTCGGAGATCTCGGGATCGTCGAGCACGTGGTAGCGATACGCGTGGTAGTTCAGCTGCTCGCGCAGCTCCTCGACGCGCAGCTTGGCCTCCGCCCGCTCGCGCTCCGCGGTCGAGGTTCGACTGGCCGTCACGCCGCGATCTCCACGGCCCCGGCCACGCCGATCCGGTCGCCGAGGATGATCAATCCGCCGACGACCCCCGGGACGCGCCGCAGGTACGTCAGCGCAAGCCGGAAGCCCCCGTTCTTCGGCACGATGGCCTGCACGCCCGCAGCCGCGGCGTCGGCCAACATGCACGACGACGCCACGATCGCCAGGCCGTCGATCGGCGCTCGACCGCGACCGGTCGCCGTCGAGATGCCGATGCCCTCGCGCCGCGGCTGCACGACGACGGCGATCGAGCTCCCATCGGGCCGGCGCAGGACCGTGAGCTTCTGCCGCCGCCTGGTCACGACGAAGTGATCGCTTCCACACGAGACCGTGACCTCGTGGTCGTGCCCGGCGAGGAAGCGCCCCACGTAGTCCGTCACGGCGCCCTGGAACGAGAACATCGGACCGACGCCCGCGGCGCGCGCGGAGCGCACCAGCTCGCGGACGATGGGCGGGGCGTCGTTCGGAACGTCGATCGCGCGCTTGCTCGTTCGGATCTCCGGGTTGCGCAGGGCATAGGCCTGGAGCTGCTCCCAGAACGACAGCGCCGCCGCCCGGGACTCCTCGTTGACGTCGATGCCGGCGCTCACGTGCAGGGTCATGTCCTGCACCTGGATGTCGAAGGTGCGCGTTCGCCTCTTCAGGAGCTTCAGCGCGGTTCGACCCCCTCGCTCGGACCCGGGCACGCGTCCCGGAGCGGATGATACCCGGGGGCGGCGTCGGGCCCGTCGACGAGGAGTGCGAGGATGCGGGCCGTCGACGCCATCCGGCAGCGGCGCCGCCCCTAGGCGAGCGCGCGCAGGATCCTGCCGCCGCCGAGCAACTCGTCGCCCCGGTACACGACCACGCTCTGCCCGGGCGCGACGCCCCGCTGTGGCCGGGAGAACCGGACGCGGACGAGACCTCCGTCGGGAGTCACGACCGACCGGACGGCCTCGCCCCGGTACCGAACGCGGACCTCGGCCTCGAACGGACCGTCCGAGGGCGGCTCGCCGGCCACCCATCGCATGCGGTCCGCCTCGAGCCCCGACCGAGCGAGCAGCTCGGAGGGACCGACCACGACGCGATTTGCGGTCGCATCGATGTCCACCACGTACGTGCGCTCGCCGGTCGACACGCCGAGCCCGCGTCGCTGCCCGACCGTGAACCGGTGGGCCCCACGGTGCCGGCCGAGGACGCGACCGTCGACGCCCACGACCTCGCCTTCACGAATCAGCGCCGGCACGTACTCCTCCAGGAACGCCGCGTGATCGCCTCCGGGGACGAAACAGACGTCCTGCGAGTCCGGCTTGTCGGCAACGGGCAAGCCGAACCGCTCGGCAAGGCGACGGGTCATGGTCTTGGTCATGCCCCCGACCGGAAAGAGCGACCGGGCGAGCTCACGCTGACCGAGCGTGTGGAGCATGTAGGACTGGTCCTTCGTCGGATCGAGACCCGTGCCGAGGTGCCATGACCCGTCGCCGTCGCGCCAGCTCCGCACGTAGTGACCGGTAGCCACGAAGTCCACCCCCAGCCGGTCGGCGCGCGCCAGGAAGGCGCCGAACTTGACGTGCTCGTTACAGCGGACGCACGGGTTCGGCGTCCGCCCGGCCCGGTGTTCGTCGAAGAAGTCCGAGAGCACCGTCTCTTCGAAGATCTCGCTCATGTCGACGACCTCGAAGGGGAAGCCCGCGATGCGGGCGACCGTGCTCGCGTCCTCGCGCGCGCGCGGACCGCAGCATCCGTGGTCCACCCCACCCCCCGGGAGATGGAGCAGCCGGAGGTGCGACCCGATCACCTCGTACCCCTGCTCGAGCAACAGGCACGCGGACACCGACGAGTCCACCCCACCCGACATCGCGACGAGGACCGAGCCTTTCGAGGCCATGGCACGATGCTACGACGCCGTCCGCGCCGCGGAGGGTATCCTGCCTGTCGCGTTCGACCCGAGGAGCGAGATGAACGTCGTGGTCCTTGTGAAGTACGTGCCCGACCCGCAGGGCACCCCGGAGCTCGACGACGCGTTCCTCGTGGTTCGGGAGGGAACCGAGGGCGCGCTCGACCCCGGCGACGAGTACGCGGTCGAGGCGGGCCTCCGGCTCGTCGAGACCCACGGCGGAGAGGTCACCCTCCTCACGATGGGTCCCGAGACCGCGAGCGCGGCCCTGCGCAAGGGCTTGTCGATGGGCGCCCACGCGGGGGTGCACGTCGTTGATCCCGCGCTCCGGGGATCCGACGCGCTGGCCACGGCTCGGGTGCTCGCCGCGGCGGTCCGACGCCGCCCGTTCGACCTCGTCCTGGCCGGAGTCGAGTCGACCGACGGATCCACGGGGACCGTCCCGATGACCGTGGCCCAGCTGCTCGAGCTGCCGAGCGCGACCTTTGCCAGGGCGCTCTCCGTCGAGGATGGAGTGCTCCGCATCGAGCGCCCGACCGACCTCGGGTTCGACGTCGTGGAGGCGCCGCTTCCCGCGCTCGCCACGGTCACGGGGAGCGCGCCGGAGCCCAGGTACCCCACGCTCAAGGGCATCATGCAGGCCAAACAGAAGCCCGTCGAACGGCTCGCCCTGGCCGACCTCGGCCTGTCGGCCGAGGCCCTCGCCCCCACACAGCGCGTGGTTGGGCTCACACGGGCGCAGGAGCGCGCCGCCGGCGAGGTCATTCAGGCGGGCGAGGACACGGCGAAGCGCATCGTCGACCTGCTCGCCGAGGCCAAGGTGCTCTGACGTGCCCCCGGTCTTCGTCTACGCAGAGGTCACCCCCGAGGGGCCACGTCCCGTCGCGTTGGAGCTCCTGACCAAGGCGAGATCTCTCGGGGACCCCGTAGCCGCGGTGGCGCTCGGGCCGGGAGCTACGGCCGCGGCGGAGACGCTCGGCGCGTACGGCGCCAGCACGGTCTTCGCGAACGACGACCCCGTGTTTTCGGAAACCCTGGGCCACGCTGCCGCGCTCTCGCTCGCCGGGCTCGTCGAGGAGCACCGACCCGGCCTCGTCCTGTTCTCGACGTCCCACGACGCCAGGGACGTGGCCGGTCGCCTGCAGGCGCTCACGGGGAGCACCCTCATGAGCAACGCCACCGACCTGTCCGCGACCGATCGGGCGCAGATGCCGATCTTCGGCGGCGCGGTGACCGTCGAGGTCGCCCTCGAGGGACCGGATCCCAAGATCGTGCTGGTTCGACCGACGTCCTTTGCGGCAGAGCCGTCGGGGGGAACCGCCACCGTGGAGCCGGTGCCGGTTCCGCAGGGCTCCCCCTGGCCTCGGCGGGTCGAGCGTCACGAGGAGGCGGCCACCGGCCCTAGACTCGAGGAGGCGCGAGTGGTGGTCTCGGGCGGTCGGGGCCTGCAGGAGGCCTCGAACTTCGCCCTCCTCGAGGAGCTCGCGGGCCTGCTGAAAGGGGCGGTCGGTGCCAGCCGCGCGGTCGTCGACGCCGGCTGGGTCCCCTACAGCTACCAGATCGGGCAAACCGGGCGAACGGTCAAGCCCGAGGTCTACATCGCCGTCGGGATCAGCGGCGCCACCCAGCACGTCGTCGGCATGAAGGGCGCCAAGCGAATCGTGGCCATCAACAAGGACCCCGACGCCCCGATCTTCCGCCTGGCCGATCTCGGCGTCGTGGGCGACGCCCTCACCGTGGTTCCGCAGGTGATCGCCGAGATCCGCAGCCGCCGGGGCTAGGCCCTTCGGCGCCCCAGCGCCCGTCACAGCACCCCCGTCCCCCAGCCGCGCTGGAGACGCTCGAGGTCGAGGTGCCGCTGGCGCGCGCGAAGGATATCGGTTCGCGTGCAGATGCCGACCAGGCGCCCGTCGAGGACCACCGGGAGGTGCTCGATCTCGTCGTCCAACATCCGCTGGAGCGCCACGACGAGCGGGTCGTCCGGCCCGACCGTGACGACGTCTCGGCTCGCCACCTCGCGAAGCGGCAGCAGGTCGGAGTCCGGGAGCCGCAACAGGTCGCCTCGGCTCACGATCCCGGCGACGCGCCCCTGCCCGTCCACGATCGGGTAGGCCCCGTGGCCACCGTTTGAGAAGCGCCGTCGTCCCTCGGCGACGGTCGTATCCGGCGACAGCGTCTCGACCTCGCGGGTCATGACGTCGCGGACCATGGTCGTCTGGAGCACGTCCACCTCGTAGCGGGTGTGCACGCGGAGCCCACGTCGCAGGAGCTTCTCGGTCATGATGCTCTCCCTCGAGAGCGCGGCCGCGACGACCGTCGCGAGCACCGTCGCCACCATGAGCGGAAGGATCACGCGGTAGTCGCCGGTCAGCTCGAACAGGAACACGATCGAGGCGAACGTCGCCCGCGTGGCGGCGCCGAAGACCGCGGACATCGCGACCAGGGCCACCGCTCCCGGGGTGAGGTGGAGCCCGGGGACGGCGCGAGCGGCGAGCGTTCCCAGGATGCCGCCGAACGAGCCGCCGATCAGGAGCAGCGGCGCCAGCGTCCCCCCGGAGGTGCCGGACGCAAGCGCCAGCCACCACGCGATCAGCTTGGCCGCCGCGAGCGCCGCGAGCGCGCCGAGCGCCAGCCTGCCCGCGAGGACGTCGCCGATGGCGTCGTACCCCACGCCGAGCGCCCTCGGCGCGAGCATCCCCACGATCCCGAACGCGACGCCGCCGATCACCGGGTGCCAGAACTCCGAGACGGGAAGCCGCCGGTATCCGGCTTCGATCGCGAACAGGCCTTTCGTCACGACAGCAGCAAGCAGGCCGCAGAGAAGGCCGAGGATCGCGAAGAACGGCAGCTTGACCAGGCCCGCGTAGTCGTGCGGCGGGACGGCGAACAGCGGAGCCGAGCCGAACAGCGCCGAGTGCACGCCCGCGGCGATGGCCGAGGACACGACGAGCGGGACGAACGCGCGTGTCGAGAACTCGAACAGCAGGAGCTCGATCGCGAGGACCACCGCGGCGAGCGGGGTGCCGAACGTCGCCGCCATGCCCGCGGCCGCGCCGCTCGCGAGCAGGATCTTCCGCTCGGCCGGCGACACCGGAAGGATCTGCCCGATCAGCGAGCCGATCGCACCCCCGGTCACGATGATCGGCCCCTCCGCACCGAACGGCCCTCCGGTGCCGATGGCGATCGCCGCCGAGAGCGGCTTGGCGACGGCCGCGCGCGGCGAGATGCGGCTCTGCCTGGTGAGGACCGCCTCCATCGCCTCCGGGATACCGTGGCCCTTGATGACCGGCGACCACTTCGCGAGCAACGCGACGATCAGCCCTCCCGCGGCCGCCACGGGCACGACCAGCGGCCCGGGATGGAACCGCGCAAACGACGGGAGCGTCCAGCCGACCCGGTGCAGCAGCGCCAGGTTCGTGAGCAGGGCGATCAGCCGGAGCAAAACCCACGCCGCGCCACCACCGGCCAGGCCGAGCACTGCGGCCAGCAGGCAGAGCATCGCGATCCGGCGGGTCGATGTCTCCACGACGCTCCTCCTCGGCCTCCTGCGAGGCCGGAGGTGATTGTATATCGTTATACGATATACGCGTGCCGCCGAGCCGAACCGTCACCGACGAGGACTATCAGCGTCTCCTCGGCCTGCGAACGGGGCTGCGGCGGTTCCTCCGGTGGAGCGAGGAGCAGGCGGTCACCTCCGGCCTCACCCCTTCCCAACACCAACTGCTCCTCGCCATCCGGGGACACCCGGATCCCAACGGGCCGACCATCGCCGACGTCGCCGGCTACCTCCTGCTCCGCCACAACAGCGCCGTGGGGCTCGTGGATCGAGCCGAGGCCGCAGGGCTGATACGGCGGCGACGCGACCGGGTCGACGGGCGGGTTGTCCGGCTCTCGCTCACCCCCCGCGGCCTGCGGGTGCTGGAGAGCCTGTCGGAGCGCCACCTCGAGGAGCTCGCTCGCTTGGCCAGGCAGATGGAACCCGTCCTCGCCGGACTCGACAAAACCGCCGAGCCCGCGTCACGCTGACGGCGTGACGGCGGTTCGGTTCGACGACCTGACCCCCGGTGCCGAACGCGCGTTCGGCCTTCGCGGCCTGACCGGCATCGTCGAGGCCCGCCGCCCGGCGGACGTCCCGGCTGCGATCGAGGCGGTCGCGGAGGCGACCGCGCGCGGCCTGTGGGCGGCCGGCTTCGTCGCCTACGAGGCGGCGCCCGGCCTGAACCCAGCCCTGCGCGTCCGACCACCCGCGCCCGACTCCCCGCTCGATCTGCCGCTCGTGTGCTTCGGGACCTTCGAGCGGCGAGTCGAGCTCGATCCCCTCGAAGCCCGCCCCGCGGACGGGGTACCGATGGATCCGGTCTGGGCACCCTCGGTCGACCGCGCGCGGTACGACGCCGCGGTCGGGAGCATCCGGGAGCTGATCGCGGCCGGCGAGATCTACCAGGTGAACTTCACATTCCGACTCCGCGCCCACGTCGGGGAGGACCCGCACGAGCTCTACCGGCGCCTGTGCCTGGCCCAGCGGGCCCGTTACTCGGCCTTCCTCGACCTCGGGCGTCACCGCGTGCTCTCGGCCTCGCCGGAGCTCTTCTTCCGGCTCGAGGGCGACCGGATCATCGTGAGGCCGATGAAGGGCACGGCGCCCAGGGGGCGGTGGCCTGCCGAGGACCGGCGGACGGCCCGAGCGCTCCTCGCCTCGGACAAGGATCGCGCGGAGAACGCGATGATCGTGGATCTGCTCCGCAACGATCTCGGTCGCGTCGCGCGACCCGGGAGCGTCGAGGTCACGGGCCTGTTCGACGTGGAGCGATACGAGACCGTCTGGCAGCTCACCTCGACGATCGCCGCCAGGCTCGGCCCGCGCCGGGGACTGCTCGATGTGTTCCGGGCCCTGTTCCCCAGCGGCTCGGTGACGGGGGCCCCGAAGGTCGCGGCGATGCGGATCATCGCCGATCTCGAGGACTCCCCGAGGGGCGTCTACACCGGCGCCATCGGGTACGTTGGGCCGGCCTCCGCGACGGGCCCCCGCGCCCTGTTCAGCGTGGCCATCCGGACCCTGGTCCTGGACCCGACGACCGGGGTCGCCGAGTACGGGACCGGCGGGGGGATCACGCACGACTCCTGCCCCCGTCACGAGCACGACGAGGCGCTCGCGAAGGCCCGGGTGCTCACGGCCCGCCGACCGGAGTTCGAGCTCGTCGAGACCCTCGAACACCGCCCGGACACGGGGTATACGGACCTCGAGGAGCACCTGGAGCGCCTGGAGGACTCGGCACGGTACTTCGGCTTTCGCCACGATCCCGCCGCGATCGCCTCGGCCCTCGAGATGGCCGCGAGGGGAATCGCGGAGCCGGCGCGGGTGAGGCTCGCGCTCTCCCGGTCGGGCCGGGTCCGCACGGAGACCGGGCCGATGCCGGCCGTCCTGGATACCCCGCTGCGCGTGGCGATCGACCCGGAGCCGGTCGACCCCGCCGACGTGTGGCTGTACCACAAGACCAGCCTGCGCGAACCCTACGACCGCCGACGCTCCCGGCGGCCGGACGTCGACGACGTGCTGCTCGTGAACACGCGTGGCGAGGTCACCGAGTCGACCATCGCCAACCTGGCGGTTCGACAAGGCGGGGTCTGGTGCACCCCGCCCGTGGAGTCGGGTCTCCTCCCGGGCACGCGGCGAGCCGCGCTGCTCAGGACCGGGCGCCTGGTCGAACGGCCGATCCCGGTCGAGGCGGCGCGAACGGCGGACGAGATCGCCCTCGTGAGCTCCCTTCGCGGTTGGAGACGGGCGGTGGTGGTGCCGTGAGCTCCCACGGGCGCTCGGATCGGGGGGTGACGACCGTTCACCTCGGTCAGTTCACGCGCGAGCACGCGAACGCCATCGCCGGCGAGCTCGAGCGGGCCGGGATCGTCTGGTGGTACAAGGAGCCCGGAGTGGTCAGCCGGATCTGGGAGCTCGGCGTGCGCCTGTTCGTGGATCGGAGTCGGCTGGAGGAGGCGCGTGAGATCGCCGCCCGGGTCGTGCGGGGCGGATCTGCTGCCGAGCCTCCAGGCGGCTGAGGCGGTCCGACCCCGCTAGGGCTCGTCGGAGGACCTTGGACGGTCGCCCGGCCACCGGTGGGGTCGCATCCGAACCTCCTCCAGGGGACACGCGCACAGCGGGCAGCAGGGAGGGTCCTCGTACACGAGCACCACCCGCTCGCAGAAGGGGCACTCGCCCTCCCGCATGGCGGGCGTCGGATCGGTGTCTGCTGGCATCCGCGAGGGGCGCGGTCGGGGGGAGCGGCCCTGCTTTGGTTGTCGGCGAGCCCCGCTCCGGGCTTTACCGGCCGCGACCGCGGGGCCGCCGGGCCCCGCCCTCAGGCGGCCTCCTTGCGGGACCGGCGCTTGCCACGCGCGACGTAGCTGTGCACCGGTTCGTGCTGCCAGCAGTACTGCCAGCGGTTGTAGATCGAGAGCTTGGTGGTGCATCCCTCGGCCGCGCACACGCGCCCCGAGGGGTAGGTTCGGTTGGCTCGCGGGACCTCGCGGACGCGGGCGCCGCGGAAGAGCGACTCCTCAGCCATGACCACGCTCCATGGATGTCGTCCGACCCTGCCCATCGCTACAGGGCCATCAGGTATTCGAACGCCTCCGGGGCGCGGTTCGTTCCCGATCGGCGAGATGGGGCGGCTCGAGCTCAGTCCGCCTCCAGGCGCTCGAGGAGCGCTCGCGTCGCCTGCGTGAGCTGGACCACCCGCGGGGTGAACCCCAGGTCCTCCCAAAACGTCATGGCCCCCTGGTTCGGAGCGAACGTCTTGAGCTCGACCCAGTCGACGTCGATGTCCGCGGCGAAGCGGGCGGCTTCCCTGACCAGCGCCCGCCCGCCCCCCCGTCCCCGGTATCCGGCCCGGACCACGACCCCCGAGAGCTCCAGGGCCCGCTCGTCGGAGAACCGAGAGGGGATGCGAACCTCCCCGTAGGCCATTCCCACCACCTCGTCGTCGTCCTCCGCCACCAGCACGACGGAGTTCTCGTTGCCCATCGCCTGCCGATACTTCTCCCCGACCTCGTCGTAGAACCCCGGCCGGGGTGTGAACACCCGCCAGTCGCTCTGGAGCCGATCCAGCTCCTGGAACAGCGCCACCAGCGCCGGCACGTCCTCCGGCGTCGCGCGCCTGACCTTCACGCCTGCACCCCCACTACCTCTGCCGGAACACCGGGTCGCGCTTCTCGAGGAACGCGCGCATGCCCTCTTTCTGATCCTCCGTTGCGAACAGGTCGCGGAAAACCTCCCGCTCGACCTCCAGACCGCGCACCTGATCGCCCTGCGCGGCGGCGTTCAGGGCGATCTTTGCCGCCCGGTACGCGAGCGTGGGACCGCTCGCGTACCGGGCGGCCTCCTCCAGCGCGGTCGGGTACACCTCGGAGGGGGCCAGCACGCGGTCCACAAGACCGATCGCGTGCGCTTCCTCCGCCGTCACGATCCGGCCGGAGAAGATCAGGTCCCGGGCCCGCTGGAGGCCGATCAGACGGGGAAGCCGCTGGGTCCCGCCGGCGCCGGGAGCGATCCCCAGCCGGACCTCGGTCTGCCCGAGACGGGCGTCGGACGCCGCGAATCGAAAGTCCGCGCAGAGCGCGAGCTCGCACCCGCCGCCCAGCGCGTAGCCGTTGATCGCCGCGATCACGATCTTCGGGATGGCCTCGATGTGCCGGAGCGCGCTCTCGAGGGCTCCGACCACCGGCTCGATCTCCCTCGGGCCCAGGTCGGCGATCTCCCTGACGTCGGCCCCGGCGGCGAAGACCCGCTCGCCGCCCCAGATCACCACCGCCCGGATCGTGTCGTCGGCGCTCACCTCTCGCGCCGCGTCCCACAGGTCGAGGGAGAGCCGCTCGTTCATCGCGTTCGCGGGCGGGCGATCCAGCCTGATCGTGGCGACCTCGCCCCGTCGTTCGAGCCGTACGAACTCCGCCACCGTTCCTCCCGGTCCCGCGCGCACGGCGACCCGTCCCGTGGGCTCCGGGACCGCGCCTCCCCTCAATCTTTCCAGACCGACCCGGAGACCGCCTCGCCATCGCAAGGGCCGCCCGTACCCAGCCGCGGTGCCCGCCGGAGGTGATCTGCGCTCTTGCAGGTGCAAGTCCTTGCTAGAATTCGCTCGTGCACGCACCGGCCGACCTCGTGTCCACGCTTCGCGACCGCGGCCTGCGCATGACGCCCCAGCGCCTCGCGATCCTCTCGGCGATCATGCACACCCCGGGGCATATCTCCCCAACGGCGCTCGCCCGCCGCATCCAGGGCGAGATGCCGGGCGTGAACCCCTCCACGGTGTACCGGACGCTCGCGCTCCTCGAGGAGATCGGGGTCCTCGCGCACGCCCACCTGGAGGGCGGCGCGGAGTACCACCGTGCAGAGGAGGCCGGCCACGTGCACCTCACATGCTCCCGATGCGGAGCCGGCGACGACCTGTCGCTCGAGGAGGCCACGAGGCTGCAGGCGATGATCGAGGAGACCCACGGGTTCCATGCGGACCTCACGCACTTTGCGATCTCCGGCGTCTGCGAGACGTGCTGGAACTCGGTCGATCGCACCGGTCCCAAGCCCGCCCGCACCCGGTAGCGCTAGCCGACGTGCGCGCCCACCCCACCGACCACGTCGGTGGAGCCCGCCGACTCCAGAGCCTGAAGCCGGCGGCGCTTCAGAGCCGCCGTCCCCGCGAACGTCACCACGAACATCGCGCCGGCGACGAGCACGATCGTCGAGCCGCTCGCGATGTCGTAGTAGAAGGACAGGTACATCCCCACCACGCCCGCGACCGTTCCGAGCACCGTGGAGAGCGCCAGCATTCGGGCGAACGAGTCGGTGAGCAGTCGCGCGACCACGGGAGGGATGACCACCGTCGCGGCGATCAGCGTCACGCCGAGGATCTGCAGGGTTGAGATGATCGTCGCGGCGAGCAGAACGGAGAACAGGGCGTCCATCCTCCGCGAGGAGACCCCGTACGTGTCGGCGATCTCCGGATCGAACGTGACGAACAGAAGCGGCCGGTACCGAAGCAGGACGGCCGCCAAGCTGGCAATGCCGACGCCGACGAGCACCCAGATCTGCGAGGGCTGGACGCCTAGGATGTTGCCGAAGAGCGCCGCATCCAGGTTGACCGTGAAGCGGTTCACGCGGCTGATGAGGGCAACGCCCAGCGCAAACGAGATCGTGGTCACGATCCCGATGGCGGCATCGGCGCCGATCTTGCGACGGCGACCCACCCAGGTGATCAGCAGGGCGGAGACGAGACCCCACACCCCGGCACCCACGTAGTAGTTCACCTGCATCACGTAGGTCGCCACGGCTCCCCCAAAGATCGCGTGGGACAGGCCGTGGCCGATGTAGGACATTCGCCGGAGCACCACGAACACGCCGATGAAGCCGCACAGGGCCCCGGCGAGAGCACCCGCGACGAGCCCGTGGCGAAAGAACGCGTAGGACCAGGGCCCCGTAAGCCAGCTCATCCCGTTTGCCTCCGGACCGGTGCTGCTCCCTGCTCAGCCGGTTCGGCGTTGCCGCCCGCCCGATGGTCGGGCTCGCCGAAGTGCGCCGGGGGCGTGCCCTGCGGATGGGCCTCCGGGTCGTGCGCATCGCGCAGCGCGCCCGGCGCGTCTCCGATGAGCAGCATCCCGTCCCGCTCCACCACGACCATCTCGGCACCGTAGAGCTCGGCCAGCACCTCCGAAGTCAGTACCTCCCGGGGCGAACCCCTGGCGACGATGCGCCGGTTCATGCAGACCAGACTCGGAAGGTGCGTGGCGACCGCGTTCAGGTCGTGCGTCGTGAGCACGATCGCGATGCCCTCGTGGTTCAGCGAGTGCAGCAGGTGCAGGATGTCGTGGCGGGTCTTCACGTCGACCCCGCTCGTGGGCTCATCCAGCAGGAGCAGGTCCGGCCGTCGGAAGAGCGCGCGGGCGATGAACGCCCGCTGCTGCTGCCCCCCGGAGAGCGCGCGTATGTGCCGGTGCGCGAGGTCCCCGATTCCGAGCTTGTTCAGGAGGCGACGCGCCTCCAACCTCTCCTCGCGTGTCGCCCAGGGAGCGAGCGAGCGCTTGTCGGCGCGTCCGAGGAGCACGACCTCCTCGACGGTGATCGGGAACGACCAGTCGATGGTCTCGAGCTGCGGAACCACGCCCAATCGGATGCCGTTCCCGTTGGCGGCATCGCCGAATCGAATGGCTCCGGCCGTCGGCCTGACCGAACCTGCCAGCAGCCGGATGAGCGTGGTCTTGCCGGCACCGCTCGGACCCACGATCCCGAGGAAGGCGCCGGGTGAGATCTCGAGATCGATCCCGACCAGCGTCGGAGCCTCACCGTACGTGAAGGAGACGCCCCGGAGCTCGACCAGCGCTCGTGTCATGCCGGTCAATCGTAGGTGTTCGTGAAACGAACGGCATTCAGGGGCGTTGGATCCCCTCCCAGATCCGAGACCATCGTGCGAACGTCGTACAGCATCAGCCCAACGTAGGAGTGCTGGGGGTCGCCCGGGTTGCCCGGCAGATCGTCGTCCCGGAGGCTCGCCTCGTAGCGAGCCCCCGTCTCCTGCGCGATCTGATTCAGGACCGGGCTCGGGAAGACCTCTGACCCGAAGATCGCGGGAACGTGCGTCCGCCTGATCTGGTCGATGAGCCGCGCCACGTCCTGAGCGGAGGGCTCGGCGAAGTCCGACGGCTGGATCGCCCCAATGACCGTCATGCCGTACTGCCGAGCAAAGTAGGCGAACGAGTCATGATAGGTGAGAAGCTTTCGGTTTTGAGCAGGGATGGTGTCGATGGCCTGCTGGATCGCACGGTTCAGGGTCGCGAGCACCCTGAGGTAGCGAGCCGCGTTGGCCCGGTATGTGGCCGCGTGTGACGGGTCCACCTTGGAGAGCTCGTCACGCACCAGAGCCACGTACTTCATCGCGTAGACCACGTCCATCCACAGATGCGGGTTCGGGTGGCCCTCGGAACGGGGAAACGAGAAGTCGTACACGTACTGCTGCGGCGTGATCGTGTGGGGGCCAAGCAGGTAGATCACGGCTCCGTCCTTCTTGTTCGCCTCTGCAAGACGCAGGGTCGGGTCCTCGAGGTCGAGCCCGTTCAAGAAGATCACATCGGCCTGGGACAGGAGCTTGGCCGTCTCGGGCGTTGGCTCGAACGTGTGCGAGTCCACGCCCTCGGGGATCACCCCCTCGACCGTCGCGGCACGGCCGGCCACGTTTCGGACGAGATCCGTGATCGGTGAGACAGACGTGACCACCAGCAGTTTCGCGGATCCCGCGCCAGTCCCACCGGAGCAGGCGGGGGCAAGCACTCCAGCCAGCGTCAGCACGAGGGCGACCAGCGACCTGCGCACGCACCACCTCCAACGGACGGCAACGATCGATTCGGTAGCTACGGTATCAGGTATCTGCAAGATCTTGCAATAAAAGGGACCTGCACTTGATCTTGCAATACAAGGAACCTGCACTTGACTCCGGAGGTCGGCCCGGAGCCGGGCCGGCGCGACCGATCGGCCCGCGTCAAGCGGCGTCAAAAGCGCGGCGTCTCGACGTACTCCCCGAAGACCTCGCGCAGGGCGGCAACGATCTCGCCCTCCGTGCAGAGGGCTCTGGCGCATTCGACGAGCGGGGGGATCAGGTTGGCATCGCCCTCCGCGGCCCGGACCAGGAGCCCGAGGGCCTCTCGTGCGGCTCGGTCGTCGCGGGACGCCCGCAGCACCCGAACCCGCTCGCGTTGCTCCTCCTCGACCTCGGGACGGATCTCGAGGGTCTCGACCGGCTCCTCCTCGCGATCCACGTACCTCGTGACGCCCACCTTCACGAGCTCGCCCCGCTCGAAGCGCTTCTGCTCCCGGAAGGCCGAGTCGGCGATCTCCTGCTGGAAGTAGCCGCGCTCGATGCCCGCCAGTACGCCCTCGAGGACGGAGCCCCCACCCATCTGCTCGATCCGCCTGAGCTCCTCGTTCGCCCGCGCCTCCATCCGGTTCGTGAGCGCCTCGACGAAGTACGAGCCGCCCAGCGGATCGATCACGTCGGCCACCCCGGTCTCGTACGCGATGATCTGCTGGGTCCGGAGCGCGAGCTTGGCGGCGGCCTCGGTCGGCAGGGCCAGGACCTCGTCGAGCGCGTTGGTGTGGAGCGACTGGGTGCCGCCGAGCACCGCCGCGAGGGCCTCGATCGCGGTGCGCACCACGTTGTTCATCGGCTGCTGGGCCGTGAGAGAGACACCCGCCGTCTGCGTGTGGAACCGCAGCCGCATCGACGCCTCGTCTCGTGCCCCATACCGCTCCCGGAGCCGGTGCGCCCAGATGCGACGAGCAGCGCGGTATTTGGCGATCTCCTCGAAGACGTAGATGTGGGCGTTGAAGAAGAACGACAGCTCTCCGGCGAACCGGTCGACGTCGAGCCCACGATCGAGTCCGAGCTCCACGTACGCGAATCCGTCGGCGAGCGTGTACGCGAGCTCCTGCCAGGCCGTCGCTCCGGCTTCCCGGATGTGGTAGCCGGACACGCTGATCGGGTGGAACTTCGGCGTTCGCTCAGCACAGAACTCCATCAGGTCGCCGATCAGCCGCAAGTGCGGGCGGGGCGGGAAGATCCACTCCTTCTGCGCGATGTACTCCTTGAGGATGTCGGTCTGAAGCGTTCCGTCGAGCCGATCCCACGGCACACCCTGTCGTTCGGCCGTCGCCAGGAAGAAGGCGAACACGATCGCCGCTGGGCCGCTGATCGTCATCGACGTGGAGATGTCGCCGAGCGGAATCCCGTCGAACAGCTCCTGGAAATCCAGGAGCGAGTCGGTCGCGACGCCGCACCGACCGACCTCTCCCTCGCTCCGTGGATCGTCGGAGTCCCGGCCCATCAGCGTGGGCATGTCGAACGCGACCGACAGTCCGCCCTGGCCCTGAGCCAGAAGGAAGCGATACCGGGCGTTCGTCTCGCGCGGCGTGCCGAAGCCCGCGAACTGGCGCATCGTCCACAGGCGCCCGCGGTACATGCTCGGGTAGATCCCGCGGACGAACGGATACCGGCCGGGGTCCCCGAGATCGCGCTCGTAGTCGAGGTCCGCCACGCTCGTCTCGTCGTACAGGGGCGCGACCGGCTCGCCCGAGAGCGTGGCGACCTCGTCCTCCGGCCTGTCGGATGAGCGGCGAGCGCTCACAGCTCCACCCGCGGTTCGCCGGCCTCCGTCGACGCCACACCGGCCACCAGCGTCGCCGCGGCCGTGATCGGGTCCGTCCGGCGATGCACGAGCTCCTCCACGAGCGCGCGATCGGCCTCCAGGCGCCGCCGGACGAGCTCGCGGATCCGTTCGCCGGCGAGCGCCGCCACCTCGCGCACCAGCCGCTCGCGCCGCCGCTCCTCGATCCGGCCCGTGGCCTCCGCGTGCTGCCGGTGCCGAGCGATCGCCTCCCAGAGCTCCCGGACGCCCGCCCCCGTCGTCGCGCAGGTCGACACGACGGGCGGCGCCCAGTCGAGCGGGGGTCCCATGCGGATCATCTGCTCGAGGTCGCGCACGGCCGCGGAGGCCCCGTCGCGGTCGGCCTTGTTCACGACGAACACGTCCGCGACCTCCAGGATCCCCGCCTTGGCCACCTGCACGGCATCGCCCCACCCCGGCGAGACGACGACCAGCGTGGTGTCGGTTGCGGCGGCAACCTCGACCTCGGCCTGTCCCACGCCCACCGTCTCGACGATCACGAGATCCGCCCCGGCGGCATCCAGGATCCGCACCGCCTCGGGGGCCGCAAGCGCCATCCCGCCGAGGTGACCACGCGTGGCCATCGATCGGATGAACACACCGGGATCGGTCGCGTGCTCCTGCATCCGCAGCCGGTCGCCGAGCAGCGCGCCGCCCGAGAACGGAGAGGTCGGATCGACGGCGAGCACCGCCACCGTGAGCCCGAGCTGCCTCGCGTGGCCCACCAGCGCGCCGGCGAGCGTCGACTTGCCCACCCCGGGGGACCCCGTCAGCCCCACCGTGTACGCGCGGCCGGTGTGGGCATAGAGCTCGGCGGAGATCTCGGCCAGCCCCTCGGCGCCGTCCTCCACCATCGAGATCGCCTGGGCGATCGCCCGCCGGTCGCCGGACAGGATGCGCTCCGTGAGATCCACGACGGCAAGGGTACCCGCCGTGACCGTACGAGGGGAGCGCCCAGCCTCGGATCAGACGACCGAGAGGAGCCTGGACAGACGCCGGAGCTTGCCGGGGTGGAGCAGCAGGCCCGAGACGACGATCTCGCGCCGCAGGAGCTTGCCGAACACCCGCCGCCCGGCCGGGGTCAGGGGATCCGGGAACCCAAGTCGCAGCGGCACCGACGAGAGGAGGAGGAGCGCGTCGGAGCCGGCTCGCACCCGCAGGTGGGGGCGCCCGTTGGCGCCGAGGTCGTTCGCCACCGTCACCCCGCCCGGCGAGAGGTGCACCGACGCAGTGACCTCGGCGTCGGGCGCCTCGAGGTCGATCACCGCGGGCTTCAACAGCGATCGGCGGCGGGGGTGACGTTCGAGGTTCGCCGCGATCAGCTGACCCAGCATCCACGCCAGGCCGTTCGGCTCGGGGTCGGCGAACCGGACGGTCACGGCACGAGCAGCACCTTCGTGGCCCGGTGCGAGTCGAACAGCGCGTAGCCCTCCGCCGCCCGGTCGAGCGGCAGCCGGTGCGAGACGATCGGCAGGGGATCCATTCGACCGGCGAGCAGCTCCTCCAGCGCCCGCTCCCACCACGCGTGCACGGGGCAGATCCCCGCGAAGCGGATATCGAGGGCGCGGGTCCACCAGCCCCCGAGCGGGACCAACTCCGACTCCCCCGTGTACATCCCAACCACGGTCACCCTTCCACCGCGACGAACCACATCGAGGGCCGTCGCGAACGCGCTCGGGCTGCCGACCGCTTCGAGGACCACGTCGGCCCCGCGGTCGCCCGTTCGCTCGGCCACCGCCGTGTGCGGGTGCTGTCGCGAGACGTCGATCGCTGCGCCGCCGGCGCGCTCGGCGAGGGCGAGGCGGTCGGGCTCGCGGTCCAGCGCCAGCACCTCGGACGCTCCTTGGGCACGGACGGCCTGGATGCAGAAGAAGCCGACCGGGCCCGCACCCACCACCGCCACAACCTCGCCGGGCCGGACCCCGGAGATCGCCGCCGCGTAGTACCCGGTCGTCAGGGTGTCGCCCAGGAATAGCGCTCGCTCGTCGTCGAGCTCGGGAGGCACCGCGAGCAGGTTGGTGTCGGCGTAGGGCACCCGGACGAGCTCGGCCTGCGCGCCGCCGAGCCCGCCGCCGAAGATCCCGGCGCCGAGGTTGCGGAACTCCTCGCACAGGTGCGTCTCGCCCCGCCGGCAGAACCAGCATCTGCCGCAAACGACGTCGAAGGCCACGACGACCCGATCCCCGGGGCGGAAGCGCTCGATCTCCGGCCCGACCGCCTCGACCACGCCCACCGCCTCGTGGCCGATCGTCTCCCCCGGGTCGAGCGGGGCCTTGCCGTGGAGGAAGTGGAGGTCCGACCCGCAGATCGCCGAGGTCGTGACCCGGACGATCGCGTCGGTGGGCTCCTCGAGACGCGGGTCCGGAACCGAGTGGACCGCGACCCGGCCGACCCCCTCGTAGACGACGGCCCTCATCCGTGCTCCGGTCGGCCCTCGACACTTTGGGCCGGCTGCTCGTCGAGGAACTCAGTGGGGACGCCCATCGTGAGATGCACCAGCTCGTTCGCCGCCCGGACGTATCGAATGATGGTCGGAAGGTCACCCTGGAGCTTGAGCTTGCCCTGCATCATGCCCTTGATGGGATCGAGGTCGCCGGCCAGCACCTGCTTCCATCTGGTGTACGGCGCCCGGATCACGTAGCGGGCCGCGGCCCCCTCCTCCCCGTCCACAATCCGGGCCGCCCGACACTCGCCGTGCCACAGGTCGAGCCAGGCCCAGATGTCGCGCGGCACGCCCCGATCCGGCTCCGCCTCGAACACGAAGGAGATGTCGCCCTCCCAGTCCGCCGCCGCAGCCCGGTAGTCAGCAGAGTCGTTGATGCGCTCCCGGTACAGGGCCAACCACGCATCGCTCGGAAAGACCGCCACGTCCGCACCCCCGATCCTCGACCGATTCCCCCACCGCCCCGACCTCCGTCACTTCACGGCGAAGATCAGGATCAATCCGATCACGTTGAACGTCGCGTGGGCGACCATGTCGGCCAGCACGTTGCCGCGCCGATCGTACAGGTACGCAAGGGCGATCCCCGTCACCATCATCACGCTCATGAGCATTAGGCTGTCGAGCGCCGGCGCCGGAACGTAGTGGATCAGCCCAAACGCCAGCCCGGAGCCGACGGCGCCCACGGCGAACCCGTACCGGTCCCGGAGCGACCGGAACAGGATCCCCCGGAAGAACAGCTCCTCGTGGACCGGCGCGACGACGACCGCGTACACGACCGAGACGCCGACGCCGACCGCCGACAGATGGGCGGGCAACTGCCGGGGCGCCTCGATCCGATGGCCCGAGAGCGCCTGGAACAGCACGGTGATCGCCGTGCCGACCCCGAGCACGATCACCGGATACAGCACCAGACCGAAGGTCGCACCGGCGCCAACCTCCGGCCAGATCCTCGACGGAAACCCGATCGCCCCTCTCCACTCTGGATGGAAGCGTGAGAGCCAGAACAGCAGGATCCCGACGTTCAGCACGGCGATCGCGGCCGAGGCCACGAGGTTCGCGAGCCCGGCCGGGTGGATCGCCTCCAGCAGGGGAAGCGTGACGAACGAGCTCGCGAGGATCGCAAGGACGTAGACGCCGACGGCCTCCCACCAGCGCCAGGTGGAGCGAGGTCGCTGGAACGCGGAGCCGACGCCGTCGACGGGTCGATCCGGTCGGGGGGGCACGCGGTCGCTCATTCGACCCCCATCATCCCCGCTGGGTCGGCAAGAGACACATACAGGAGCCCTCCAAGCCCGAGCCCGAAGGCCAGGCCGAGGGCCGCCGGCCAGCTGTCGTTCACCGGGATCGCGACGACGCCGGCGAGAAGCGTGACGAGGAGCGCGTCGCGCCAGGCCGGGTGGCGTCGGAGCGACTCACGGACGGGCGCCGGCGGACGGACGACGGCCAGCAGCGCGACCCCGAGCCCCACGACCGGGATCGCCGCAAAGGGGTTGCTCAGGATCAGCCGCCAGCCGACCAGCGTGCGGTCGACGAACGTCCGCCAGATCCCGGACAGGGACCTGCCGGTCGTCTCCTCGAACCGGGTGATGTGCGTGGGCGCCGACGTCAGATAGCGGTGCGAGAGCAGGACGATCGCGGTTCCGACCACCACGACTCCCGCGGCGCCGAGCACGCCTCGCAGGTCGAAGCGGCCCCCAGGCCGGATCGCCCACCACAGGCCAGCCGCCGCGAACAGCGTGATCGAGCCCCCGAGGTTCGCACCCGCGAACGGCAGGCCGGCGAGGAACGCCACGAGCATGACGAGGATCGTCCCAGCGAGCCTCGAAAGGCGGGCCGCCGCGAACAGGGAGGCGCCGACGAGCAGCCCGATGAACGCGTTCGGCAGGCCGAAGAACCGCCCGCCGTCGAGCTCGGATCCGCCCAGGAACGGCGTCAGCGCGGCCGTCCAGCCGACGGCCGCCTCGAGGAGGAAGTACGCGAGGACGGCCCATCCGATCGCCGCGGGAGCGAGCAGCAGGTCGCGGCGCGCGAGCGGCGCGAACGCCGCGGTCCCGACCGCGGTCACGGCGACCACGAACGGAACCACCGTCGCGTACGACAACGTCCGCAGGTGACCGGCCGCGAGGAGCCCGACCGCGAGCGCCGGCACCGACATCGCGAGCCACGCACCCGCTCGCGCGAGCCGGGCGCCGACGCGCCGGCGCATCGCCAGCACTCCGACCCCGAACAGACCGGCGAGCGTCACGTACAGTCCGGCGGCCGTCTGCACGGGCACCGTCATCCGACGCATCGCGAGGTACCGGACATGCAGGTCGAACGGCGCCGGTTGGTCGACGATCCGGATCGGCTCGCCGTCGTCGGCACCCGGGTACCGCCCACCGAAGATCGCGGCGATCGTCGGAGCGAGATCGAGCTCGGTGACCACCCCCACGCGCCGTGTGGAGTCGGAGGTCAGGGCGCGGGCGGGACCTCCGCTCGCGAGCAGGTGCCGCCCCGACGCGAACACGATCGGATGGAGCTCGTCCCCGGCCCCGACCATCCCAGCGGAGGACGTGGTCGAGACGATGAGAACCGTCACGAGCCGGGAGCCGTCCGACGCCGCCCGGATCACTCGCCCGATCTCCCGATCGGCCGCCTCAAGCGCCACCGACCGTCTCGGTCCCGCGACCGGAACGATCAGACGCGCCCCGCCCGCGTTGGGTGCCAGGCTCTGCCAAACCGTCCGCACGTCGAATGACGTGCGCGAATCGAGCGTCATCAGTCCCGCCCCGCCCTCGTGGGCCAGCCGGCGCACGTTCGGAAGGGCGAGCAGGTCCTCGAACGAAGCGTGCTCCACGTCGAACACGGCGAGCCAACGATCGGGCGCCGCGGCCGCCGAGGGGGGACGGATCAGCAGACCGGTGAAGAGCAGCAGGGCGAGCGCGGCGCCGCGTCGGGCCCTCGTCACGACAGGGCCGGGGTGCGCTCCCGCTCCCTGCGGACCCTGGCCCCGAGCGCCGTCAGCTTGGCCTCGAGGTCCTGGTAGCCGCGGTCGACGTGGTACATGTCCTCGATCTCGGTGACCCCGTCGGCGGCGAGGGCGGCGATGACCATCGCGGCCCCAGCCCGGATGTCGAGCGCGCGCACCGGCGCCGAGGAAAGCCGGGGTACGCCGCGGATCACGGCGTGGTGACCCTCGGTTCGGATGTCCGCGCCCATGCGGTTCAACTCGTCGACGAACATGAACCGGCTCTCGAACACGTTCTCGGTGACGATGCTCGTTCCGTCTGCGGTGGACAGCAGCGCCATCATCTGCGGCTGCAGGTCGGTCGGGAAGCCAGGGTACGGAAGCGTCACGAAATCCACGGCCCGCGCGCGTCCGTCGAGCCCCACCGCGATCCCGCCCTCGGTCACGATCACGTCGGCGCCGAGCTCCGCGAGCTTGGAGAGCACGAGGTCGAGGTGGTCGCCGCGAGCCCCCTCGAGCACGACGCGTCCGCCCGTGGCGCACGCCGCGATCGCGAACGTGCCCGCCTCGATCCGGTCGGGGATCACCGTGTGCTCGACCGGCGTGAACCCGTCCGTTCCCTCGATCTCGATCGTGGGCGTCCCGACGCCGTCGATCCGCGCTCCCCTCCCGATCAGGAAGTCGGCGAGGTCGACCAGCTCGGGCTCGCGGGCGGCGTTCTCGATCACCGTCGTCCCGCGCGCCGAGACGGCGGCCATCATCACGTTCTCGGTCGCGCCCACGCTCGGAAAGTCCAGGGAGATGACGGCCCCGCGCAGCCCGGACGCCGCCGCCTCCAGGAACCCGTGGGCCGACACGAACGTCGCCCCCATGCGCTCGAGTCCCCGGATGTGGAGGTCGATCTTGCGCGAGCCGATGTTGCAGCCGCCGGGCATCGCCACGCGCGCCCGGCCGAACCGAGCGAGCAGCGGGCCCAGCACGAGAATCGACGCCCGCATGCGGCTCACGAGCTCGTAAGGCGCCTCCACCGAGCGAACGTCCGTCGCGTCCACCTCGACGGTGTCGTCGTACCACCGCACCTCGGCGCCGAGGTGCTCGAGCACCTCCGACATCGTCAGGCAGTCCTGGATACGCGGGACGTTGTGGATCGCGCTCCGACCCGAGGCCAGGAGCGAGGCGGCGAGCAGCTTCAGCGCCGAGTTCTTGGCACCCGCGATCCGCACGCTTCCCGAGAGCCGGGTTCCGCCCGTCACCAGCAGTCGATCCATGGGCATCCCGATTGTAGGGTGGGTCGCCGGCGCGGCCACTCAGCCGCGCAGATCGAGCCGCGCGAGCGCCTTCGCGAGCTCCGCCCGGGCGGCGGCGTGCCCGGTCTCCTCCAGCTGCCGCCGCGCTGCCTCCGCGCGGAACTCCGCCGCGCGCACGTCGATCTCGTGGGCCAGCTCCGCGTGCTCGGCCAGGACGTCGACCCGGGTGGTCCCGCCCTCGGTCGTGACGTGGAGGAACCCGCCGTCCTCGACCGCCGACTCCCACGTGCCGTCCGGCCGCTGGATCCGGAGCGCTCCGATCGCGAGCCGCACCAGCAGCGGCGCGTGACCCGGCAGGATGCCGACCTCGCCCTCGACGCTGCGGGCGACGACCATCTGCGCCTCGCCCGTCCAGACCTCCCGCTCGGGCGTGACGACGTGGACCTCGAGCGACACCTAGGCGGCCTCCCGCTCGATGCGCTTGGCCTGCTCGACGGCCTCCTCGATCCCCCCGACGAGGAAGAACGCCTGCTCGGGGAGGTGGTCGTACTCGCCATCGCACAGCGCCTTGAACGAGGCGATCGTCTCGTCGATCGGCACGTACTTGCCGGGGATGCCGGTGAACTGCTCGGCCACGAAGAACGGTTGCGAGAGGAAGCGCTGGATCCGCCGCGCCCGGGCGACGATCACCTTGTCCTCCTCCGACAGCTCGTCGACGCCGAGGATCGCGATGATGTCCTGGAGATCCTTGTTGCGCTGCAGGAT
>JAJPHY010000112.1 GCA_021325015.1 Actinomycetota bacterium | reverse complement strand
GGTCCCACCCGGGACTGGGAGTGCCACTGCGGCAAGTACAAGCGGGTTCGGTTCAAGGGGATCATCTGCGAGCGCTGCGGGGTCGAGATCACCCGCAGCAAGGTCCGTCGCGACCGGATGGGGCACATCGAGCTCGCGGCCCCCGTCACGCACATCTGGTACTTCAAGGGGGTCCCGAGCCGCCTCGGCTACCTCCTCGACATCCCGCCGAAGGACCTCGAGCGCATCATCTACTTCGCCGCCTACGTGATCACCCGGGTGGACGCCGAGCGGCGGCACAAGGACCTCCCCGAGATCGAGCGATCGATCGAGGAGGAGAAGCGGGAGCTCGAGGCGGAGCGGGACGAGGAGATCAAGCAACGCCTTTCCGAGCTCGAGGAGCGTCTGCACGAGCTCGAGGCGGAGGGGGCCAAGGGCGGGCAGCTCTCGGCCGCCCGGCGCGAGGCCCAGCGGGACATCGAGCGGATCACCGAGGCCACCAAGCGCGAGACCGACCACCTCGATGAGGTGCTCACCGCGTTCAAGAACCTCTCGGTCAAGCAGCTCGTCGCCGACGACCAGGTCTATCGCTCGCTCCGCGAGCGGTTCGGCGACTACTTCGACGGCGGCATGGGGGCCGAGGCCATCAAGCGCCTGCTGATGGACCTCAAGCTGGAGGAGGAGGCCGAGGCGCTCCGGCAGCAGATTGCGACCGCCAAGGGCACCCGCCGGCTGAAGGCGATCAAGCGACTGAAGGTCGTGACCAACTTCACCGAGGGCAGGAACTCGCCGCTCGGGATGGTCCTCGACGCCGTGCCGGTGATCCCGCCCGACCTGCGCCCGATGGTGCAGCTCGACGGCGGGCGGTTCGCGACCTCGGACCTGAACGACCTCTACCGCCGCGTGATCAACCGGAACAACCGGCTCAAGCGCCTGCTCGATCTCCAGGCTCCCGAGATCATCGTGAACAACGAGAAGCGGATGCTCCAGGAGGCCGTCGACGCGCTGTTCGACAACGGCCGCCGCGGCCGGCCCGTCACCGGCCCCGGCAACCGCCCGCTGAAGTCGCTCTCGGACATGCTGAAGGGCAAGCAGGGCCGGTTCCGCCAGAACCTGCTCGGCAAGCGGGTGGACTACTCGGGCCGCTCGGTCATCGTCGTGGGACCGCAGCTCCGGCTCCACCAGTGCGGGCTCCCCAAGCAGATGGCGCTGGAGCTGTTCAAGCCGTTCGTGATGAAGCGGCTGGTGGACCTCAACCTCGCGCAGAACATCAAGAGCGCCAAGCGCATGGTGGAGCGCGCCCGGCCGCAGGTCTGGGACGTGCTCGAGGAGGTCATCCGGGAGCACCCCGTGCTCCTCAACCGCGCTCCGACGCTTCACCGGCTCGGCATCCAGGCGTTCGAGCCGGTGCTGGTCGAGGGCAAGGCCATCCAGATCCACCCGCTGGTGTGCACGGCGTTCAACGCGGACTTCGACGGGGACCAGATGGCGGTGCACGTGCCGCTCTCGGCGGAGGCGCAGGCCGAGGCCCGCGTCCTCATGCTGTCGGCCAACAACATCCTGTCGCCGGCGCACGGCCGTCCGATCGCGGTGCCGACGCAGGACATGGTCCTCGGCATCTACTACCTGACCCTCGAGCCGGAGCGCCCGGAGAAGGACGAGGACATCCCGCGGTTCTCCTCCGTGGCCGAGGCGCTCATGGCCTACGACCACGGCTGGGTGAAGCTCCACACGGTGGTCAAGGTCCGCCTGCCGGGCAAGACCCTGCCGCCCGAGATGCTGCCCGAGACGGTGGACGTTCAGGAGGACGGCCGCGCCCCGCTCGTCCAGACGACGATCGGCCGGCTCGTCTTCAACCAGGCCTTCCCGGACGATCAGGAGTACGTGAACCGGCCCCTCGTGAAGGGGGACATCGCCAAGCTCGTCGACCAGTGCGTCCACAAGTACGACCGGGCGCAGGTGGAGCAGATTCTCGACAACCTGAAGAACATGGGGTTCCACTACGCGACGCGAGCCGGGGTCACGCTCGGCGTGGAGGACGTGACGACGCCCTCGGACAAGGCGAAGATCCTGGACGCCTACGAGTCGAGAGCCCAGAAGATCGAGAACCAGTACCGGCGAGGAATCATCACCGACGACGAACGCCGCCAGGAGCTGATCGAGATCTGGACCCAGGCGACCGACGAGGTCAAGGACGCCATGGAGGCCCAGTTCGGCACGACGAATCCGATCTACATGATGGCCAACTCGGGTGCCCGAGGCAACATCATGCAGATCCGTCAGATCGCGGGCATGCGAGGCCTCGTGGCCAATCCGCGGGGCGAGATCATCCCGCGCCCGATCAAGTCCAACTTCCGCGAAGGTCTCTCGGTGCTCGAGTACTTCATCTCGACGCACGGAGCCCGGAAGGGGCTGGCGGACACCGCCCTGCGGACGGCCGACTCCGGGTACCTCACCCGCCGGCTCGTCGACGTGGCGCAGGAGATCATCGTCCGCGAGGAGGACTGCGGCACCGATCGCAGCATCCCGGTGGTCGTGACCTACGAGACCCCGCGCGGGGGACGCGAGTCCAACGCGCACCTCGAGACCTCGCTGTTCGGCCGCGTTCTGGCCGAGGACGTCAAGGGTCCGGACAAGAAGAAGATCGCCTCGCGGGGCGACGAGGTCGACGACACGTTGATGGCCAAGCTCGTCGAGGCGGGGGTCGACGTGGTGCGGGTCCGCTCGGCCACCACCTGCGAGGCCGAGTACGGTGTCTGCCGTCTCTGCTACGGCTGGAGCCTGGCCACCGGGCGGCTCGTCGACATCGGCGAGTCGGTCGGGATCGTCGCGGCCCAGTCGATCGGCGAGCCGGGCACGCAGCTCACGATGCGCACGTTCCACACGGGCGGGGTTGCCGGCGAGGACATCACCCACGGCCTGCCGCGCGTCCAGGAGCTGTTCGAGGCCCGGCGACCCAAGGGCGAGGCGATCATCACGGAGCTCGCGGGGACGGTATCGATCGAGGACGACGAGGAGAAGAAGGTCCGGCGCATCACCGTCACCTCGGAGGACGGCGAACCGGTTCAGTACCAGGTCTCGTTCCGCCACCGCCTCACGGTCTCGGATGGCGATCGGGTCGAGGTGGGTCAGCAGCTCACCGAGGGCTCGGTCAACCCACACGAGAAGCTCCGGGTCGAGGGCGTGCAGGCGCTCCAGGCGCACCTGGTCGAGGAGGTCCAGCAGGTCTACCGGAGCCAGGGCGTGACGATCCACGACAAGCACATCGAGCTGATCGTCCGCCAGATGCTGCGCAAGGTGCAGATCATCGAGCCGGGAGACACCGACTTCCTCCCGGGCGACCTCGTCGACCGGCGCAAGTTCGAGAGCGTCAACCGCGAGACGGTCGAGAGCGGGGGCGAGCCGGCCACGGCGCGACCCCAGCTGCTCGGGATCACCAAGGCGTCTCTTGCGACCGACTCGTGGCTGTCCGCTGCCTCCTTCCAGGAGACCACCCGGGTCCTGACCGAGGCCGCGATCGGCGCCAAGTCCGACCAGCTCCTCGGCCTGAAGGAGAACGTGATCATAGGCAAGCTGATCCCCGCGGGCACCGGCATGAGCCGCTACCGGAACGTGCAGGTCCGGATCAAGCCCGAGGCCATCCCGGAGTACTGGCTCGCCCGGCAGCGCGAGCTCGCCGAGCAGGCCGAGGAGGCCGAGCCGGTCCTCACCGGGCTCACCAGGGAGGAGGCCGAGCAGATGCTCGGGGGCTCGTTCGGAACGGAGGAGTAGCAGAGCGCAGGCGCCGGAATTGCGCTGCGCGGACCGTCCGGCCTCTGGGCGGGTCAGGGGGCCGGACGGCTCCGGGCTGCGGCCGGGTGCTCCTCGTCCCGGGAGACGGCGATCTCCAGCAGCGCTCGGTGAACCGCGGGCGACCCCGCCAGGATGTCGCCCGACAGGTACCCCGCCCCCCCGGTCCAGTCGGTGACCACGCCGCCGGCCTCCTCGATCAGCAACGCCCCCGCCGCCACGTCCCAGGGCGAGAGCGCGAGCTCGAAGAACCCCTCGAACACCCCGGCGGCCACCCAGGCGAGATCGAGCGAGGCGGCTCCCGGGCGCCGGAGGTCCTCGAAGCGCTCGAGGCAGCGCCGAAACGCGGCCAGGTAGCGGGGGAGCAGCTCCTTGCGACGGAAGGGGAATCCGGTTCCCACCACCGCGGTCTCCGGCGGGCGATCGGAGACGTGCAGGCGGAGAGGCGGGCCCGAGGATCGCGCGAGGGCGGCCCCTTGCCCCCGCGCGCCGGAATAGGTCTCTCCCAGGAACGGCGCGTGTACGACGCCGACGGTGGGGCGTCCGTCCTCGACGAGGGCGACCGAGACTCCGACGACGGGGAAGCCGTGCAGGAAGTTGGTGGTGCCGTCCAGCGGGTCGACCACCCAGTACCGGTCACCGACAGCGCCACCCCCTTCCTCGCCGAGCACGGGGATCCCCGGCGTCGCCTCGGCGAGGGCGCCGGCGATCGCGCGTTCGGAAGTCCGGTCGACCTCGGTCACGTAGTCTCCCGCGCCTTTGCGCTCCACGTCGGGGACGGCGGCGCGACGGATCACCCGGCCGCCTTCCAGGGCGGCTCCTCTGGCGACCGCCAGCAGGTCGTCGGGTCCGGGCACGACGGGTACCCTAGCAGGACCCGTTCTGGGTCCTCGCGATACGCCTCGCACCGACCCGTCCACCAAGGAACCGTGCTCGTTGACGGGCTGCCCTCGTGCCTAGTAGCCTTAGCGTTTGCGCCACGGACCCGGCGGGTGGGTCCGGTATCCGAGCGAGCTTTCAGGGGGTAACCCGAAGGGACAACTGTGCCTGAGGCAGTCCCTGGAAGCCGGGCCCGAGGGGTCCGGCTTTTCTCGGTCCCCCTGTCGGAACAAGGAAGAGCGAAGACGAGAGAGCCATGCCCACGATCCAGCAGCTGGTCAGAAGGGGACGGGAACGCCCCCGCGCGAAGACGAAGAGCCCCGCGCTCAGGGGCTCTCCGCAGCGACGGGGCGTGTGCACGCGCGTCCAGACCATCACGCCGAAGAAGCCGAACTCGGCTCTTCGCAAGGTCGCTCGCGTCCGGCTGACCACCGGGGTCGAGGTCACCGCCTACATCCCGGGGATCGGGCACAACCTCCAGGAGCACTCGATCGTGCTGGTCCGCGGCGGGCGGGTGAAGGATCTTCCCGGGGTGCGCTACAAGATCGTGCGAGGCACGCTCGACACGGCGGGCGTGCGAGACCGCAAGAAGGCGCGATCGCGCTACGGAGCCAAGAAGGGCGGCGAGTGACATGCCGCGGAAGGGTCCTGCCGTACGGCGCGAGATCCAGCCGGATCCCGTGTACCAGAATCCGCTGGTCACGCAGCTCGTCAACAAGGTCCTGCTGGACGGGAAGAAGTCGCTCGCCGAGCGCACCGTGTACAAGGCCCTCGAGGTCATCTCGGAGCGCACGGCCAACGACCCGGTGATCACGCTGAAGCGTGCCGTGGAGAACGTTCGACCCATGCTCGAAGTTCGGTCCCGAAGGGTGGGCGGGGCCAACTACCAGGTTCCGGTCGAGGTCCGTCCAGCGCGCGGCACCACGCTCGCGCTGCGGTGGATCGTGAACAACGCTCGCGCCCGGAAGGAGCACTCGATGGCCGAGCGCCTGGTGGGCGAGATCATGGACGCCGCTCAGGGCCAGGGGGTCTCGGTGAAGCGGCGCGAGGACATGCACAAGATGGCGGAGGCGAACCGCGCGTTCGCGCACTACCGATGGTGATCGAAGCAAGCGGTCGTGCCGGGCTCTCGGGCCCGGCGTTCGTCGAGGGGGGTCGGTGATGGCGACCCCGGCGGAGAAGGTCGACGTGGTCGAAGCGGCGGAACAGGTCAGGGGACGGCAGCCCGGAGGGTCCGGCAAGGACCTCGTGATCCGGGAGTACCCGCTCGCCCGCACGCGGAACATCGGCATCATGGCGCACATCGACGCCGGCAAGACCACGACGACCGAGCGGATCCTCTACTACACCGGCAAGGCCTACAAGATCGGCGAGGTCCACGAGGGCACCGCCCAGATGGACTGGATGATCCAGGAGCGCGAGCGAGGGATCACGATCACCTCCGCGGCGACGACCTGCCAGTGGAAGGGCCACTGGATCAACATCATCGATACCCCCGGACACGTGGACTTCACCGTCGAGGTCGAGCGCTCGCTTCGGGTCCTCGACGGCGCGATCGCCGTCTTCGACGCGGTGGCGGGAGTGGAACCGCAGACGGAGACCGTCTGGCGGCAGGCCGACCGGTACCGCGTCCCGCGCATCTGCTTCGTGAACAAGATGGACCGAACCGGCGCCGACTTCGGGCGCACGGTTCAGATGATCCGGGACCGGCTCCACGCCGAGCCGCTGGTCCTCCAGCTGCCCTGGGGCACGGAGGCGGACTTCGTCGGGGTCATCGACCTCGTCGAGATGAGGGCCCACCGCTGGGCGACGGAGATGGGGGAGGAGTGGGAGGACGCCGACGTTCCCCCCGAGATGCGGGACGACGCGGCGCGCGCGCACCACGAGCTCTTCGAGAAGCTCGCCGACCACGACGAGACCCTCATGGAGAAGTTCGTCCACGAGCAGGAGCCGACGGGCGAGGAGCTCCGCCGGGCGATCAGGCGGGCCACGCTGGCCGGCGAGGGGGTCCCCGTGCTCTGCGGGAGCGCCTTCAAGAACAAGGCCATCCAGCCGCTGCTCGACGCGGTCGTCACCTACCTGCCCTCGCCGGTCGATGTCCCCCCCATCGAGGGCCGGACACCGTCGGGCGAGACGATCCACCGCCGCCCGGCCGACGACGAGCCGTTCGCCGCGCTCGTGTTCAAGATCATGTCCGACCCGTACGTCGGGCGACTCACCTACCTCCGGGTGTACTCGGGTGTGCTGCGCACGGGGGCGCACGTCCAGAACTCGACGAAGAACCGCAAGGAGCGGATCGGCCGCATCCTTCAGATGCACGCGAACCACCGCGAGGACAAGGACGCGGCGTTCACCGGCGACATCGTCGCGGTCGTGGGGCTCAAGCACTCGACCACGGGCGACACGCTCTGCGATCCCGCCAATCCGATCGTGCTCGAGTCGATCAGCTTCCCGACCCCCGTCATCTCGGTCGCGGTCGAGCCGAAGACGAAGGCCGACCAGGACAAGCTCGGCGTGGCGCTCGGCAAGCTCGCCGACGAAGACCCGACGTTCGTCGTGAAGTTCGACGACGAGACCGGCCAGACGATCATCTCCGGCATGGGCGAGCTCCACCTCGAGATCCTCGTCGACCGGCTGACCCGCGAGTTCAACGTCGGCGCGAACGTCGGCAAGCCGCAGGTCGCCTACCGCGAGACGATCCGCAAGCCCGTCGAGAGAGTCGAGGGCCGGTTCGTTCGACAGACCGGGGGGCGGGGCCAGTTCGGTCACGTTGTCATCGATCTCGAGCCCACCGGTCCCGGCGGCGGCTACGAGTTCGTGAACAAGATCGTCGGGGGCGCCATCCCGCGCGAGTACATCCCCTCCGTCGACCAGGGCATCCAGGAGGCCTGCGAGAGCGGCGTCCTGGCCGGTTACCCGCTCGTGGACGTGCGGGCCACCCTCGTTGACGGCTCCTACCACGAGGTCGACTCGTCGGAGATGGCGTTCAAGATCGCCGGGTCCATGGCGCTGAAGGAGGCGGCGCGCCGCGCCGACCCCGTCCTGCTCGAGCCGGTCATGGAGTTCGAGGTCCTCACGCCCGAGGAGTTCATGGGCGACGTGATGGGGGACGTCACCGCTCGCCGCGGCCGGATCGAACGCATCGACGATCGCGGCGGCATGAAGGCGATCCGCGTGCTCGTGCCCCTCGCCGAGCTGTTCGGCTACGCGACCGAGCTGCGCTCGCGGACGCAGGGGCGCGCCTCGCACACGCCAATGCAGCTGCACGCCTACCAGGAGGTTCCCGCCCAGATCTCCAGGGAGATCGTGGCGCGGGTCCGCGGCGAGTAAGGAGACCGGAGGACATGGCCAAGCAGAAGTTCGAGCGGACCAAGCCCCACGTGAACGTCGGCACGATCGGGCACATCGACCACGGCAAGACCACG
>JAJPHY010000110.1 GCA_021325015.1 Actinomycetota bacterium | reverse complement strand
TTCTCCGCCCCTCTCTTCGTCGAGGCCATGTTCGTGAACAAGGCCACCGGCGAGATCAAGGAGCAGGAGGTCTTCATGGGCGACTTCCCCATGATGACCGAGCGCGGGACCTTCATCATCAACGGAACCGAGCGGGTCGTCGTCTCCCAGCTCGTTCGCTCCCCGGGCGTGTACTTCAGCAAGGAGATCGACAAGACCTCCGACCGCGACGTCTACGTGGCCAAGGTCATCCCCTCCCGAGGCGCGTGGCTCGAGTTCGACGTCGACAAGAAGGACACGGTCGGGGTCCGGATCGACCGCAAGCGTCGCCAGAGCGTGACGGTCCTGCTCAAGGCGTTGGGCTGGAGCGAGGAGGAGATCCTGCAGCTGTTCGACGAGGCCGACTCCATCAGGAACACCCTGGAGAAGGACCACGTCACGACCCCCGAGGAGGCGCTGGAGGACATCTACCGCAAGCTGCGCCCGGGAGAGCCTCCGACGGCGGAGTCCGCCCGCACGCTGCTCGAGAACCTGTTCTTCAACCACAAGCGGTACGACCTGGCGCGCGTGGGCCGGTACAAGGTCAACAAGAAGCTCGAGGCGGCCGACGGGGTCCTGCTCGCGCAGCTCAAGGCACGGGCCAAGGCCATGGCGGAGCTGGACAACCCCGACAAGAAGGGCTGGGACCAGCCGCGGTTCCGGGTCTTCGCCGAGCTCCAAAAGGACGAGCAGGGCGAGGGGGGGCCCAAGTACAAGGGCATCCTCACCTACGAGGACATCCTCAAGACCGTGCGCTACCTCGTGAAGCTCCACGCCGGCGAGGAGGGGTACGAGGCCGACGACATCGACCACTTTGGAAACCGGCGGCTCCGGAGCGTCGGGGAGTTGATCCAGAACCAGATGCGGATCGGCCTGTCCCGGATGGAGCGCGTGGTTCGCGAGCGCATGACCACCCAGGACGTCGAGGCGATCACGCCGCAGACGTTGATCAACATTCGGCCGGTCGTGGCCGCCATCAAGGAGTTCTTCGGGACAAGCCAGCTCTCGCAGTTCATGGACCAGACGAACCCGCTGGCGGGGCTCACCCACAAGCGACGCCTGAACGCGCTCGGCCCGGGGGGCCTGTCCCGGGAGCGTGCCGGATTCGAGGTCCGCGACGTGCACCCCTCCCACTACGGTCGGATGTGCCCGATCGAGACGCCGGAGGGGCCGAACATCGGGCTGATCGGCTCGCTCTCCACCTACGGCCGGATCAACGAGTTCGGTTTCATCGAGACCCCGTACCGGCGCGTGGTGAACGGCAAGGTCACCGACAAGATCGACTACCTGTCGGCCGACGAGGAGGACAGGCACGTCATCGCGCAGGCCAACGAGCCCACCGACAAGGACGGCAACTTCCTGAACCCGACCGTCTTGTGCCGCCGCAAGGGCGGCGAGGTCGACCAGGTGCCGCCCGCGGAGGTCGATTACATGGACGTGTCGCCCAAGCAGATCATCTCGGTGGCGGCCGCCCTGATCCCGTTCCTGGAGCACGACGACGCCAACCGCGCCCTGATGGGCGCCAACATGCAGCGGCAGGCGGTGCCTCTCCTCCGCTCGGAGGCCCCGCTGGTGGGAACCGGTGTGGAGTTCCGCGCAGCGGTCGATGCCGGCGACGTGGTGCTCGCGGAGGAGGCCGGTGTGGTCGAGGAGGTCTCGGCCGACGAGGTGGTCGTCCGCGAGCGGACCGGAACCCTGCGCACCTACACCCTGCAGAAGTACCGCCGGTCCAACCAGGGCACGTGCATGAACCAGAAGCCGTTCGTCCGGGCGGGGGACCGGGTCGTGAAGGGCCAGGTCATCGCCGACGGGCCGTCGACCGAGGCGGGCGAGCTGGCGCTCGGCAAGAACCTGATCGTGGCCTACATGCCCTGGGAGGGCTACAACTACGAGGACGCGATCATCATCTCGGAGCGCCTCGTCAAGGACGACGTCCTCACTTCGATCCACATCGAGGAGCACGAGGTCGACGCGCGCGACACCAAGCTCGGCGCCGAGGAGATCACCCGCGATATCCCGAACGTGTCCGAGGAGATCCTCAAGGACCTCGACGAGCGGGGGATCGTCCGAATCGGGGCCGAGGTCAACACCGGCGACTACCTCGTCGGCAAGGTGACGCCCAAGGGCGAGACCGAGCTCACCCCGGAGGAGCGCTTGCTCCGGGCGATCTTCGGCGAGAAGGCGCGCGAGGTCCGTGACACGTCGCTCAAGGTCCCGCACGGCGAGTCGGGCAAGGTCATCGGCGTTCGGGTCTTCAGCCGCGAGGAGGGCGACGAGCTGCCCCCTGGCGTCAACCAGCTCGTGCGCGTGTACGTGGCCCAGAAGCGCAAGATCTCCGACGGGGACAAGCTCGCCGGGCGGCACGGGAACAAGGGCGTCATCTCGACGATCCTGCCGGAGGAGGACATGCCGTTCCTCGCGGACGGGACGCCGGTGGACATCATTTTGAACCCCCTCGGCGTGCCGAGCCGGATGAACCTCGGGCAGGTCCTCGAGGCCCACCTGGGGTGGGCCGGGCTGGTGGGCTTCACCAAGGACGGGCGGGACCTCCCCGGCCCGGTCCACGTGGCGACCCCGGTCTTCGACGGGGCTCGGGAGTGGGAGATCCTGGACGCGATCAGGAACTCGCACCCCAATCGGGACGGTGTCAGGCTGGTCGACGAGGTCGGCAAGGCGACCCTGTTCGACGGTCGCACGGGCGAGCCGTACGAGGAGCCGGTGACCGTGGGCGTCGCCTACATCATGAAGCTGCTCCACCTGGTGGACGACAAGATCCACGCGCGGTCGACCGGTCCGTATTCGATGATCACCCAGCAACCGCTGGGCGGGAAGGCGCAGTTCGGCGGGCAGCGGTTCGGGGAGATGGAGGTGTGGGCGCTCGAGGCGTACGGAGCCGCGTACGCGCTCCAGGAGCTGCTCACGATCAAGTCCGACGACGTCCTGGGCCGGGTCAAGGTCTATGAGGCCATCGTGAAGGGCGAGAACATCCCGGAGCCCGGGATCCCCGAGTCCTTCAAGGTCCTGATCAAGGAGATGCAGTCCCTGTGCCTGAACGTCGAGGTCCGCTCGGCCGAGGGCGAGGAGATCGAGCTCAAGGAGACCGACGAGGACGTGTTCCGGGCGGCCGAGGAGCTCGGGATCGACCTGTCGAGGCGCGAGCCGGCGGGGGCGGACTTCGATTGAGCGAGCCGGCCGGGAATGACGGAGCATTGAACCTGAGGCGGGAGAGCGAGCGCGAGGAGGCGAGCGCCTAAGTGCTGGACGTCAACTACTTCGACGAGATCCGGATCGGGCTGGCGACGGCGGACCAGATCCGTGCCTGGTCGAACGGCGAGGTGAAGAAGCCCGAGACGATCAACTACCGGACCCTGAAGCCGGAGAAGGACGGGCTCTTCTGCGAGCGTATCTTCGGTCCCACCCGGGACTGGGAGTGCCACTGCGGCAAGTACAAGCGGGTTCGGTTCAAGGGGATCATCTGCGAGCGCTGCGGGGTCGAGATCACCCGCAGCAAGGTCCG
>JAJPHY010000119.1 GCA_021325015.1 Actinomycetota bacterium | reverse complement strand
TGCTCCTCACGTCGAGCCAACCGGATCTCGTGAACACGATCACCGCCGCTGTTCCGGCGGACGCCCTCCAAGTGACGATCGTCCCCGGTGCCACCGTGAGTGCGCTGGAGACCTGAGCGGCATCGGGACACTACTCCACCCGATAAGATGGCCGCCCGATGTACCTCGACGTCTTCTCCGACAACTCGTTCGAGTCCAACTGCTGGCTGATCGGCGCCGACGGAACCGACGAGGCCGTCGTGGTCGACCCGGGGTTCTCGCCGGCACGGATCCGGACCATGCTGGAGACCGAGGGCAAGCGGGCCGCCGCGGTGCTCGCGACCCACGGGCACTTCGACCACATCGGAGCGGCGGCCGAGGTCTGCGGAGACGAGCTCCCGCTGTTCATCCACGAGGCCGACGTGCTCGCGCTCACCGACCCGGAGGGGTGGGGGGCCGGGTATCCGTCTCCGCCGGTTCCGGTGAAGGACGTCCGGGCTCTCGTCGATGGCGACGTGCTCACGTTCGCGGGGTTCCGGATCGAGGTCGTGCACACGCCCGGCCATACCCCGGGCAGCGTGTGCTACCTGACCGACGGCTGGGTGCTCTCCGGCGACCTCGTGTTCGCCGGGGCGATCGGCCGCAGCGACTTCCCCAACTCCTCGCCCCAGGACATGGAGCGGAGCCTGCGCCGTTTCCTCGAGCTCCCGGACGAGCTCGACGTGCTCCCCGGCCACGGCCCTCGAACCACGGTCGGCCGAGAGCGCGCGCGCAACCCCTTCCTGGTGGAGCTCCGGTAGATGGACCTCGCGCCGCCCCGCGGCACGCAGGACCTCCTGCCGCCCCTGGGGGGACGGATGCGCGCGCTCTACGACCGCGCGGCCGAGCTCGCGCGCCGCTACGGCTACCGGTACGTGGAGACCCCGGGGTTCGAGCACACGGAGCTGTTCTCCGCCACCTCCGGACGCACGAGCGACATCGTGACCAAGGAGATGTACACGTTCGAGGATCGGGGCGGCCGGCGCCTCACGCTCCGCCCCGAGGGGACGGCCCCCGTGGTCCGCGCCTACCTCCAGCGGATGCACGACCTGCCCTCCCCGTTCAAGGCCTACTCCCTCACCCGGATGTACCGCTACGGCCGTCCGCAGTCCGGGCGCTACCGCGAGCACCGGCAGTTCGGGATCGAGGTCGTGGGGGCCGGCGAGCCCGGCGCCGACGTCGAGGCGATCGTGGTCGGCGACGCGCTCCTGCGCTCGCTCGGCCTCGAGCGGTACGAGATCCAGGTGAACTCGATCGGCGACGAGGTCTGCCGGCCGGCCTACCGCGAGGAGCTCCTGGCCTTCCTCCGAGCCAACCGCGATCGGATGGGAGACGAGCACCGCGACCGATTCGAGGACAACCCGCTCCGCGTGCTCGACTGCAAGGACGATGCCTGCCGGGCGCTCGCGGCCGAGGCGCCCAGGATCACCGAGCGCCTGTGCGCTCCATGCCGGGAGCACTTCGAGGCGGTGCTCGCCGGGCTCGAGGAGGAGGGGCTGAAGGCCGTGGTCACCCCGACCCTGGTCCGCGGGCTCGACTACTACACGCGGACCGCGTTCGAGTTCGTGAGCCACGCGCTGGCCTCCCGGACCCAGGCCCAGGCCACGCTGTTCGGCGGCGGGCGGTACGACGGCCTGGCCGAGGCGCTCGGCGGGCCGCACGTGCCCGGGGTCGGGTTCGGGATGGGGCTCGAGCGGGTGCTCCTCGCGGTCGAGGACGAGGGGCTGGTGCCGCCCGAGGAACCCGGGCTGGTGGCCTTCGTGGTCGGCCTGGGTGAGGCCGGTCGCGCGAAGTCGCGCGACCTCCTGCGCTTGCTCCGCGCCGGCGGCGTGCCGGCCGACGCGGCGTTCGGAGAGCGGCCGCTCAAGGCCCAGCTGCGGATGGCGGACCGGGCCGGAGCGCGCTACGCGGCGATCGTCGGGGAGGAGGAGGCTGCCTCGGGCACGGTGGCGCTTCGCCGGCTCGCCGACGGCGTCCAGGAGACGGTGCCGGAGGCCACCGTGGTCGACCGGCTGCGAGCGGGCGATGCCTGACGGCGCGACCAGCATGCGCACGCACACGTGCGGCGAGCTCCGCGCCGAGCACGCCGGCGCGCGCGTGACGCTCTGCGGGTGGGTGGCCCGCCAGCGCGACCACGGAGGGGTCACCTTCGTGGACCTTCGCGACCGCGAGGGATTCGTGCAGCTCGTCTTCCACCCGGACCAGGCGGAGGCGCACGCGGCGGCGCAGCGGTTCAAGGTGGAGTCGGTCGTCGCCGTGAGCGGTGAGGTCCGGGCCCGCCCCGAGGGGACCGTGAACCCCTCGCTCCCGACCGGCGAGGTCGAGGTCGTGGTCGACGCGGTCCAGACGCTGTCCGTCGCCGAGACGCCCCCGTTCCCCATCGAGGACCGGACCGAGGCCTCGGAGGAGCTGCGGCTGAGGTACCGGTACCTCGACCTGCGGCGTCCCGAGATGACGGCGATCCTGCGGCTGCGTCACCGGATCAACCACATCATCCGCGAGCACATGGACGCGCTCGGGTTCCTGGAGGTCGAGACCCCGATGCTCACCCGAAGCACCCCGGAGGGCGCTCGAGACTTCCTCGTGCCCTCCCGGCTGTGGCCGGGGACCTTCTACGCGCTCCCGCAGTCGCCGCAGCAGCTCAAGCAGCTCCTGATGGTGGCGGGTCAGGACCGCTACTACCAGATCGTCCGCTGCCTCCGCGACGAGACCCCGCGGGCGGACCGCAGCTTCGAGTTCACGCAGCTCGACGTCGAGATGTCCTTCGTCGACGAGGAGGACCTCTTCGCGGTGATCGAGCCCCTGTACGCGCGGATCGTCCGCGAGATCCGCGGCGCCGAGGTCTCGACGCCGTTCCCGCGCATGACCTACGACGAGATGATGGCGCGCTACGGCTCGGACAAGCCGGACCTTCGCTACGGCATGGAGCTCGCCGACCTCGGTGCGGTGTTCGCCGGGACGGGGTTCCGCGCGTTCGCCTCGGCGCTCGCGGAGGGCGGTGTGGTGAAGGCCCTGGCCGCGCCGGGCGGCGCGCGGCTCTCGCGCAGGGAGCTCGACGACCTCGTGCAGGTCACGAAGGAGCGCGGGGCGGCGGGACTCGTCTGGCTTGTGGTCGAGGAGGGCGGCGTGCGCTCGCCGGTCGAGAAGCACCTGAGCCCCGACGAGGTCGAGGGCGTGCTGAAGGCGACCGGCGCCGCGCCGGGCGACCTCGTGCTGATCGTCGCCGACCGCCCCGACCGGGCGAACGTGGCGCTCGACGCGCTCCGCCGGCAGATGGCCGCTCGCCTGGACCTCGTCCCCAGCGGGGCGTGGGCCTTCTGCTGGATGGTCGAGCCTCCGCTGTTCGAGTGGAGCGAGGACGAGGGCAAGTGGGTGAGCGTGCACCATCCGTTCACCGCCCCGGCCTCCGACGACCTGGACCCCCGCACCGCGAAGAGCCGCGGCTACGATCTGGTCCTGAACGGGTACGAGATCGGCGGCGGCAGCATCCGGATCCACGACCCGGAGGTGCAGCGGCGGGTGTTCGAGGTCCTCGGCCTCAGCCCGCAGGAGACCGAGGAGAAGTTCGGGCACCTGCTGCGCGCGTTCCGGTACGGGGTCCCGCCGCACGGCGGCATCGCGATGGGCCTGGACCGCATCGTCATGCTGATGGCCGGAAAGGATGCGATCCGGGACGTCACCGCGTTCCCGAAGGCCCAGTCCGGCGCGGACCCGCTCACGGGCGCCCCGGCCCCGGTGTCGGAGGAGCAGCTCCGCGAGCTCGGGATCCGGATCGTCGCCCGGCCGCGGGCGAGGGAGGCCGAATGACCAAGGAGCTGAACGACGCCGACCTCGAGCTCCTGCGCGAGCCCAACTACGCGCAGCTCGTCACGCTGAACGCCGACGGCTCTCCGCAGGTCTCGATCGGGTGGATCGACGCCGAGGACGGCCACGTCCTGGTGAACACGGCCGAGGGCCGCCGGAAGGATCGGAACATGCGCCGCGACCCCCGCGTCGCGGTCCTCGTGGCGAGGACCGGCGACGCCTACCGGTGGATCGCGGTGGAGGGGCGGGTGGTCGAGCGGGTGAGCGGTCCGCGCGCCGACTCCCACATCGACGCGCTCTCCCGCAAGTACGACGGCAGGCCGTGGACCCCGGTCGAGGGTCAGGTCCGCGTCCTGTATCGGATCCGCCCGACCCGCGTCGTGCGCTACCGCGGGTGAGGGTCGCCATGGCGGAGGCGCCCCTCGCCGCCCGGATGCGCCCCCGCCGCTTCGACGAGTTCGTCGGTCAGGAGCACCTCCTCGGGCCGGGCCGGGCGCTCTCCAAGCTCCTGGAGGCCGGCCACCTGCCCTCCCTGCTGCTCTGGGGCCCGGCCGGGACCGGGAAGACCACGCTCGCCTACCTGCTCGCCGAGGCCGTCGGGGCCGAGCTCGTCCAGCTCTCGGCCGTGTCCTCCGGCGTCGCCGATGCCCGGAAGGTGATGGACCGGGCGCGGGGCGGGATGTTCCGGACGGTGCTGTTCGTCGACGAGGTCCACCGCTGGAGCAAGGCCCAGCAGGACGTCCTGCTGCCGGCGGTCGAGGACGGGACGATCACGCTGATCGGGGCGACCACCGAGAACCCCTACTTCTCGCTCGTCACGCCGCTGCTCTCGCGCTGCCTGCTGCTCCGGCTCGAGCCGCTGTCGAAGGAGCACCTGCGAACGCTGCTCGAGCGCGCGCTCGCCGACCGGGAGCGCGGGCTCGGCGCGCGGGGGGTGGAGGTCTCGCCGGAGGCGATCGACCACCTGATCGAGGTGGCGGGGGGAGACGCGCGGATCGCGCTCACCGGGCTCGAGGCGGCGGTCCTCGCGGCGGTCGCGGCGGGGGAGCACACGGTGAGCCTCGAGCTCGCCGCCGACGCCGTCCAGAAGAAGGCGATCGTCTACGACCGGCAGGGCGACGCGCACTACGACGTGATCTCGGCGTTCATCAAGAGCATCCGGGGCTCGGATCCCGACGCGGCCCTGTTCTGGCTCGCGCGGATGATCGAGGCCGGGGAGGACCCTCGCTACATCGCGCGCCGGATGATCGTCCACGCTTCCGAGGACATCGGCCTGGCCGACCCGCGCGCCCTCCTCGTCGCGGTGGCGGCGGCCCAGGCGGTGGAGTACGTCGGGCTTCCCGAGGCCAGGCTGAACCTTGCCGAGGCGGCGATCTACCTGGCCCGCGCCCCGAAGTCGAACAGCGTGATCGCGGCCCTCGGCCGGGCGCAGGAGGACGCGGCCTCGGCCGACCCGGTGCCGCTGCACCTGAAGGAGCCCGGCCATCCGGCCCTGAGGAAGCTCGGGTACGGCGAGGGCTACAAGTACCCGCACGACTACCCGGGACACGTGGTCGAGCAGCAGTACCGTCCGGTGCGGTTCGAGGGGAAGCGCTACTACGAGCCGTCGGGCCAGGGCGAGGAGTCCATCGGGGAGGAGTCCGAGGGGGAGGGGTCCGAGCAGGGGGACGATTGAGCGAGCCGCCGAGCCGATCGCCGGCACTCCCCGGTGCCTCGCGGGGCATCGGGAGTGAGGGCCGGACGGGCCGGCCGGACTCGATACCCAAGAAGGAATCGCGCGCCCGACGGCCCGCGACGGCCCGACGGCCCCCTCTCCGCCCTCGGTATGATGCCCGCACGGAAACCCCGAGCCTGCAAGGAGTCCGCTCATGCCGACCTCGGCCGTCCTCGCCACCAGCTCCGGAGACGTCGCGCTGATCGTCCTCGCCGC